>CAIZES010000435.1 GCA_903932045.1 uncultured Silvanigrella sp. | reverse complement strand
CTCTCGGCGCGAGAGTTCTGTAGTGCCCCAGGTGTGTAGGAAGTTCGTGGATTTTTCACTATAGGTTCCATCGAGTGCAATCATGTGCAATCATGTGGAGGTGCACGTTGAGGTTCGCGCCACTACCGAATCTTTGCATAAACACCACGGCACCTGCCATGCCGTTTGATGTTTCGCTTTCTCGGCGCAAATGCGCTGTGAGTGCGTCCATAATTTTGCCGCACACAACTCCTGCAAGCTCGTTGGAACGGGTAAGCCAAAGGCTTAGCGGCGGAGGAAAAGTGACTACAAATTGTCGTACAGGCACCAATGGCACAAGCTCATCGGTGAGATAAATCGCGGCCTCAGCCATGCGCCTTGCACCGCACGATGGGCAAAATCCCCTCCCCTTGTCCCACGGGGACTTCTTTCAGTCGCACGAGAAGGCCACCAACTTTTCGTGCTCGCACGCTTCGCAATAAACTCGACCAAAGCCATAGGCCAGAATGCCGCAACGCAAATAATTCTCAAACTCGTCCGCAATGTATTTGGGCATGGTTCGCCCTTCCATCTCACGGTCGGCTTTGAAGGTTTCCCAGTGCCCGGCAATGATTTGGAATAGCTGAGTGAGCCCGGGTTTTCGGCGCTTTGTTGAGCCTACTCTGCGAGCTTTTTTGACACATCGCCAAAATCGAGAACTTCAACAGCAGCCAATTTGTATTTGCGAGAAAGATCAGATGAGAGAAACTTTTGGTCAATTTCCACTTTAAGTCGATTTTTTTCGGGTGGGTCGAGAGAAAGTGTTTGGTGCGTTAGGAAAACCGCATTCCTGAGATTGATGCTTTGAATTCCGAAATTGAAAATTTTAGGCCTCTTCCTGAGCCATTTCTGTATCAACTGAAAGAGTATTTTAAGGTTGGAATAACCTATTCTAGTAACGCGATTGAAGGAAACACGCTCACCGAAACAGAAACCAAAGTGGTACTTGAAGACGGACTAACCATAGCCGGAAAGCCTTTAAAGGATCATTACGAAGTTTCTGGACACGGAGATGCATTCGATTTTGTATATGGATTGGCTAATCAGAGAAGATTTTCTGAAGCCGATATTTGTTCCGTGCACAGAATTTATTATCATCGCATCGACGCCTCTCGTGCCGGTGTCTACAGGGATATTCCCGTGGTGATTTCGGGAACAGAATATGTTCCGCCTCCTGCCTCGCAAGTTGCTTTTGCTTGGTCATGAATCTTGCTCTTATTCAGGCTGGATATACTCCTACTGTCATTCCTCCCGCCCTGCGATCCCACTACTTAGCGGCGGTTCAGTATGTACAGTTGCATCCATCGAATGATGTACAATATGTGAGCTTTATGAGCTGTATGGTTTATGAGTCCACGAAAGACTATTTGCGTTTGTTAAAGGCTTCTGGGTAACGAGGTTGCCTCTGCCTCTGCTATGCTAGACCCGGTTCGGAGAAGATGATGTCCACATTTATTGCCCGGCGCGCAAAAGAGCCTCAAGCGAAGCGGGGCCAGCAAGAAAGTTTCTGCCACCATCCCAATCGAGCAGAAGAGTTTTAATTTTGGGAAATTTTTTCTTGAACGCAATAAGACCATTTGCGCGTTTTCGTCGTCCCGACTTAACTTCAATCCCATAAACTTGTCGGTCGAAGATAGCCACAAAATCGACTTCTGAATCGCCTTCGCGCCAGTAGTAAAGTTCACAATTTGTTCTTAAAAGATGAGCCCCAACTGCACTTTCAAATACGCGGCCTCTCCACTCTGGGTCTTCGTCCACGGCAGCTGGGTTTGAAAAAGCGTGAATGAGCGCGGGTGCCATGGGAATCATTTTAGGGCTCGACCCTTTTTTGACAACAGCGCTCGGTGAATATTTCTCGAGAGTTTCTATGAGAAAACCGCCCTTCAGAATATCTAGGTAGTGCTTAATTGTTGCCACATTTCCATGGTCTTGAATTTGACCAAGTAATTTTTGATATGAAATCTCTTGTGCTGGATAACTTGTGACAAGAGAAAATAGTTGTCGAAGTAGGGCTGGTTTTTGAATTTGCATGGCAGTTTGTAGGTCGCGCCCCAGCACTGGTTCGATGATGCTGTCGCGAACAAATGACCGCCAGCGTTGCACGTCTTCTATGAGAAATGCCGGTGCAGGATACCCTCCGAACTTAAGGTGCGTGGAAAGATCCCAACCGAAGGCTGCGTGTGATTCGTCGAGTCCCCAGTGGGGCGAGCTGACGAGTTCATAGCGTCCGGCAAGACTTTCTGTGAGGCCAGCTTGAAGAGTGAGGCTTGCCGAGCCCGATAAAACAACGCGTAGCTTGTTTGTGTTGCGATCGCGGTCGAAGAGCTTCTTAACAACCTCGCTCCACCCCCGAACCTTCTGAATTTCGTCGATACATAGTAACGTTGTTCCGGGCATATCTAGAGCTTTTTGCCACACAAATTCGAGCCATTCTGCGCCATGAGGCGCAATGCCGTCGGCCGATTCAATAAGCTTTGAGCCCTTCCAGTATTCCGCGAGTTGAGCGATGATAGTTGACTTTCCGGTCTGCCGAGGACCAATCAGAACTTGTAAAAATGGCAGATGAGAAGATTCCACTCTTTTTAGCAATTCCGCGGTCATAACTCTCTGAATTGTTGTCATTAGTTTGAAATCTCCCAAATTTGTGAGACGCGCCTCCCAAATTTGGGAGTATGGATTCAATTATGCCATATGGCGGCAAAATTTCAACGCGTTATCCGAAAGCATGGACCCGCAAATTGTTTTCACGAAGGCTGCACTAGCTAAGGGCTCCGCCATCATTCCCAACTTCAATTGGCATTAGATAAACCCCGAGCTGCACCAAACTGTCGGCGGCAGGTTCGTTTTGCAGCCAGCCGATAATTTCGTCTTGAAAGCGACGCATGCGTTCGCGAAGTTCCCCAATTTTTGCGGCCGAGACGGGGATATTTATAAGGCCGCGTTCTTGATGTGCGGGTGTGAGTTTGTCGATGTTCTTTGACCACATGTCCAGCGTTTCGCGATGATGCCCATCCATTACACCGCGCTGGAAGACAAAGTCGCCGGTATCAATCACGGGATTAAGTGCAGTATAGGTGCCATCAAGTCGCTGCGCAATGTATCCGGCGCGTTGCAGCAGGACGAATGAGTCCCACGCTTGTTCTGGAGTGATTATTCCCTTGAGTTTCTTCGAAATATATTCTCCACTAGGCTTAAACCCCGGCAGAAAAATGAGTTCGCGAACCAGAGGATGATACCACCGTGAATGAACTTCTACATGCCACGATGGAATAATTTTAGTGATAAGATGTTTAATTCCAACGAGCCTTTCTTTATTTGCCAAGGCTGTTTCGTCTGGAGTTTGCGCATTTGCTAGGCGAACTAGGGCAAGAAATATTCGTTTTTCTGGCCCGCGAAGGCTCATGGCGTTCGCAACTCCCTCGGCAGCTTCGTTCGAGAGATTGCGTTTACCTTGCATTATCAGCAGAAGATAATTCGGGCTTTTAAATCCGGCCATCGTTGCAAACTGACGGTGCGAAAATGAACTTAGCGCCGCTTTTTTTGCCGTAAAAAAATCGCATAAAAAGGCGCGATGACAATCGTACTTGGATATGTCTGGAGGCAATGCTTTTGCGTCCGAGGCTAATTCCATCTACAAATCTCCTCTGGAATTATCATT
>CAIZES010000434.1 GCA_903932045.1 uncultured Silvanigrella sp. | reverse complement strand
CGATCTCGAAGGCAAACGCATGGCAGAAATGCTTTGCTGCGCCTATGCAAAAAAACATAATCTTGAAGCAAAAATTGCTCGATGCTTTGCTTTTGCTGGCCCCCATCTTCCTCTGAATTCTCATTTTGCCATTGGTAATTTTATCGACGACGCCTTGAAAGGAAAACCCATCAAAATTTCTGGCGACGGAACACCTCTGCGCTCCTACATGTATGCAGCGGATTTAGTAGTGTGGCTGTGGACCATTTTGTTAAAAGGCCGCACAGGACGTCCATACAACGTTGGCTCCGATATCCCTATCAGCATCGAAAATTTGGCGCATAAAATATCGCTCGTTGTCCCAGAAATCATGGGAAGTCAAATTTCAACACCTCTACAGGTTCAAATTGCCCAACAAGCCCAACCAGGAAACTTGCCCACTCGCTATGTTCCAAACGTAGATAGAGCAAAAACGGAACTAGGACTTTCTCTTTCCGTCGGCTTGGACGAATCCATCGCAAGAACCGCCAAATGGTGGGCACAATTTTTAGCAGCCCAGTGAGGTATTCTTGAGCAGTCATTTCATTTTGAACATAACTTCTGAACGCGGTTCCTACGATATTTTTATGGGCGATTGTTTGCCCCACTTATTTGACGCGGCCAATGCGACCAACGTACCCAGCGGCAACAACATTACCACCGCAGGCAACAACATTACCACCGCAAGCAACAACATTACCACCGCAGGCAACAACATTACCACCGCAGGCAACACTGTTGTCCTTATCGACGAAAATGTTTCACGCTTGCACAGCAAACGCCTCGAACCTGCACTAAAATTTCTTCCTGTTCTTGCCTTAACAGCAACGGAAGAAAACAAATCTTGGAGCGGAGTTGAGAAAATTGTTCGTTTTTTTATGTCGAATGGTTGCAATCGCTCAACAAAAGCAATCGTTATTGGGGGCGGCATCGTTCAAGACCTCTCTGCATTTGCATGCCATACTTTCTTCAGAGGCATCCAATGGGAATTTTTTCCAACAACACTGCTTGCCATGGCCGACAGTTGCATTGGTGCCAAAAGCGCTCTCAACTTTGAAGGTACCAAAAACCTTGTGGGTGTTTTCGAAAATCCTAGAAAAGTGATCATCGACACACAGTTTGCATCCACACTATCGGACCGCGATCTGTGCTCAGGTTTTGGCGAAATTCTAAAAAGCGCTCTTATTACGGGAGAGAATTCGCTCACAAATTTGTCTCATCACTGGCAGCTCCCACCGCAAAAAGCAAATCTCGAACCCCTCATCCGCGACGCGCTCACCACAAAAAAAAGATTCGTGGAAGAAGACGAATTCGATTTCGGAAATCGACGCATGCTCAATTACGGCCACACCTTAGGACACGCTTTGGAGTCGGTAACAAATTATGCAATTCCCCACGGAATTGCGGTTGTTTTGGGAATGGATATTGAAAATTTTGTTGCTATGAAGCTGGGGTTAATGAAGCCAGAATCTTTCTTGAGCATACACGAAATGATTAAAAAATACTTCCCCATTGCGAACGAACTCACAAAACTCACCAACGTCCAAATTGACGCCATCTTACCGTACATAATGAAAGACAAAAAACGCACAGCAAACGGAGTTCATTTCGCCATTGTTACAAAACCTGGTGAATGGGATATCCCTCTCATCCCGCTAGACGACCGCACAAAAAATGCTGTAACGTTATACTTTACTTCCGAGTATTCCATTATTAAAAAAATTTGCACAGCACAGTAGTGAAAATCTTATGAAGAGTACAGAGACAGAGGATAGCATGAAACAGCGAAAACTACTCCCCAATTTCCGCACTCTTTATCGAGTTTCTTATTTTCTCGTCGCACTTACCACAGGTCTTTTGTTAGCAAACGCACATGCCCTTTGGCGGCATGGGTTCTTTGGGTACATGGATCTCACAATTGTCACAGAAATCTTTTCCAACGGATTTTTGCACGGGAATTTTTTTGAAGTCGCCGACATTCCGGGAAGTGCATTGGGAGCACATTGGTCTGTCTCTCCCATTCTTTTTGGGCCTTTTATGGCCATTCTTAACACACAATTCACTCTTCTCTTTCTTAACGTACTAGCAATGGGCGTTGCTTCAATTGCCGTACTCAAAATTCTAAGTTTTTTCTTTATACAATATTCAAAAACCCTTTCGCCAGCGGAAAACAAGACTCTCGATTTTTCCATTTCGAGATTCCATTCCTTGGTATTTTTTGCGGCATCAATGCTGTTCACTCTCAATCGGTTTGCATCCGACGTTGCAATTTCCGGTCACTACGAACCCTTTGCGGTTCCAGCCATGCTTTTTGCCATGCTCTTTTTGTTGCAAAGAAAACCATTTTGGCTGCCGCTATTGTTCACTTTTTTTGCCATCAACGTGCGCGAAGATTGCGGTTTCTTCTTCGCCTTTCAGCTTGGCGCAATGCTTACGCTGCCGCATTTTCTTTTTGAACGCACTCAAAAGGAAACACGCCGCATTCTTGCGCTTGCAGCATTTTCATTTGTGTATTTCATTTTGGCACTCAAAGTTTTCGTTCCACATTTTGGCACCATGGGCTCAACAATGTTGGGTCATTTTTGGGGAAACTACGGCAACACTCCGTTCGAAATCGTATTCAATGCCATCACAAGCCCCCTGCGCGTTTTGAACGACATTCGCCATTCCGGTTTTTCTCGTCTCAACGAATCAGTGGTGTGGCTGGGCTGGATTTTTCCTTTGGGAAATGTCATTGCAATGGCCCCGGGAGTTGCCTACTTTTTGGCTCCCGACAAATCTGGCCTGGTATGGTACAATTCAGCATTTTTCTTGCCTGGACTCTTTCTATTTGCAACAGCAGGATTCATCCGTATTTTAAAATTCATTTCAAATACGCCCAATCGTAATGCTCAACTCACACTCAAAATTATTCTTACCTCCGTTCTTGTTGTAGGTATTGCCGCACACATCAAAAGACTCTCTCGCATTATGGGCGATCAGCCATTACAGCTCTTATTCGAAACGAATCCCAATAAAAACGAGTTTGATGGTGTTGTGGATTGCCTGCAAAATCAGAACCGGTCACAAGCAAATACAAACAGCACAAACCCCATTTCAATTCAAACAAATACAAATCTTCTTGCATGGCTTCCAAACAACGTTGCACGACACAAAATAGACAACACCGAGTGGCCTGGTTACGCAATTCTTCAAAACACAAACATTCCCTGGTGGCTCCCAAATAAAGGGCCAGGCGGAGAAAACAAACAACTCTCACAACAGATAAATACCAAATACGATACTATTTCCCAGTGTTCTTCTCTACACTTTCTCGTAAAAAGAATACCATAATGAATTCTATTCCAGAATCTCAAAACATCACGGACAAAATAAACTTTGCCAATGCAACTCAAAATTATGACGTCCTAGAAAATAGCGAACTCAGCGTTTCGTTAGCTGCCCTTTTATCTTTCATAATATTCATTCCCACGGGGGCGCTCATATTTCAATATCCGCATTCGTCCACCTTATCGTTTTACAAGGTATTGCCCGAAATTCTTAAAATAGCCAATCCCAAACCAGCAGAACAAAGTCTCGTCGTATTTGCTGCGCTATTTTTCCCACTCGCAGCACTCATTGCAGTCCCCATTTGCGACATTCTTGTTACCAAACATTTTTCAAAAGCCTCGTTAAAAACAAAAAATATTGTTACCTTCGTGCCCTGGATGATTCTCTTTGCGCTTGCATTGGCATCCTTCTTTTGCAATGACCCCTTCCCATATTTCGAACAAAAGCCAACAAGCAATTGGTCCACTTATTTTCGTTCCACATTGTGGAGTCAGTGCTTTCCCGCTGCCATTTGCCTCTATGCTGCGGTTGTTATTTCCCGATTTTTCACACCCCAAAGGAAGATTTGGAAAAAACTTCTTTGCTACTGGAAAATCCTTGAGCAATTTGCTGCTCGCTTTGGAATTTGGATCATCACAATCACAATTTTTCTGTACGCAGTGTTTCCAGCGGCACGCATGAACGCACAAAATGGCTATCATTTCGACGTCCTGTACTATCCCGTTGGCCAGGTTCAAATGGGCGAAACCCTTCTTGTTGATGGATTTAGAACAACTTACGGTCTTTATGCTCATCTTTTGGCGCCATTCGTTTCGTTTTTAGGAGGAGGAGTTGCGGCCTTCACAGTGATAATGGCTAGTTTGATTCTTGCAAATTTCGTTCTTATTATTGGTATTTTGCGCCGCGCATGCAGCAGTTCTGCTTCAGTTATTTGGGGGGCAGGCGCATCATTTTTCTGGGCATATCTTTATTGGAAAGCAGCTATTGGCGACCACTACTTCCAATTTGTACCCTTGCGCACCCTAGCTCCTCTATTTTTCGTTTGGTATGGCATTCGCTACATCGAAGAACAAACCGCTACAAGGTTGATCACGGGCGCCATTGCAGCTGCAATTGGAATTATTATCAATATCGAATTCGGCATCATTGCACTTGCCATATGGACAGCAGCCATTGCAGCTGCTTCAACAACTGCTTCAGCATCTATTGCAGCCACTTCAGCAGCGTTCAGATCGTTGCTGCTTAGCAAAATTTTTTGTTTTGTCAAAAATACTGCCATTTCTCTGCTCCTCAGTGCAATAATTCTTGTGGGATTCTATTTCTTTCTGCTCCTTCGTTCAGGCAAAACTCCCAACCTAGATCTTGCTTTCGTCACCCTCAACATATTTGCAAAATACGGAATAGCACTTTTGCCAACGCCAACCTGGCATCCATGGAATCTTTACGCCCTTGCTACAATTGTCTCTCTTTTTATTGGTGCAGCGGCATTTGTGCGATCTTATTTTGGAACCCAACACAAGAAGCCTTCTCAGCGTTCTAGCGCTCTTTTTCTTTTTGGGCTTTTGTGCCTATGGTCTTTTGGATACTACGGAGGCAGAAGTCACAATTTCAATCTTGCCGGACTCCTGATCTTTCAAATACCAGCACTTGTTATTATTTCGGAGTTACTCCTACAAAACAAAAGCACACTAGCACGCACCTGCGCTTTCCTTTTGCTCATGTTTTTGTGTAGTTGGATTATCGAATTTCCAGCCCACACCAGAACTCTGGGGAGCCAGATGAGCAACAACGTCAATGCTTTTACACATCCCAATTCCTTGGTAGACAAAGCTGTTTCATTTGTAAAAGAAACATCTTCTCCAAACGAAAGCATTGTGCTTATTAGCAAAAACCAGGGTGCCATTTTAGGAGAATCCCACCGCCGCTCCGCCTCTCAACCGGCACTCACGGACATTTTCCTAGTATCGGAACGTGATGCGTTGCAAAGCGCAATCAACCGTTCTGGTTCCAAAATATACGTGGAAGAAAAATGCGACGACATAATTCAAGGGCTGAATTTGGATCTCAGCAAACTGCAAATTCTTCAGAAACGAGAAAATATCTCTCTCTTTATCAAACCGTAGCCATTCAAACTCACACTATTCAAACTCACACTATTCAAACTCACACTACCCAAACCACACCAAGGTTCGCAAACGAAGCCCAATTATAGCAGTCACAACTTTCACCATAAAGGCAGCACTCTTTAAACCTCCAATGCTCGATTTTCCACCCGCACGTGGCTGCATTCTGACAAACGTCTCTCCCACCACAAATCCTGCATGCGCAAGCAAGGCAATGGATTCTGGTTCTGGATATTCGTCTGGCATCTGATTCAAAAGCCATAAATATGCCCTACGGGAATACACACGAAAGCCTGAGGTGGGGTCGGATACTTGCGCCTTGCGAGCAAAAAGTCCCAACGAGAAATTCAACAAAACCCCGCCCAAACGACGCACCAAGGTGGTACTTTCCAGCGAAGCCAGGGCCGCATCACAAAAACGCGAACCTACAAGTAAGTCAAAACTTCCTGCCCGAGCTTCCGAAACCAAACGTTGAATTTCGGAAACCGGATGTTGTCCATCGGAATCGCATTGAACAACGTAGTCAAATCCAGCATCACGAGCAACCTTGAAACCCGTC
Organism: uncultured Silvanigrella sp.; assembly: GCA_903932045.1. Lineage (GTDB taxonomy): Bacteria > Bdellovibrionota_B > Oligoflexia > Silvanigrellales > Silvanigrellaceae > CAIZES01. Next base: position 6,221 of record CAIZES010000434.1, on the reverse strand, counting down.
AGCAACACACCCGCTACCCCGATGTTGGTTGCATGGGACACAAAATGAGCTGGCGCAGAGTCTAATAGAACGGAAAGCGAGGCATCGGAAGACCCATCATCTACAACTAAAAAACGCTGCCCTGCTGCCTTAATATTGTGCAAAAACTGAGGGAGGCACTCCTGCTCATTATAGCAAGGACACACAACCAATGCGCCAGAAACGGTTGTTAAAACCTGGTTATCATATTTATAATCACGAGCCGCAAGGGTTGACACCAGATTTCGAATTTTGCGCAACTGAGCAGTTGTCTCCGAAGACTCAACTAGAATTTGAAGCATCACAAAAAGAATGAGCGTGGCAAGAACCATATTGCTCACCAACTCAATACCCAACAGGTGCGCTATTGGAACCAATAGCGAGGGCGAAACAACAGCTGCCAATAAGAAAAACGCCACCAGCCACCAAACCAACGACTTACGGGCGGCAATGCGTTTGCCAAACTGCGACAACACGAGAACAAAAAAAGCTACGGTTAAGAGAACAAGAATAGGCGACACGGACCCCTCGATAACAAGCTTAAGTGACAACGCTGCTATGGTAGGTTAGTATCCACAGAATTGCAAAATACCGAGGGCTGCGCAGCTGTGCTTGAGCAAATTCCGAAAATCACAATTGCTATTCCGTATTACAAAGACGTCAACCTTTTAGCACGGGCCGTGAGAAGTGTTCTTGCCCAAAGCAGCACCCAATGGCAACTTCTTATTTGCGACGACGCCAGCCCCGAACTGGCCAACGAAAAAATTGACGCCATAATGAATGGGCAGCCGTACCGTTATTTGCGAAACGAACGCAATCTTGGCATGGTTGCAAACTGGAATCGTTGCCTGAGCGAATCGGCCACAAATTTTGTGACACTCCTCCATGCCGACGACATGCTTGCCACCTCATATGTTTCAGAAAATCTATCTGCATTCAAACGCTATCCCACGGCCCTCGGAATTTTTTCCAACGCCAATATCATAGGACCTACCGATACGCCCATTTTTTCTTTTCCAGATTTCGTAAAAAAATTTCTCATCCCCTCAACAAAAAACGATATCGAACTTCACGGTGATATGGGGCTCGCTGCTCTCCTAAAAGGCAACTTCATTATGTGCCCCACGGTTTGTTACAATAAAACCAAAATGACGGGACAATATTTTGATCCTCGTTGGAAGCAAGTTCAAGATTTAGATTTTTTTGCTCGCATGCTTTTACAGGGCGAAACTTTTATTGGAATCCAGGCCAGAACATATCAATATCGACGTCATTGTAACAATGCCACTGCCGTACAAACAGCCAACAATAGCCGATTCCACGAAGAATTTGCGCTGTATGCCGAACTCGCTACCATGACACAAGTTAAAAATTGGAACTTTGCAAGAAAAACCGCAGAAAAAGCACTCATCATCAAACTCAATGTGGGTTTCAATCTTGCAAAAGATATGTTGGCATTTCGCATGCAAGACGCTTGGACACGCACACAACTCATTTTCACAAAGAATTCAAAACCAAACAGAAAGTACAGCTCATGATAACGGTTCTGCTTATTGCCAGCCTTTCCTTACTTTTTTCCGTTATTTTTGCAGGAGGGTTTAGCTACATCCTGAACCTATTCAGCGCATTTGCGAGTCCCGAAACACTCAACCAGCTTGCCTATCCGCTCTCATTGCTTTCTCATGTGGTCTTCTTTTCGATACTCGTTATCGCTCGAAAGAAACACACCGGAACAGCAAAAATCCCTACTGGAGCGTCACCATCCGACAGACCGTTCGACACACCACTCGGCCTGCCATTCTGGACAGGAATCATCACCACAACTCTTGCTGCCTTCGTTTTTTTTCGAATTCTTTACAACCCACTTTTTGATGGCCTTGTAAACACAGGTGGGGGCGATGCCTTTGCACATTTGGGAATTTTCAGAGACTATTCAAGAGGAGATGTCAAAACATATTCTGGATTTGTAAATCTTTTTTCAACCATGCTGTTTTTCAAAAACAGAATTGGTTCTGAAACCTTCTACGCCCTCAGAATGGCATTCTACGCTTCAATCGCATTTCTGCCAGCAGTCCTTGGAATTATTGCTGCGAAATATTCCGCCTCAATTCAATGGAAAACGCAATCTAGGCAACCACTCCACCCGTTCTTCGTCCTATGGATCTTTTTGCTGCCAACACTGCTCTTTTCGGTATTGCCGGTGATTCATATGTCACAGGGCTCCGGCTTTTTCTCACATCTTTTCGGACTTGCTCCCCTATTTGCAATGTGGGCGCTGTATGCCATTCCATCACACCCCTACGTGCGAGCCATCGGGCTTGCCTACGGCCTATTTGCGCTGCGTTTTTCCTACGGACTCAACTTGGGCGATGCTATTTTTGCAACAGCAATTCTTTTGGGTATTGAAGCTAAAAACAGCACCTCACGCTTTGCAAAATTGACGTTTGCAATTGCCGCAATTCTTGCTTTAGGTGCTGCAGGATATTCATTCCATCTTTTAAGCAGTATCATTCAAAACACGGGCGGATATCGTAAGTACGTTTTTGTTGCCACATTTTTTTCGCTTGTTCTTTGCTCAGCATTTCTTATTAAACACATCAATGAGCTCAAAGATTTCAGAGATATCAAAGGCACCCCTGAAAATTGTTTTAGTTTCTGCTCTCTCAAACGTTTCTATATTTTTGCCGCCGCATTCGGGAGCACTTCTACCGTTGCCACTCTGGCGTGGTATGTGAAAAGCGGAAGCGCAACCTATTACATCCAAAAATATCCCGTGTACGCGGCAATTGTTCTTTGTTTAGCGACCTCATTTGCGCTTGCAGAGCGTGCAACAAACGGCGCAACAAACGGCGCAACATGTCGCACAAAAAACAGCGCAACAGATCGTGAACCACTTTTTGAAAACATTCAAAATACGTTGCGTAATCTTGGCCCCTGGAAGCCCCTCACTCTCACACTGTTGTTTTTTCTAATCGTCTTTGCACTCAACACAACACTTTCTGCCATTGCTAGTGGAACAGCTTGGGCGTTTGCCGCTCTCTTTTTTGCAATCGTTATTGCAGGCTTCATCTGGGGATCCGCCAACGGAAAAGTTTCCAAATGGGTGTGGCTTGGATATTCCGGATACACACTTTTTTTCGTCGCTTGGTCTCCCTATTTCAACTCGGTTGCCGACAGAGTGCGCACACATCCTCCCTTCGAAAAAATAGATGTTCTTTTCGATCTTCCATCCCGAAAAATTGTTCAAAATGTTTTGCGTGATGAAAACGCAAAATTCGGAGGTCTTCTCACAAGCGATCGCCTTCAAACTGCATTTGCCAATACACTGCTAGAACGTCTCGACTTTGCAGATGCCATTTTCACGTCTGGAAAAATGATAACTCCAGCCATTGGGGAGTGCCTTTTTTGGTTTGCGAACCAAGAACAACTCGACGTTTTTAGCAACCTTGCAGGGGTGCGAAACTCACTCAAAGCGTTTCTTAATGCGCCAGAAACCCGTTGCCTGCAGTACGAACGGAGATGGATGTCCGAGGCCGATCGCAAACAGCGTATTTGCTACTTCTGCAAAAAATAACACTCTATTGAAAACGACACCAAAGTGAGATTATTGTGAAACCCAAAATAGCGACCCACATTCCAAAACTCATTCAACAGACTCTTTCGTGGTTCACAAGCTTGAGTCCAACACAAAAAGCGCTCCTTTATTCAGCATTCATCTGTGCATTTTTTATCATTGTTGTTTGGATTCCCGTGGAAATATTTTTCCAACAATACTGTTTTAACAATTACGATTTGGGAATTTACGCACAGGCCATTCATCTTTTGTCACTCAAAAACCCTAATCCATGGCTCAGCGTTCGCGATATTCATCTCTTTAACGATCACTTTGATCCTATTCTTTTCACATTACTCCCCATTAAAGGTCTCGTGCAACCAGCACTTCTTGGCATCAGAACCGAAATGACCGTCGCTCTTTTGGGACTCATTCCATTGCTCGTCATTGTTCGCAAGGAATTGCTCTCAATCACAAGCTTTCTTTTTGTTGCCACGTTCTCCCTGTTCACACCCGTGGTTCTCGACGCATATTTCTATCCTATTCACCCAGGAACATGGTCCCTTTTGCCGCTTTCGCTCACTCTCATGTTTCTCCTTCTCAACAAATGGCCAGGGGCTCTCTTTACTTTTGCCTTTGTACTCTTGTGCAAAGAAGAATTTCCCATTGTTGGTATCGCAATCGCCAGCGCGCTTTTCCTGCAAAAAAAATACAAAGCATCGTTTGGTTTTGCCGCGGTCTCAATTGCGTGGGGAATTTTAGTCTTTGTTCTCCGGCCACACATTCTTGGCCCATCGGGGCAATACACAGGAGCTGTATCGGGAGCATCGGGACTGGCGCTTATCACAAATCCTAAAAGCCTTATTTCCATCGGCGAAAGATTGCTCTGCTTTTTTCTGCCACTTTTTTTTGTCCCACTCGTTTTTCCTCCAGTTTCCCGCATTTCACAAGAACAACGCAAACAATTTAAACAACAATTGTGGTTTATTTTGCCAGCAGCCGCAACACTTGCCGCACTTCTTTGCGTGCGTCTGCTGGGTGGATGGTGGTTTTCGCATCGCAGCGCACCACTCGCCATTGCTCTCATATATTGCGTCATTCCCCTTTTGCATCCGTCATTGCCCCAACCAAAACACAAAGCCTGGCAATTTGCGTTTGTTCTTCTTTTTGCCGTGGCCCTGCCCAATATTCAAATGGGATTTCGTGCCTACACAGGTCGAACATTCCAGTCACATTGTCCCGCAAATCCCATTCGCATTCAGCAGCTGAATTTTGCGAAAGATATTTTTCTAAAACTTCCTGCAGGTTCATCGCTTATAGAGGGGAATATCATTCCCGCAGTTGTCGAACGCCCAAACATCGCACACGCTGGAGCATCAGCACTGCCTTTGGAAAAAATTCGATACTTGTTCTTGGAAAAAAATTCAGCAGGCGACCAATGGCCTCTAACAACAGAGGGGCTCAACCAACTCGTTTCGCAATGGCGAAAAAATTCAAACACAAAAACACTCATAGACAACGACTCGGTTCTAATTCTGGAGAAAACAAAATGACTACGCTCACATCCCTCCAGCCACGTTCCACTGGCAAATCAACGCAAGCACCAAACCCTGAGACAATATTGCCACCTCAATACACAAAAACATTTTTTCCGACTAAAATCTTACTTATACTTCTACTGTCTAATCTTCTGTTGTCACTTTTTATTTGCACTTCTTCGCACGCCGAATCAACCCCTCCGAATTCGAATAAGTTTGACAAAGTTGTGCTACAACTGCGCTGGATGCATCAGTTTCAATTTGCCGGATTTTATGCCGCCGTTGAAAAAGGTTTCTACGAACAAGAAGGGCTCCGAGTTGAAATCCGCGAACGCGAGCCAGTTGGGGACGCAGTAACAGATGTTTTAGCAGGCAAGGCCAACTACGGAGTGGGTCTTTCCAATATTCTTCTGCGACGTGCTGCTGGCATCCCAATTGTATCTCTTGCTCCCATTTTTCAACATTCCGCAAGTGCGGCACTTGTCACTGCGGCATCGGGAATTTCGGTTCCACGTGATTTTGTCGGCAAAAGAGTATCCTACCCCAAAGACAATATTCAAGATCTTCCTGAGGTTTTAGGAATGATTCTGGCAGAAGGTGTTTCACTCGAAAACGTGAAGTTTGAGCCCTATCCTCCAGAAATGGAATTCCGACACTTTGAATATTTAACAACAGGACACACCGATATCATTCCGGTTTATTCAACAGAATTCTCTTCCGAAAAATTGCAGGCTCTCAAACAAGCCGGAACCGATGTCAAAATTATCAACCCACGCCAATTCGGTATCGATTTTTATGGCGATACGCTATTCACTACTGAAGACGAAATAAATAGCCACTTCAACAGAGCTGAAGCTTTTTTGCGTGCCTCAATCAAAGGGTGGCTTTATGCCATGCAAAACCCCGAAGAAACAGTGGACATCATTTTAAAGAAATATTCCACACGACACTCACGCGCCGACCTCCTTTCCGAAGCCCGCGCAATGCGCTCACTCATCGATCCTGAGTTAGTCAGTATTGGACACAGCAATTTGGGGCGTTGGCAGCATATTCTCAACACATATAAAGAACTAGGATTAGTACCCAAAAATTTCTCACTAGAAGGATTTTTG
>CAIZES010000433.1 GCA_903932045.1 uncultured Silvanigrella sp. | reverse complement strand
GGAAAATCATCTATCGTCATTTCCCGGATACGAAGATTGTCTTTGCCTGCCGGCGGAGTTTCTGGCATGAATCACCTCGTTACGTTCATGTGCCTTCCTCGCCATTTTCTGCCAGATAATCGCAGAAAACAACTCCTAACTTGCCGACCATGATAATATGATTAAGATTCCACTAATAAAATAAGATTCATATGCCAAAATTCCTTTGACGAGTCCGATTGTTGTTGGAGCGTGTTCAATTTCAAGTCGGGTGGATGCTATTAAACACCTTGAAGATTCGGGTGCCGGCGCAGTGGTAATTAAGTCCCTTTTTGAAGAACAAGTTCAATTAGAGCGTAAGGAATTCGATGAGGAAATGACACAATACGACAACGCTTTTCAGGAAGCAATAACCATGTTTCCTCGTTTGTCGCATGCTGGAGCAAAGGAACATGTTTATTGGGTGCAAAAAACCCGAAAAGAGACCAAGCTTCCTCTTATTGCAAGTTTGAATTGCGTGAATCCTCAAACGTGGGTTGAGTATGCCGTTCAGTTGGCCGAAACGGGGGTCAATGCTTTGGAATTGAACTTTTACTCCACTCCGTTGTTTTTGGATGTTTCGGGCGATGAAATTGAAAAACGTGAAGTTGATGTTGTGGCTAAGGTGCGCGCCGCAGTAAAAATCCCGATTTCTGTGAAATTGCATTCATTCTATACGAACGTGTTGCATGTCACAACTCAAATGCAAAAGGCGGGCGCCAATGGTTTTGTGCTGTTTAACCGACTTTTTTATCCCGATTTTGATTTGAATAGAGTCGAAAAGCGGGGGATTGTGCATCTGAGTAATCCCAATGACTCGCTTCCATCGTTGCGCTGGACTGCCTTGTTGCACGAACGCCTCAGTGCGAATATTGCGGCTTCGGGCGGCGTTGATAGCGGACTTGACGCTGTGCGAATGTTGTTGGCGGGGGCTCAGGCTGTGCAGGTAGTGAGCACTCTTTACCGCAATGGACCAACACATATTACCCGCCTGAATGATGATATCTTGCGTTGGATGCGGGAGCATAACTTTCAAAGTGTCGACGATTTCCGCGGTATTTTGGGCAAGCGGCGTAGCGATGATATTTGGACGTTTGAGCGCGGACAGTATATCAAAGCAGTGCTAGGTTTTGATTGAGATCATCGTTTTTTCTTTTTCCGCCTCCTTTTCATTTTTTTATTTTTTTATTTTTTTCTCCAATTGATCTCTCCGTAGTGACTTCAAAATCGGCTTGTGTTAGGTGTACGATAGATTTTCATTTTCACTCTTCGTTCGTTGTGCGTGTTTGTTTTCGACCATAAGGTCTGAACGTCAAGATCACTTTGAGCAGAAAGGTTTGTCATGAAGCTTTATTGTGCAACCGCATTGTTGTCGTTTGCTGCTTTGGGTCAGGCTCAAGCAGTTCAATTGCCGATATTTGGAAATTTCTCACCCGAGAGTTTCGATTTTCAAACCGACAGGGCTGCTTTCGATTTTCGTGGCATTGTGGGTCTTTCCAATTGTTCGGGCAGCATTGTTCGTTTTGATGACAGCAAAGACACCGATCGCGCAATGGTTATGTCTAACGGCCACTGCGTTGAGCTTATTAAGCCGGGCACAGTGGTTGTGGATCGTCCTGTGCGAAAGTCTTTTACTGTATTGGGTCAGGATGCACAGAAGTTGGGTACTGTTTCTGCCGATAAAATTATATACGCCACCATGACAAAAACGGATGTGAGTTTGTTTTTGCTCACCGAAACCTATCAGCAAATTCACTCCAAATTTTCTGTAGAAGCTCTTACACTTTCCCGTGAAATTCCCGCTGTTGGCACCAGCATCGAAATTATTTCGGGCTACTGGAAACGAGGCTACTCCTGCCAAATAGAGACCTTTGTCAAAACTCTGAAAGAAGGCGATTGGAGCTGGACAAATTCGTTGCGATACAGTCGTCCCGGTTGCGAAACCATTGGTGGCACTTCAGGCTCTCCTGTTGTTGCTGCTGGTACGCGCACGGCAATTGCTGTGAACAATACGGGCAACGAGAGTGGCCGGATGTGTGAAGTTAACAATCCTTGTGAGATTTCCGATGACGGCACCCCATTTGCTCAAAAGGGATACAGTTACGGTCAACAAACCTATTGGTTCTATACTTGCCGCAATGAGGCCGGGGTTTTCGATTTGAATCAAAAAGATTGCATGCTCCCTAAGTGATGGGCTTGTTGAACGCTGCTTTTGAACCCTGCTTTTGAACGCTGCTTTTGAACGCTGCTTTTGAACGCTGCTTTTGAACGCTGCTTTTGAACGCTGCTTTTGAACG
>CAIZES010000432.1 GCA_903932045.1 uncultured Silvanigrella sp. | reverse complement strand
TGTCGTCGCAAATGAGCGCACTCTTCCGCAGCACGCGATCGGCTTCAAATATGGCCGATTTGACTGTGGTTAAATCAACAATTATCTCAAGGGTAGACTGTGGAAAAACGGCATTATCTCTTAGTACGACGCCGTTGATTGCGACCAACTGTACCACTGCAGGGACACTAGTTCCCTTGTTGGACAAAAATAACAAAGTGATTATTTCAAACAACGACACGTCAAAAACAACGCTTGGCCCCTGGACTTTGCGAGCCACTTGCAAACAATATTCTTCTTCAAGTTACGGTATTGAAGTTCAGGCGGCGCAAATAAGAAATCCCGCAACAACTTCTTTGTCATCAACGGCAAACGATAGCACAACGTTCGTTGAAGAACCCATGCTCAGAAAGCCATTGTCGTGGCAAAATGCTTCGAGCTATTTGGTTTCAAGTCCCGGAATTTGCGGGACCGCTTTGGCCAATCCGGCGAGTCCTGTGCCAACATCATGCGCCGCAATGGGTATGGTGGTTGTGGACATCAAAGCCGATGGCACTGCTGTTTGCGGTGCTGTACCGACTCCTGCCGTTGCCCCCACCGTGAGCGCAACTATGCTAGGTCTTCAGATGTTTCAGATAAATCTTACCGTAGGCTCCGCCGCCTCTTGCGACTGCTCTCCCGTTATAAACAAGGGGTGTCACTGGACAGGTTCTATCACATGTCCCGCAGGTCAGATGGTGATGGGTGGAGGCGGACAGTGCCAAGCTGGCTGGGGCGGTAATACCCTTTCATCTATGCCAATAGCGATAGATACCTGGTTTGTGGATTGCTGCACTACCAGTAACCTAAACCCCGTGCATGATCCGGGGTGGACCAATTCATCCAACCCTACCCAAATTCCCGTCATGTTTGCCACATGCATCAATAAGTAGATAAGTATTCGCACGACGTCTCAGGGGCTCAGGCATCCTGCATACTTGATGTGGGTGCTGAGTTATGGAGGGAAGACGAGAGTGTTAGTGGGAGAAAAGGGGTTAGAAGAAATTGCGATTCAGTAAATTCTTATCAAACATAGCGAAACGCAGGAGTGGCGCTAAACCGCTCCGAACAAAGTATTTGTACAAGAAATGAAATCAAGGAAATAATCTCAGTGGCACTCTAGACATACAGAGCGAATCTGGCGTTGGAACAGAAGTACGGCTTGTACTTTCTTTTTCAATACCGCAGACCGAAAAAACTTGATATTATCCAACGACTTTTTGTTGTTGTTGTTAGTCAAGCAGTCTAAGCAATCTAAGCAATCTACAATTTCGTGGTGCCGGATTTCAATTGAAATAAGAACTTCATTTTTATCTTACATCTTCATGCAGTCCCTCTCTATATTGGGATCAGCATGAAGTAAAGTGAGTTTTTAATTTGGACTCAAGCCCCCTAAGATATGTCAAAAATCCGACAATAATGACTCATGTTTTGACTCATGTTTTGATCACCACGAACCGATATGATTGATTATTGGTATCGGTTTGGGGACCAAGTTAAGGATGTTGGAGTCATTAATGCCGAGCTCTTTGGCCAGGAAACTATTTCTAATTGTTTTAAGCTCTCTAATCATAGGAATTGTGGTTACATCGCTCGTTCAAGCGAAACTTACTAAAAGTACCTTAACTCAAAAGGAGTTGGAAATAGTCGCGCTTCAGTTAGACGTTGCCAGCGGTCGTATCGACTCTTGGCAAAATTCTGTGCGGGGAGTTTTGGAGGGCGTTGCAGCCAAGGAAATGGTAAAACAAACGCTTGGCGGAGGTTCGTTCGGTGATTTTGCTAAAAATGCTGCCGAGACTGAGATTCAGAAAGCAAAAACTTTTTTGGGAAAGGAGCTAGAAGTAGCTCTTTTGGCTCGTGATGGTTCCTTGGTTTTGGGGGATGCATTTGGTGGTGCTTTGATGAACTCAACAATGCAGGCAAAGGCGTTAGCGAGTGATGCATGGGCTGAAGTGTTGCCATCTGGTTTTGTAGCTCTCCTAGTTCCAGTTAGGGCGGGAACTGATCTTATAGGAATAATTGCCGTTAAAGCACCATCGAAATACGTTCTGCTTCAAACGTCAATTGATAATAAATATTCTCAAATTTTGCTTAGTGAAAATGGAACGGTTTCTGATACTGTGTATGCGCGCCCCTTTCAGACCAAGACAATTGCTTTACATGAGACAAAAACAACCGAAGCCTCGCCAATCTCATTTGTTGATACTGGCACTGATTTTATTGGTTTAGTTTCAAAAAAGAAAGGATTATCTGGATACATTGTTATAGCAGAGCCATCGAGTGAGTTGGTTGCCGCGGCCAATAAATCGGTGCTTGGAGCTTTATTTATTGGAATTCTAATGATGATTGTTTCGAGCCTAGTAGTGGTTTTGGTGCTTCGCGATGTTGCTGCTGCAGTTCGCAATGCGGCATGCAGTGTTGAATTTCTAGCTTCTGGAGATGTTGAAATTCCTGGTGACAAAATCATTAAATTGCAAAATTACTCTTCACGACAAGATGAACTAGGGGTGTTGTCCAGCTGTGTTTTGCGACTATCATACTACCTGCGAACTAGAGCAAAAGAGGCGGAACAAATTGCAAACGGAGATTTATCATTTAAAGTGGTGCATGCATCAGAATCGGATCTACTTGGAAACTCTCACGAGAGCATGATGGGAGGCCTTTCTTCTTTGGTCGCTTCGGTTCGGGAAGGTGCTAAAAACGCGAATTCGGCAGCAGACAAATTGCGCACAATGAATATGGAACTCTCGTCTTCAACTCAGCTTCAAGCTTCTACCCTAGAACAAATTTCTGCAGAAATTCAGCAAGTCGGGAATGAGTCAAAGGCGAATGCTGAGCGTGCAAGCATCATGAAAACTGCTGTGGCTGATGTGGCCTCAAGATTAGAAAAAGCTGAAGCAGAAATGGCCTCGGTTGTTAAAACGCTAAAGGAGCTCGTGGCAAATAATCATGCCATTTCTAACATTCTTAAAACTATTGACGCCATTGCGTTTCAAACGAATCTGCTAGCTCTGAATGCAGCCGTGGAAGCAGCTCGTGCTGGCTCTCATGGAAAAGGTTTTTCTGTTGTTGCAACAGAGGTGCGAGCCCTGGCTGAGCGTTCGGCGAAATCTGCAAGCGATACCGCAGAAATTCTAATGCAATCCGCACAGAAAGCTCATGTATCAGAGACCGCAGCCGTGCAGATTGAGGGGCATTTATTGCAGATGCGTGAAGGAGCGGTCGCACTGACTGAAGGAGTGCAGCGTTTAGCTACGGGTTCGGAATCTCAGGCGCAAGGTGTGCATGAAGTCTCCGTAGGGCTGCAACAAATTAGCTCTTCGGTACAAAATCACGTTCTCAGCGCCTCTGATACAGCATCGGTTGCCGATAACCTCTTGCGAGAAGCGCAGGAGCTAGAAAATAGAATCTCGATTTTTCGGATAGAGAATTTGTATTAGTTTGTACCGGCAATTCTTGCCATTGTTTGTTGTTTTTATGGGAGGTGTTCGATGAAAAGGTTCTTAGGCGTGTTTTTGTTTTCGACTATTGCAGCAAATTTTGCAGAAGCCCGTTCTGTTGCGGAAATTGCAAAATCTAAAGAGCTTCGGGTAGGAATGCGTGATCGCGATCTCGTTTATCACTCAACGGGCGCAAAACAGTTGCACACTCTTATCGCAGAAAGATTTGCTGACTATGTTGGAAAAAAAGCCTCGAATGTAGTTGTCTCGAAAATTGTTGTTTCAAAGGATATGGCTAATTATTGGGCCAATGATAAAGGGGAAGTTAAGCAGGGTGAAGAATATACACCAAAGTTTTTTTCACAAGTGGATATCTATACCGATGTGTTAACTGTAAATGCTTGGCGTCAGAAGCTTGCAACGTCAATTCCCTTTCTTCCGATCAAAGAGAGTTTTTTGTGCAACTTTAAAGCGGGCAAAATGACATTTGCACGAATCAAAGCAGAGAAAGTAAAATTAATTACGGTAAAAGCATCTAGTTTTCATACGATTATTTCTAAGGCGGGTTTTGCAGACGGAGACCTCATTTTTGTAGACGACACTGGCAATGTTATTCCAAAGGTGGAAACTGCGACTGGAAATGCTTGTACGCTGCTCGATTCAGACTTTGCTCTTTTTAAATCGAAGAGTTCAAAAGTAACGTTTGCGGGAGCCGCGGGCGAAACAACACAAGCGCTGGCATGGTGGGTGCCTAAGGAGAATAAAGAATTAGCCACTTTAGCCCAATCGTTTTGGAAAGAGTTCCAAAAATCTCCCGAATGGACAAAACTCTTCAAGGAGTCTTATGGAATGGAATTCTCTGACTACTTGAATATCGTTGGTTCGTTATAGGGATTTAGATTGGTCGGAATTATGCTGGTCTTTCGTGGCACAGCTAAACACGAAGCCAGCTTCGCAACAGCAGGTCGTGAGTCCCCAGGTAGTGCTTGATTACTCCACGTAGCCATTGTGATCACTTTAATATCGAAGAACATCTCTAGATGACGTTATGGCTTGACCAACAAAACAGCTAGCGTTGCGAAACTTAACAAAGGCAACGCATTTTTTTACGACTTGTTTCAACGGATTCTCTCGATGGCACGCAAATCGTTCTGAACAAGCTTTTCGGTGTTGACCTTCGCAAAGAAATTCCGCCGTCGAAGTCGGCTCTTTCTCAATATCGCAACACTATTTCTAGCATTTTTTTTTGAAAACGCCTTTAAGAACGCACCCGCCATGACCACACCCGCCATGGCTGCGAGCTTGGCAAGCAAAATTGCCTTCGGTCCCAACAGTGGGCAGTGTGTAAAATGCCTTTATGCCAATGGTCGCCTTTGGCCCAGCGACACAGAATATGAGAATACC
>CAIZES010000431.1 GCA_903932045.1 uncultured Silvanigrella sp. | reverse complement strand
GTAAAAATTCAAGGGCAGCTGGCAAAGGGTGAAGCCGAGCTTCGGGATCAATTAAGGCGGGCAGCGTTATCCATTCCGTGTGAAGTTAGTCGGGTTTGATTTTGAGTGTGAAAGTGCCAATGGGAAGGGAATTTTTTGAAAATGTGAAACGAATATTTGTACCTGTTTCTTTGTACTGACTAAAGTTGTACCCTTCAATGTAATAGCAATATGCACGGTTGAAAAAGGGTGCGGATTTTTTTCGAAGTGAGGTTTTGTAGGAGTCATCGGCCTCAGAAAAGATATTATCGAATATTTTTTCTGTACATCGGCCAAGAAAGTCTACGGCATTTTCTGATCCTAATGTTTGGGCACTCGCGGGCTTGTCGTTGATGGTCATTGTTGTGATTTCGACGGTGGGGTCGTTGGGATTCATGATAAAGAGAAGATAAGGATAACCGTTGATTGTGAGCCGAGAAAGCTCTCGATCGATGATTTTGAAAGCATTTTGAGTGTCATTGGTTGGATTTGAGTTGGCTGATGTTGGGACTGGTGCTCCAAGAGTGACTGGAGTGTTTGGCGTTGCGGGTGCTGCCGGTGTGGGAGTGGGAGTGGGAGTGGGAGTGGGAGTGGGGGCTGGTTGGGCGTCCTTTGCAGAACTGCAGGCTACATTCAAGAGACTCATAGTGCTTATAAAAACAATCGATTTGAGATTCATGGCAGGGCTCCTTTGGGAAACATGTTTTGGGAATCGACAAATGAGCTGCAACAGACCTCTGCGCAGTCTCATCCTTTCCTGAGCAAGTTTCGTGCCAATTGAAAACACAAATAGAAATTGATATTAATCAAGAGATTTGTTGGAAGGGTTCCATTAGCTAAGAATGAAGTGCGGCATCCAATCCGCCACCCAAAACGAGTTCGGCAATGCGTTCCAGATCATCTTGAGTATAGTATGAAATTTCAATCTTTCCTTTTTCGGATGATCCCGAAATTCGAACTTTTGTTCCCAGGTGTCCTTTGAACTGATCACAAAGATTGCGCAAATCTTGAGGGATATTTGCGGTTGCTGGCTGAGGTTGAGCCAATTCGCGCTTGTGGCGCTTTACCAATTCCTCGGTTTGGCGCACCGAAAGCCTTTTTTTATGTATGAGTTGGCGGATTCGCAGTTGCGTGCGTTTGTCTTCGAGGCCACACAATGCTCGAGCGTGTCCAGCGGTGAGTGTGCGAGAGTCGAGATCAAAAAGAATTTCTTCGGGCAGGCTCAAAAGGCGCAAAGCGTTACTCACAGTTGATCGTTCTTTGCCAATTTTTGATGCCAAAGTTTCTTGTGTGTATTCGTGTTCGTTTAGAAGTCTTTCCAGTGTGCGTGCTTCTTCCACTGGTGAGAGTTCTTCGCGCTGTATGTTTTCGATGAGTGCAATTTCTAAAGAGGTGTGTTCGTTAGGATTGCGTACCAAACAGGGCACTCGGGAAAGGCCTGCTAAATGAGCGGCTCGCCAGCGGCGTTCGCCTGCAATAATTGTGAAGTGTCCGCCACCGTTGTGCGAAACAATGAGCGGTTGGAGAATGCCATAATTTTTGATGCTTTGGGCGAGATCGGTGAGGGGGCCTTCTTCGAAAAGACGGCGGGGTTGCCCTTTGAGCGGTGTGAGTTGCGAAAGTTCCAATTCTCGGACGCGGTTGTCGGGAATTTCCGGATTTTGAAAGGAAGAATTTGGTAGGTTCTGCTCTTGTTGAGATGGCTCTGCGTTGATCAACACTTTTTTGCTCCCGAAAATAGAAGTCGGTGATTTTTTGAAAATGCGTGAGTTCGGCGAGTCCGAACTCTTTTTTTGCGACTGAGTTTGAGTCTAAGTGAGATGGGGGGTGGAGGCAATTTTTGGTGCCAGAAAAATGTTCCACGTGAAACAACCTCATAAGTGTATGATTGTATTATTAAAACTCAAAAAAATAGTGTGAAACCAAAAATGAAAAATAAAACGGGCGTTTCACGAAAAGCGGTCTACGGATTGCTCAGTCCCTAGGGAATCGGTTGGGTAGGTGCCCGTCCGACTTTTGTTCCCTCCCTATATATAGGAGAATTTTATGTCCGTGGTTCGTTTTGGTCTTTTGCAGGAAATTATGGCACCAAAGATAATGCCCGAAATTGATGCGATTCTGGATGATGTGAGAAGCAATTTTGATGTTGCGGTTCTTTTACACAACGACGAAAGTAGAGATGTTTTCAAGACACTCATTACAGAGCGTGCCCAAACCCCTTCTTCGGAGTTTGTTTTGGCGACGTCGGTTGCTGAGGTTAAGGAGTTGGCAAGGCGGAGCCAAAGAAAGTGCATTGTGTATGTTTCCGAGGAGTCGCTCCCTGCTGGCGCCGGATTTATGGTTCGCCAAATGCCACCGATGCCGACGTTTTTGCCATCACTTTCGTTAATAGTATCGTATGCTCTGCGCGAATTTCGTCAAGAGTCTTTTATTGATGTGTTCGATGGAAAACGCATGGTGCATTTAAAAGAGGTTTTGCGATTTGCAGGCCTTTCGGCAACGTTGGATGCTATTGTGAAGGTTGCATACTTTGCTGGATTTGAAGGAAATGATTCTCTTGCAGACAAAACTCTGCGTGAAATTGTTTTTTTAGCAAAGCAAAACTATTTAGGAGTTAAAAAAGAGAGAATGCTTTTGAACCGAAACGAGGAACTTTTTCCTGGTGTTGGGCAAGTGAATAGGGCGAGTCCAGCCATACATGCCCAGAATTTTTTTCAGCAATTGCTTGGCAGTGAGCAGTCGCCTCATGCTTTTGCGAAATTGGCATTGAGCTTTTATACGGTTCATGGCTTGGGGCACAGCATTACCAAAGCAAGTCGTTTGTTAGCAGTTTCTCGCACCACGCTTCATGAGCATCTTCGTCTCGCGCATGCCTGTGGGATGGAAAAATATTTCAATTTCCCATCAAATTCTTCCAGAGACCGGAACTTCACTGGCTAACGGTCTTCTGACATTGTCATTCTGGAACGGATCAAGGTACACTTGTTGGGTAGTCAATTTTCTAAGTTGTGGTTTTTGGTTGGTTGGAAGGGGAGCAACTATGTCTTCCATTAAGGAAGGACTTTATCCGGACAAACTTCTTCTTGTTATGCAAGGGGGCGTTTATTTGACGGGTTTGGCGATTGCGCACTTTTTGATTGTAAAGCCCGCGTTGCGTCTGCAGATTGAACGCATGAGACGAACGCGTGGAAAGCGAGATGGTGCGACTCGTTTGATTTCGGATGGCGATCGTCTTGCAAAAAAGTATGATGTTCAGTTGAAAGATGTGATGGATGAAGCGCGAAAGCAACGCGCGTCTGAACTTGCAAAAGGTGTTGCGGAGTCGCAGCAACTTGTTCAAAAATCACAAGAAGCGGTTCGAGATCGTATTCAATCCGCTCGTAGTGAAGTAGACGCCACGCTTTATGCGGAAAGGCAAAAATTGCCTGCTATGGTGGATGGTGTTGTGAATTCTATTTTTGCAAAGCTTGGTGTTTCTGTGCTTTGTTTTGCAATTTTGGGTTTGTCTGGTTTGAGCGATATTGCGCAAGGATCTGAGGGCGGAGCTACTCCCATAACCATGGATAGTTTTGTTTGGCCTTATTTTCAATTCGCGTTGTTTGCGGGAGTTGTGTATTGGGGCGGCAAAAAAATTATTCCGGGATTTTTGCAATCGCGCCGCGAAGGTTTGCGCCGCGAGCTTTCCGATGCTCAACTTATGCTTGAGGCGTCTCAAAAAAGAGTAACAGAATTGGAAATGCAGATTTCCAAGTTGGCTTCGGAAATGAAGCAAATTCAAGAGGAATATCGCACAGACGGATTGCGCGAGGCCGAGACCCTGGTTCAGGAAGCCAAACATTCTTCTGAGCAAATGGTGAAAGATGCCGATCGCGTTGTCCGCGAAGCTTTGGTGCAAGGACGTGAAGCTTTGCGTCGGGAATTGTTGGACTTGGCAATTTCTGCAGTTCAAAGCCGCCTCACGCCCGAGCGTTTGAATGCTTTAAACGATGGTTTTCGAAAAGACGCTCTTGAGGGCGTTCGTAACTTTCCTGTGCCCCGAGGAGATGCACACCGATGAAGAAAAAGACTTCGGAAGTGGCAAAAAGATATGCGATTGCTTTGCTTGAACTTGCTCAAGAGCAAAATGCCTTGCAGCAGGTTGTTGATGAAACAAAAGCAATTGAACCTTATTTGCCTCTTATTTCGGACGTGTTGGTGAGTCCAATTTTTTCGGATGAAAATAAGAACGAACTTTTGAATGTTCTTATGGGACAACTCAAGGTTGGGTCTACCGTAGGAAACTGTTTGCGTTTGATTTTGAAAAATCGGCGTTTTGCCTTAATGCCTCAGATTTTGAAAAATTTCTATGCCATGGTTGACGATGTTTCGGGTGTGAGTCGTGGCACGTTGCTTTCGGCCCGCACTTTGGATCCCGATACCATAACCGAATTTGAAGCGGCGCTTTCGGCTCGCATTGGGAAGAAAGTTTTTTTGACTCCAAGCGTGGAAGAGTCGCTGCGTGCTGGTTATGTTGTTGAAGTTTCGGGCACCGTTATCGATGCCAGTTTAAAAACACGTTTGAAGAGTCTTCGTGATTCACTGAGCCGGGGAGTTTAAGGATGGATGGAATTAGAGTTGACGAGATTAGTGCTCTCCTAAAGGAAAAGATCAAATCCTTTGAACAAAAGGTGGAGGTCGCCGAAACGGGAGTTGTGGTGTCGGTTGCCGATGGTATTGCGCGTGTTTATGGCTTAGATAAAGTCATGACTAGCGAACTCGTGGTGTTTGAATCGGGAATTAAGGGCGTGGTCCTAAATCTTGAAGAAGACAACGTGGGTGTTGCTATTTTTGGCGATAGCGAAAAAATTCGCGAGGGCATGCAGGTTCGCCGTAGCTCCAACGTGAATTCGGTGCCAGTGGGTGAAGGACTTTTGGGGCGTGTTGTGAACGCTCTTGGGGAACCCATTGACGGTTTGGGTCCAATTCAAAATCCGAAGCAAAATCCGGTTGAAGTAAAAGCACCCGGTATTATGACGCGCAAAAGTGTTCATCAGCCTGTGCAAACCGGACTTAAAGCAGTGGATGCCATGATTCCCATTGGCCGAGGTCAGCGCGAACTTATTATTGGCGACCGTCAAACGGGTAAAACTGCCATTATTGTTGACACCATTTTGAATCAAAAAGGCAAAGAAATTGTTTGTATTTATGTTGCGGTGGGTCAAAAGGCTTCCACTGTGGCTCAGGTGGTGGAGCGGTTGCGCAAAGCAGGCGCTTTGGAATACACAATTATCGTTGCGGCAACTGCATCAGATGCTGCACCATTGCAATTTCTTGCACCTTATTCGGGCTGCACCATGGGCGAATATTTTCGCGACAGTGGCCGGCACGCGGTTATTTTTTACGACGATCTTACTAAGCACGCTCAAGCTTATCGTGAGATGTCTTTGTTGCTGCGCCGTCCTCCGGGCCGTGAAGCCTATCCGGGAGACGTGTTTTATGTTCACAGTCGCCTGTTGGAACGCGCTTGCAAACTCAACGACGAATTGGGTTCTGGTAGCTTGACGGCTTTTCCTGTTATTGAAACTCAAGCGGGTGACGTGTCTGCTTATATTCCGACGAACGTTATTTCTATTACCGATGGTCAGATCTTTTTGGAATCCGATCTTTTTAACTCTGGGTTGCGTCCTGCAGTAAACGCCGGAATTTCTGTGTCTCGCGTAGGAGGGTCTGCTCAGATTGCTCCTATGAAACAGGCAGCGGGAATGTTGCGTTTGGAGTTGGCACAGTACCGTGAGCTTGCCGCATTTGCGCAATTTGGTGCCGACTTGGATGCTGTGACTCGTAGGCAACTTCATCGCGGTCAACGTTTGATGGAGCTTATGAAACAGCCGCAGTATAAGCCAATGCCCGTTGAACGGCAGGTGATTTCAATTTTTGCCGCCACTAACGGATTTTTGGATACCGTGGAAGTGAAAGATGTCTCTACATGGGAGGCGCAACTTCATTCTTATATGGAATCGAGTCACAAACCTCTGGTGGATGAGATTGCAAGTGGCAAAAAGATGACGGACGAGTTTCAAAAGAAGCTTAAAGGTGCATTTGAAGACTTTTTAAAGAGGTTTGATCCTAATGCCGGCAAATCTTAAAGACCTTCGAACGCGCATTCGGAGCGTTCGGAATACGGAGCAAATTACGAAGGCCATGAAGTTGGTATCGACCGCGAAATTTGGTCGAGCTCAAACCACGGTCTTTCAAGCGAAACCGTATGCCCGAGCTTTGATGCGCATGGTGCGAGATGTGGTGGGGAGTTTGGGTGCGGGAGCATCTCATCCTCTTATGGAGCCCTCAAAGTCGGACGTGACGCATATTATTGTTGTGTCTTCGGAGCGCGGACTTTGTGGAAGCTATAATTCAAACGTAACAAAGCTTACGCTTAAGATGCTCGCGGAAGAGCAGGAGGCCGGACGGAAGGTGGCGATCACCTGCCTAGGCAAAAAAGCTCACCAGAGTTTGATCCGAAATGCGGCAATCAAGGGCTTTGTGAATAAGCAATGCGCACTCACTGATTTGGAGAGTGCGCCTGATCAGTTTGGTGATCAGGGGGTGATCAGGTTGGTGGCAACGCCCTTTGAAAAGCGTGTAAAACCCTTTTCTGAAGCGCTTTCGCACTTGATCATCAATTCTTTTGGCAAGAACTTTGGAAAACTCATCTTTGTGTTCACACGGTTTGAGTCGGCAGGAAATTTGCCATTGGTCGCAGAAACGGTTTTGCCTTTCGACAAGAATGCTCTTTCGGGTGAAAAGCCGGGTGAGGCTACTTTTGAACCATCGGCACAAGAGGTGTTGGACGTTGCACTGCCGCGCTACTTGGCAACCGCGGTGTATCAAACTCTTTTGGAGGCCGTGGCAAGCGAACATTGTGCACGCATGGCCGCCATGGATAGTGCAACACGTAACGCAAAAGAAATGCTGCGTAAGCTGCAAGTTACGTATCAGCGTGCGCGTCAGGCTGCCATTACAAAGGAATTGATTGAGATTGTGAGTGGCGCCGAGGCTCTATGAGTGTGGGTGTGCGCTGAGAAGCGCGCATTTGGAAATTTCAATTTTGAGTTTGAAAAGAATTGATTGGAGTGTTGACGATGAAAAAGGGAAAAATCCTCCAGGTTATGGGACCAGTTGTGGACGTAGAATTCGAGAAGGGACAGCTTCCGGATATTTTTAATGCGCTTCGCACCACAAACAAATTCGTTGAAGGCGGCGAAAATAATCTTGTTTTGGAAGTGGCGCAGCACTTGGGTGAAAACACTGTACGCACCGTTGCCATGGATGCTACCGACGGATTGGCTCGTGGCGTTGATGTTGTTGATACTGGCGAACAAATCTCGGTTCCCGTGGGTAAGCAGGTTTTGGGACGTTTGTTGAATGTTACGGGCGATCCTGTTGATAATAAAGGCCCTGTTGAGTGCGACAAGCGGTACCCCATTCATCGTAAGGCGCCTGAATTTACTCGTCAAAGCACACGCATTGAAGTGCTCGAAACAGGTATTAAAGTGGTCGATCTTTTGGCTCCTTATCAAAAGGGTGGAAAAATCGGCCTGTTTGGCGGCGCCGGTGTAGGCAAAACAGTTCTTATTATGGAGCTTATTAACAACATTGCCAAGAAACACGGTGGTTATTCGGTTTTTGGTGGTGTGGGTGAACGCACGCGCGAAGGAAACGATCTTTATCAGGAAATGAGCGAATCGGGCGTTATCGATAAAGTTGCGCTGGTTTACGGGCAGATGAACGAGCCTCCCGGTGCCCGTGCTCGTGTTGCGTTGTCGGCTCTTACCGTAGCAGAGTATTTTCGTGATGAACTCAACCAAGACGTGCTTTTGTTTATCGACAATATTTTCCGCTTCACTCAGGCCGGCGCTGAAGTGTCGGCTCTCTTGGGACGTATTCCCTCGGCTGTGGGTTATCAGCCCAACCTTGCTACCGAAATGGGCGAGCTTCAGGAACGTATTACGTCTACCGATTCGGGTTCTATTACATCTGTGCAGGCAATTTATGTTCCTGCTGATGACTACACAGATCCGGCGCCTGCTACGGCGTTTGCACACTTGGATGCTACCACCAATTTGGATCGAAGCATTGCTGAAAAAGGTATTTATCCAGCCGTGCATCCTTTGCAGTCGACAAGTCGTATTTTGGATCCGCAAGTGGTGGGACAAGAACACTACAATGTTGCGCGTCGCGTGCAGCAAACCCTGCAGCGTTATCGTGAGCTCCAAGATATTATTGCGATTTTGGGCATGGATGAGCTTTCCGAAGACGACAAACTTGTTGTGACACGGGCTCGTCGTATTGAACGCTTTTTGTCGCAGCCTCTTCATGTGGCTGCAGCGTTTAATGGCCTTGAAGGCCGTTTTGTTTCTGTTGCGGATACAGTGAAGGGCTTCAAAGAAATTTGTGATGGCAAATGGGATCATCTCCCTGAGTCGGCATTCCATATGGTTGGAACCATCGAGGAAGTCGTTGAGAAGGCCAAGAAGCTTGCGGGCTGATGAAAAAAGGATGTGGTTATGGCTGACATGACTTCGGTTCACAAAATGAAACTCGTGCTTTTGACACCTTCAAAAAAGCTTTTTGAAGTAGAGACTTCGGAGCTTTGTTTGCCCGCTCAAAACGGGGATATGGGAGTCTTACCAGCCCACGAACCCTATGTTGCACAACTTGGATATGGTGTGCTGACGTATGTGGCCGAGGGCAAAACCCATCACTTTGCAGTGGAAGCGGGAATTGCCGAAATCAAAGAAAACGTGGTTACGGTGCTCGCCGATTCCGCCGAAGAAGCTTCGACGGTTGATCTTGATCGCGCTCGTAAGGCTTTGGCTCGTGCACAGGATCGCCGGAGAGGTGTGACTTCCGGTATTGACATGACACGCGCCGAGAAAGCAGAATACCGAGCTACAGCGCGTATTGATGCGGCAATGCGTCTGAATTTTATGAAACAAAAATAAGAAGAGGCTTGAAGCATGGAAGCTGAAAAGTCGGGATTGCCTCCTTGGATAGTTTTGGATGTGAGATTGGCTCGCGAAGGGGCACATTCGGGAATTGCTCGATTTATTACGGGATTTTCTTTATCGTTGGCCGAGGAACTCCGGCAACGCAAGCGTGAAGGACGTGTGCCTCCGAACTTGCGTTTGTTGTTCGCTTCAAAATATGAGCCCGCCACTTGGACCGTTGATTTAGTGCGTCATTATCCAGAAGAGACTTCATTTTGGAGTGGCGGCAAGGGCGCGCTTACAAGCCGGTGGGATAAGCCTGTTTACTGGTGGCCAACGGGAGCTATTAAGCGCCTTAAGCAATACACACATGGAGATTTTTTGTGGGTTGCTCCAGGGAATTTTGATCGTCCTATTTTTGTGGGCAGATTGTTTGGAAAAAAATATTTTGGGCGTGTTGTGCAAATTATTCACGACGCCATTCCATTTGAACAGCCAAAATCGACTGGTTTTTTCTTTGGTACGCAGTTTCGTATGCGTGTCAAAAATACTTTAAATCGATTTCCTTTGGTGTTGACGGTGTCGGAACATTCCGCGCAAATTTTGCGAAATCTTTCCAAATCGAAAACGGTTGATATTCGTGTTTTGGGCGAAGGTGTTGATAGCACTTTTGGAGCAAAACAGAGGCCGGTGGATGTTTCGGAACGGCGATTTTTGCGCCGGGAATTTCTTACGGCGGCAGCATTTTCGGGCACTCCCGAATCGGAACAATGGATTACCAATTGCCGTTGGATTTTGGGTGTGGGCAGAGGGCAAGCTTACAAGTGTTGGGATTTGGCTGAAAAGGCAACTGCGGCGGCCCGAAGAGATGGCCGAAATGAGTCGACGCTTTTGGTGCGCATCGATGGTGATGCTACAACCGCTCGGCAATTTGATGAACGCGGCGCGATTCGTTTGGGAGCTTGTCGGTTTTTGAAGGAGCAGGGAGTTTTGTTAATTCCCTCTATTTCCGACGAAGCTCTTGCTCTTTTGTATCGTGTGTCTGACATGCTTGTGCATCCGAGTTTGGCTGAAGGTTTTGGATTGCCACCACTGGAAGCGGCGTTATCGGGGTTGCCTGTTTTGTTCCGCAAAGGAACTGCAGTGGATGGGCATTTTCCCGAAGGACGTCTTCCTGAAATCTATTGGCGCGGCATGGAAAATAGCAACGAAGGCGAGTGGGCGTTGGCCGTTTCCGAAATGTTGGCATCCAACGTAAAACGAGAAAAGTTTTTTGAAGCAATGGCAAAGGCTCAGTCGCCTCGGCAATTTGTGCTGCAAAGTGCTGGTTTGGAAGGTGCTTTTGAATGGCGTTCTGCTGCGTGCGCATTTTTGGATGCATTGGGCGCACATCACGAGTTCAGTGAGTTCAATAAGGATTCTCTGATTGCTTCAGCTGCTTCGGTTGGAGGAGAACAAGGGTGAAGATTGTCCTTTGGGGCATGGCTTCTCCCAAATTTATTGAAGCAGTTTCATTAGAAGTGCGAAAATTAGCTCCTGAAGCGGCGCTATCGGTGCAAATTCCCGAAGCGGCACGCTCTGTTGATTATTGCGGAGTTCAACCTGAAGAATTTTTGCGCGTGGGAGAGGGCGATATTGCGCAGCTCAGCGGTATTGTTTCGCGGATGTCAAAGGACGATACTGTGTTGGTTCTGGATATCTGGAGCCTTGTTTTGTTGCCCGATTTTGCAGGATTTTTAGAGGGTGTTTTTGTTTTTGCTAAAAAGTTGAAGTCGATTCTTTTTTTGCTTCCCGATGCATGGCCTGGTGTGTGGCGTGAACATGTGGGTCGGGTTGGGTTTTCCGACGCATTGGCGCTTGAAACGTTGTTTGAAAGAATTCTGAAATTTTCGGAAGCCGCGCTGAACGGTGTTGGGTCGTATATTTTGCTGCGGTCGCCTCCTCCATTCGATTTGGCGGGAGTTTTTTCGGGACAGCAACAGCTTCTGGCGCTTAAAAAACTGGGATTGGACCGTGCTCCTAAGACCTTTTTTTGTGAGAGAACGAGTTTTTGTTCTTGCGAGCAATTGGCGCAGTTTTTATCGAAGTGTTTGGCTGAAGTGTTTCGAAACCGTGGCGGAGTTGCAGAGTGGCGTCAACGCGTTGACGCTGATGTTGTGCTTGTGCCGGAACGTTTTTTAGCAGAAGACAACGAATGGGCAGCGCTTTCGAAGTTAGTGCAAATTCCCATGTCATGGGATGGTTATTGCTCGCAGTCGCAGCGACAAACTTCGTTGTTGAACGTCGGTGGAAAAGAGAACGAAAAAGAGAGCGAAAAACAAGGAATTTGTGTCGTTAAGCCTTCTGCATATGTGGCATGGCTTTTTCTTTTGGCAATATTGGAAAGTGACGTGTCTGCGGCAAAGTCGCAGTCTTCTAAGGTTTCGGTTGAAGCTGCTTTTGTTGGTTCTTGAAGGATTCGTTTGCAATTCGCTGTCGATTTTTTTTGAATAAATAAAAAAGTGAAAAAATGTTCAAACTTTTCGCGTGAATAAAGCGCTGTTTCACGTGAAACGGGGGGGCCGCGTGTTGCGGGAGAGGGAGACGTGGTGTAGTGACTGGCTTCTGCAAGGAGTTTCTGTGCTAACTTTATCTTGTAATTGCCGCTCATTCTCCGCAGCTAGAATTTCTAGATGTCAGATGCTGTCAAGACCTCGTCATGGCGGATGTGCCCGAGATTCGCGCTAGCTTATTTACGTTACCAGAATTGCAGGTTGGACCTTTCGTTTTGAAAGATGTTTCAGTTTTGGGTTATAGCACCTGTCAATCTTTGCTGGGTCAATTGGTGTTGGAGCGTTTTGATGCCCACCCTAATGATGACTACGAAAGTTGGACGTGGTTGTCACCCGAACGCTGATTATTTCTATTTATCAAATACTTTTTGAATCTTCGCGTCTGCGTAGAAATGCGGGTGTTTCGTAGTCGTCTGCGGCTGAAACATGGGCGAGCTCGCGGGCAATATTTAGTGCCGATTCGGTATCGGAATCACCGCAGAGAAAGTTATCGTCTTCACACACCGATGCTCCGCTTACAGAACGCATATCAGAATTTGTTGTTTGTGGAGTTTGAGAAACCTGTGAAGTGTGTGTGGTTTCGTTTGGAGATTTTGCCAAATCCAATGTCCATTTTGTGAGGTCTTCGTACTCCGATTGCATGCGCATTGTTTGCGTTGGTGCGTGCGCTGGTGCAAGTGCAGGTGTTTGAGTATCGGAAGCCATTGCCCGTTGCTGAACTCCCTGCATGTTTTGCGGAGTGGTGCGGCGAGCCAAGTCGCGTCCTTGCTCACCATAGCTGTCGGGTTGGTGAGGTGTTGTTGTTGGTTCAAACAGGCCGCGTTGTTGTGATTGTGGAATTGGGTTGTGAAATGGCGTCTGTTGTGGGCGCTGATTCACAATACTGTTGACGTTATTTCGGTAGTCGGAAGTGGGCACCGGTGTTGGCATGGAGTTCGGCAGTGATGCTGGAACAGATGTTTGAGGTTGTGTTGGTGAGTTGTACGGAATGGACTGCGGACGCTGCTGCGAAAAATGTTGTCCGTGATCCATGCGCGGCTGCGAGATATGACCGTGAATTCCATACGATTGTGTTGTTTGATATTGCGGCGCTCCGGTCATGGTGCGAATTTCGGGATGCGACACTGCCGCGCGATCGAAACCGGTGGCAATAACGGTAACCCGAATGCTGTCTTGGAGAGTGTCATCAATAACGCAGCCCACAATAACGTTGGCATCTTCATGTGCGGCTTCTTGAATGAGAGTGGCGGCTTCGGCGTATTCTTGCATGGTCATTGAAGCCGGACCTGTGATGTTGATAAGGAGTCCTGTTGCGCCTTCAATATCGATGTCCTCGAGAAGAGGCGAATTAATGGCCAAACGGGCTGCTTCTTGAGCGCGGTTGGCACCCGAAGCAATGCCGGTTCCCATGAGGGCCATTCCCATTTCAGACATGGTTGTGCGAACGTCAGCGAAGTCGGCATTCACCAAACCTGGAACATTAATAATGTCGTTGATACCTCTGACAGCGTTTAACAACACGTCGTTAGCAAGGCTGAAGGCATCCAGAAGTGGCATGTTTGGTGGAGCAATGGAAAGGAGGCGTTGATTGGGTATGGTAATCAGAGTGTCTACGGCATTGCGCAAATTTTGCATACCAATATCTGCGTGATTGCGGCGTTTTTTTCCTTCAAAAGCGAACGGCTTAGTAACAACACCTACCGTAAGTGCTCCCATTTCACGTGCAACCTGTGCAATAATGGGAGCGGCTCCTGTGCCGGTTCCACCACCCAAACCGCCGGTAATAAAGACCATGTCTGCGCCACCCACCACTTCTTGGATGATGGCTTTGTCTTCGAGCGCGGCATCACGTCCAATTTCGGGATTTGCGCCTGCACCCAATCCTTTGGTGAGTTCGCGTCCAAGCTGAATCTTAATGGGAGCAAGATTCGCTTGGAGCGATTGAATATCTGTGTTGGCAGCGATAAATTCCACACCGGAAATTCCTGCGCGAATCATCGTGTTGATTGCATTGCCACCTGCGCCACCGACGCCAATGACTTTGATTACAGCGTTTGCAAGCAGACTATCCCTGTCGGCCATGCCACAACTCCTTGTTGCTGGTGTTACGGTTTCAGTTCATTTGGAGCCTATTTCTAAGACGAATCATAGGGTTTTTGTGGGAGGGTGTAAAGTTTGCCCAACGTTTTCAAAAGAGAAAAAGAAGGTGTCAAAAATTTGATGGTGTTGAGGCAGTGTTTTTATGTGGTGCCGAAATATCGAACGCTAAGCTTCTGACATTGAAAATTTCGAGATCGCCCTGGGCTAGGACGCTATTGTGAATTCGTCTTGACTTTGAGCCGATTGACGTTTGGGTGTGTTTAAGATGCTATGCACGAGTTGAGACAAATGAGAGAGATCGAACGGTTTGCGAAGGGCGTTGGTTTGTGAGTAATGGCTTGCGTGGCTTGCAACATCCCGCTCTGCCGAGGCCAGAATAACTGGCGTGCCGTTGAGTTCTGGATGATTGCGCATTTGACGCAAAACCTCGACGCCGTTAAGCACGGGCATTTGAATGTCGAGCACTACAATGCGAGGTTGTAGTTTTAGAATTGTACGGAGTCCTTCGCTGCCGTCGTGGGCACACGTTGCAGAATACCCTTCGTTGATGAGAAGTGATTTTAGGATTTCCGAAAAATGTTTGTTATCGTCAATAATGACAATATCGATTTTTTGATCAATACATCCACATGTTTCTTGGGATTTTGCCAGAGATTGTTGAGAAACAGATAACATGGAACCTCCACAGTATGCGCGAAGAAACGACCGTTGCTGTTTTTTTCTGTGGTGACTATATGGGAAAATACATCAAAAAATAATTTAAACTGGGAGCGTTTTCCGAGTTTAATGTACGATAAAATTCAGAATTTCGTTTTATGACTCTTTATTCAGATCTTCTATTCAGGTTTTTTATTCGAAGGGTTCAAGAACTTTTGCCCAGATTTCCTGTGCAAATGTGGCAATTCCGCCTCGCGAGCTCATGGCGCCAATTCTGTTGAAGACCGTGGCTTTTTCTTCGGGTGTTCCAAAAAGAGGTTCTAAAATTCCTACAAGGGGAGATGCCGAAGGTGACTTGAGGCCGTCAACGAGTCCGGATGTTGACTCGGGAATTCCAGTGCGAGTTTGACGTCCGAATGTTTTTTCGGCGGCAAGGCAAAGACCGGGCAAAAGAGCACCTCCGCCTGTGAGTACGATGCCTTTTTCCAGTTCTTCAACCAGAGAATGGCGGGAAAGATCGGCGAATATGGTTTCGAAAATTTCACAGACGCGAGGCTCGATAATTTGCCAGACCTCTCCACGCATCACTTCGCGCGTGGGTCGTCCGCTCATTTCTGTGATGCGAACAGCATCATGGCTGCCAAGGAGAGCATAAAGTGCCTGGCCGTGTTCACGTTTGATGCGCTCTGCTTCAACTTGTGTTGTCCGCAATCCAATGGCCAAATCCTTTGTAATGTGATTGGATCCAAAGGGATATCCTTTGCAAAATATTGGGTAACCAGACCGGTAAATGGCAATATTTGTAATGTGACTTCCAATGGAAATACAAGCAACTCCTAAGTCTTTTTCATCGGAATCGAGCGTAGCTTCTGCGGCTGAAAGCGCTTCAAATACAATGGATTCAACATGCAAACCGGCCTGATTGGAAGCTTTAATAAGATTACGAATCTCGGGTTGAGGGAACGCGACGCGGTGATAAACGCTTGCCAATTGATTGCCACACATTCCAATGGGGCTTACAATTCCTGCTTTTCCGTCCAACAAAAACTGTGTGGGTAAGATGTGGATAAAATCGAAGCCGTTGGGTGGACGTTCTGTTTTACTGAGAGCGTGCAGGCGTTCGACGTCTAACTCGCGCACTTCGCCATTTTTGAGCAAGAGAGTATGTGTGCAATTGTCAAACGAAACATCGCAACTGTTCACTCCAAGTCGAACTTGATTGAGTTGAAGACCCGTTTGGCGTTCGGCTTCGTCCACAACATCCTGAATGCTTGTGACGAGAGCCTCGAAATTGACGATGGTGCCTTTGCGCATCGCTGTGTGTTCAACGCGTGCATAACCCAAAATGTGTGATGTCGTTTCGGTAGACGATCGCTGTGCAACTAAAACGCTAGTGTGAGAAGATCCTATCTCTAGCGCAACACAAAGATTGGGAATTTTATCGGGTGTCATAGCTTTACTCCTTCACATCGTGTTTAGAGCGTCAAAATGATATTGTAGTGCCGTTATCGGAAAGTCCCATTCGTACAAGAGCCCGATCGGGGAAGCTAAGGTCAACAAGTTCTGGAACTATATTCTTTGCAGAAAAATTGGAAATGACAGCTAGCATTCTTTCTTTTTTAGTTCCGATGTCGGCTTCACCAAATATCACGGTCATGGAATCCGACGGCGTTGTTGTTGTCGCTATTGTTGTGGTGGGAACGGCTGATGATGCTCCTGAATTAGGTGTTGACGTCGAATTTATTGAGACGGAATTTGTTGCGATGGTACTCAATTTTTTGTGGTCGAGTTTTACGGAAAAACCAGTACTCTGTTTCCAAAAGTAACTGTTGACAACAAAATTTTGTGCGACCAGAGCTTCTTTAGAATTATTCATGGCGTGAATTTGTCTGTATATCCAGGGCAAATTGATGCCTGAAATGGAAGGAATGCGAGCGCGCTTTTCCTTTGATAGAATTGAGCGTTGTGTAATTTTGATTTCTGGAGCGTGGACGTATGGCAGATCGGGCGCTGGAGTTCCTGAAGACAAAGTTGCAATGGCTTGCATGCGTGTTGATATGACGGCACGTTGTCCTTCTGTCCCTTCCAAAACAAATGCAGGATTTTGTGGAATTGCCCAAATCTGAAGTTTTCTGTCGAGTCCTGATCGTATTTGAAAATTGTCCAAACTTTCGATGGTATTCAATTTTGTCGCAAGTTGAGTCAAAAATTCGGTACGTGAGGTTCCGCGATTTTTGGCATCTTGCAAGGCTTGCCAGGCTGTTTTGTTCACACGTTGTAGCAGGGAGTCGTCTTCGCACTGGACAGAAATGCTTTGAGGCAATCGCGATTCTATAGCGCTGTGAATGCTGCGCACCCCCCATGCGATTGTCACAAGCCCTGTGATAATTCCGCAGGAAACAATTGACGTGCGCGGAAATTTGCGAAAAATTCCAACTAACCAAAGGGTTCCATTGAAGGGAAGACGCAGCATGCGAAACAGAAATTTTGTCCAGGTGTTTTTTCGGCTCGAGTCCGATGAGAGACCTCTCTTTTTAGACTTTCTTCGAATTTCTTGTTTGCGCAGTGAGCTCATTTTTCGCCTCGTAATTGTTTCAAAATCCATTCGCCTGTATTGGCAACATCACCAGCGCCCAAACTGACAATGACCGTGATATTTTTGGGATTTTGATTTGAGTTTTGTTTTGCAATTTGCACGGCAGTGCTTGTTGCATGTTGAAGATCGCTCACAACAAATACAGGAGCCGCAGAGCCGCCGAAAGAGTGATTTCTGATGTGCTGAGCAATACATTCTGGATTTATTCCGGGAATGGGTGTTTCGCCGGCCGAGTAAATTGGAGTTACAATAACAGAATCGGCATCGGCAAAACCACACGCAAATTCTTCGAGCATAGACTTGACGCGTGTGTAGCGGTGCGGCTGAAAAATGGCACACAAATGTGCGGTTCGATACCCTTCGCGGAGTCCTTTGAGGGCGGCTGCAATTTTTTGAGGATTGTGAGCATAATCATCAATGACCACCGTATTTTCTGTGGTTCCCAAAAGTGTTGTCCGGTGTTGCACGCCCTGAAAAGCGCCAATGGCTTTTCCAACAAGAGAAGGATCCAACCTAAGAGCGCTTGCCACTGCATAGCTCGCAAGGGCATTTTGAACGTTGTGTCGTCCGGGCATTTTGAGTGTGACTTGTTTCTGTTCGACACCGAAAAATACGGGTGTAAATGTGGTTGAAAAACCTTCCTGAAAAATGTTTTTTGCAAAGATGTCGGCGTCGGGGCGCAGTCCATAGGTGATGATCTTGCGGCGCAGATGGGGAACAACAAGTTGAACGCCAGGATCGTCAATGCAAGCACAGATACAGCCGTAGAAGGGAGTTTTTTCGAGAAAAGTGCGAAAAGCCACAATGATTTCGTCGAGTCCGGACCAGTGATCGAGGTGGTCGCGATCGATGTTTGTCACAACCGCAATGGAAGGTGTGAGACGCAGAAAGCTGCCGTCGCTTTCATCGGCTTCTGCTAAAAAGAAATCGCTTTTTCCCAGTTTTGCGTTGGCACCTAAGGCGTTTAAACGTCCACCAATGACAACCGTGGGGTCAATTCCTGATGCAGAAAGCACTGTGGCAAGTAAGCTTGTTGTTGTTGTTTTTCCGTGCGTTCCTGCGACGATGATGCCATGTTTGAGGCGCATGAGTTCGGCAAGCATTTCGGAGCGATGAATAACAGGAATACGCTTATGAGCGGCTTCTTGGAGCTCAGGATTATTTTTGTTGATAGCACTGCTTGCCACAACAACATCTGCGGTAGTCACACTGGATGCTAGGTGGCCTATTGTGATTTCCGCGCCCAACTCGCGCAGACGCTTTACTGTCTCGGAATCTTTGCTGTCGCTTCCCGAAACACGGTAGCCCAAATTAAGCAGAACTTCTGCAATTCCAGACATTCCAGTTCCACCAATACCTACAAAGTGAATGCGACGATTGATATCAAACATCTGTTTCTACCTTTAAATTGGGAAGGCGGTTGAGTCGGTAAGCAGAAGTTTTGGATACGGATTCATCTTTTGCTGCAGAGTTTGCTAAGATTGTATTCCTATAGATTTGCGAAAGAAGTCCCATCATAAAAAACGACGCCAAAAGAGAGGAACCACCCGAGGACACAAAGGGTAACGGCAGTCCTTTTGTGGGCAACAAACCCGCAACAACCCCCATATTGACAATGGTTGACGCAGCGAGCATAGCAAAAATTCCAGCTCCCAAGAGCCGTTCGCGATGACTGCGTACCTTTTTAAGAAATTGAAGAATGGTGATAAAAAGAAGAGCATATACGCCAGCAACAACAACAACTCCAGAAAAACCCATTTCTTCGGCAATAACTGCCAGAATGAAGTCGGTGTGCGCTTCTGGTAAGAAGAAAAGTTTCTGTTGGCTACCACCAAGACCTTTTCCGAATAAGCCCCCGTTGGCAATGGCAACAAAACTTTGAATCACCTGAAAACCGGCTCCCAGGGGATCGGCAAAGGGATCTAAAAATGTGATAAGACGTCGCATGCGGTAGGGGGCCGCAATCATAATTCCGCCAATAAGTGGCAGAAAAGCAAGGGTGCCAGCAATGAAAAAGCGATAGGGGATTCCATGCAAAAAGATGAGCGCTGCCAAACCCATCACCAAGATCATGGTTGATCCAAAGTCGGGTTGCATAAGGAGGGCTCCAAATGCTAGTGGAATTGGCCATAGATGCGCAATTTTTCGCGGGTTTTTCGAAAGCAAATAGGAAGCGAAAAGAACGGTTGCAATTTTCAAAAATTCGCTAGGTTGAATTTGGAATCCAGCAATTTGAATCCAACGCGCAGCGCCAAGAACTTTTTTTCCGATAATTGGCGCGCGTGTGAGGAGCGTGGCTATGAGTGCACCCATAAAAATACGGCCAGCATAGCGATCCAAAAAAGAAATGCGCACTCGCATGCCCAGGAAGCCCATAAACAGGGCCGGCACCAGAAACAAGAGTTGTTTTTTGAAGAAGAGATACTCATCGCCATATTTTTGTGAAGCATAGACGCTTGATGAACTGTAAACGAAAAGCAGTCCCAAGGCGGTGAGCGCTAAAACAGGGAACCAAAGAGTTTGCCCGCCATAAAGCAAAAATAGACTGAGTTTCTCGGTGTTATTCTCAATTCCTTGAGAGTTTTTTTGTGAGGAGTCACTCGCATCTTTTTTTGAATGAGAAAAGCTTTCGTTGTGATTCACGACGGATTTTCTCCAGATACCAAACGTTCTTTTGCCCATGTTCGGAACATATCGCCGCGGTGTTCGAAATTTTTGAATTCGTCGAAGCTGGCACATGAAGGCGATAGAAGGATAATTTCTCCATCGTTGGATTCGTTAAGCGCTGTTTGGGCGGCATCAAAAAGCGACTTTGAAACCGGAGCAACATGCTTGGATGCTATTGGATTGATGTCGTCAAAGATTTCTTGGCCAGCCTTTCCAAAAGGATAGAATTTTATAACTCTTTTGCCAACAAACGCAGCTAGGGGCGCAAAACTCTCACCTTTGGGATCGCCGCCCACCAGGACACGCAAGGGTTTGTCGTATGATTTGAGTGCAACTATAACGCTTTCCACGTTGGTGGCTTTAGAGTCGTTCACAATTGCAACTTTGCGGATTTTTTCTTCGGAAGTGAGAAACTGGGAGTTTTTGTCGCCAATATTTTCCAAACGGTGAGCAAGATGTTGGTATTGGGTAAAATCGTGCTCCCATTGAACGCGTATGGTTTCGACAGAAACACCCATGGCAAGGGCAGCCACACTTGCGGCAAGAATATTTTTTGCGTTGTGCTCCCCAGGTAAACAAGGGGTTCGAACGTGAAATTCTGCGTCAATGGTTTCTGACTTTACCGTGATTTTGAGACTCCGATCAGACAATATTTGTGCAATAGCGTAGCCAAAAGTATTTGAACAAAAAATTTCGATGCCAGGTGTTTTGCGCAAGTCGTGATATAAAGCCACAGGAAGGTTTTGACCAAAGCGCAAATAATTCACAATTGCTTCCGGGGTTTCTTTTTGCACTTCGGGAAGAGAATTTAGAAGAATCACTTGTGCGCGCGGAAGTGGAAGTCCCATTTTAACGGCGTGCTCAAAACAATCGGAATCGATGCATGCAATTCCGTCATCGGCAGTGAGAAGAACAATGCGCCACTTTGCTTTTAAATAGTCGTCTAGGTTTTCGTATCGGGCTTGATGATCGAGCTGCAAATTGAGAAGAATTGTTGTTTTTGGACGAAGAGAGTAAGTAGATTCGAGCTGATAGCTGGAAAGCTCAACTGCGAAGGTGGCGTCTGAATTTTCTTTGGTGGCAACCGAAAATGCTTTGCCAATATTACCGCAGGCGACGCCTTTTAATCCACCGCGATCCAGCAACTGTGCCAAATAGTGCGTTGTTGTGCTTTTTCCATTTGTTCCTGTTATGCCGCAAATTTTGCTGTGTGCCACAATCCAAGACGTGACTTCAATTTCGCTTACGATGGGAATTTTGTGCTTACGAGCATGTAATGCGAGCCCGCGATCGAGCAAAATTGCAGGAGAAATAACAAGTAATTTTGCTTCAAGTTCGAATTGATCAAATGAATGTCCGTTTTCTTCAAATTCAATGTTTAGAGATTGAAGAAGCGTCTTTGATTCTTCCGGAATAGAAGCGGAGTCGCTAACGAATACACTGGCACCTAAATTTTTAAGGATCTGTGCAGCGCCAATACCGCTTCTTGCGGCTCCGGCAACCCAAACACGACAACCATCTAAATTCGGTACGAGTGTCATAAAATCCTCATCGAAGTTTAAGTGTGAGCATTGAAAGCAGGGCAAGCATGAGGCTTATGATCCACATGCGGACTGTTATTTTTTGTTCCGGCCATCCTTTTTTTTCGTAATGGTGGTGAATAGGAGCCATTTTAAAAACACGTTTTCCCGTAAGCTTGAACGATGCAACTTGAATGATAACGGAAACGGCTTCAACCACAAAAACGCCGCCCATTAAAATGAGTAGAATTTCGTGGCCGGTGATAATGGCGATGGCACCCAAAATGCCGCCCAACGGCAATGCGCCAGAGTCGCCCATAAAAACTTGTGCAGGCCATGTGTTAAACCATAAAAAGCCAACGGAACTGCCAATGAGGGCCGCGAGAAATACTACAATTTCGCCAGAACCGGGTACGGTATGATAGTAAAGATATTTTGCAACAATCACGTTTCCTGTGACATAGGATAGAGCAAGGAAGGCAACGGAGCACGTGAGAACAGGACCAATAACGAGACCATCCAAACCATCGGTGAGATTAACGGCGTTACTTGTTCCTACTAGAACAAGCAAACCAAAAGGCAAATACCACCACCCAAGATCCCATGCAATTGATGCTGTGCTGGATTTGACTTTTATGAAAGGCAAAACGAGTTCGGTTGCTGCTTTTACTGAAATGTGCGGAAGTCCGGTTTGAAGAGCGGCCCAATGGTGCCACCCCAGTGCCGCCATTCCAAATCCGCCTAGGATTATCATCTTGTATCGGCCCGGGAGTCCTTGAGTATTCTTTTTCGTGATTTTGAGAAAGTCGTCCAAAAATCCGGCTAAACCAAAACCCACAGTGACAATTGTGAGGGTCCAAAGATGGCGATTTGTGATGTCCATCCAAAGCATTGCACTCAGTAGCAGAGAGAACAAGATCACGAGGCCACCCATGGTTGGAGTGCCTTTTTTTTCGAAGTGACTTTCGGGCCCAAGAGTGCGAATGGGTTGGCCTGCTTTCAGTGCCCGTAGCCAGCGAATGACTGGCGGATACAAGGCCATTGAAATTAAAATTGCGGTTACAAGAGCAAGAATGGCACGGCTCGACAAATACAAAAGAGCATTGAGAAATCCGAAGGTATCGTGATTGTATTGAATGAGTTTTACAAAAAGGAAATGTAGCATACGAACGATTTACTCCTTCTTTTGCTTTTGAAATATTGCTTTCAGGGCGCATCGGGCAATGTCAAAGTCGCTAAACGGATATTTTTGAGTACCAATGATTTGATAATCTTCGTGCCCTTTTCCAGAAATAACCACGACATCGTTTGCTTTAGCTTCGCGAAGAGCTTCAAAAATAGCCTCGCGTCGGTCAACGATTGGGCGAGCTCTAGAGTTTTGTGGAATGCCAGCCATGACTTCATTAACAATTGTATTTGCATTTTCGGTGCGCGGGTTGTCGGATGTTACAATGCTGATATCTGCGATACGTGATGATATCTCTCCCATAATGGGTCGTTTGCTTGTATCTCTGTCGCCGCCACATCCAAAAACGCTAATGAGTTGTGCCCCTGGTGGCGTAATATTTTTGAGTGTTTGAAGGGTTTTTTCGAGGGCATCGGGTTTGTGCGCGTAGTCTACGAGAACAACGGGGTGGGGCGCAACCGAGGCTTCTACCACATGTTCCAATCGTCCAGGAATTCCGGGCACAAGAGAGCAATGAAGCGAAATTTGTTTGAGCGAAAACCCTTTACAGAGCATGGCTGCCACGGATGCCGCTAAATTGTGATGTTGAAATGCTCCCAGCAAAGGACATTCAAAATCAACTTCTTCAACGAGGGAATTTGCACCAAATAAACGCCAGGCCCCTCGTATTCCCTTGTGATCTGAAATTGTGTCTGAAATTTCTAAAAAATGAGGCTCTCTGGGAGATTCTTTTACACTTTCAAAAAACGTGACACGTTGTTTGGGAGAACCAAATCCAATCAGTTTCTGTGCGCTGTGACGGAGTCTATTTGCG
Source organism: uncultured Silvanigrella sp. (assembly GCA_903932045.1). Lineage (GTDB taxonomy): Bacteria > Bdellovibrionota_B > Oligoflexia > Silvanigrellales > Silvanigrellaceae > CAIZES01. The sequence continues at coordinate 30,336 of CAIZES010000431.1, read as the reverse complement.
AAGTATGTCCACTCCGGATCGTCGGTGTTTACAATGGCTGTGCCATTTGGCGCGAGGTGTTTTTCAAAAAGAATTCCTTTGCAAGAACGGTAGCTGGCCATGGTTTTGTGAAAATCGAGATGGTCTTGCGAAAGATTTGTGAATATGGCGATGTCAACTTCCCAGTCGCCAAGGCGTTTGCCAACAAGACCATGGGATGTGGCCTCGAAAACGCATTGGTGAATATTATTCCGGTGTGCCGCTGTGAGTGCTGTCAGAAATCCGGGATAGTCGGGCATTGTTGGAAAACTTCCATCCCAAAGCGATTCTCCCATTTGAATGCCCAAAGTTCCCAGACGCAAAACAGCGGCGTTGGAAAGTTTGTTCCACAAAAATGCTGTAATTTGCGTTGTGCTGGTTTTTCCACTGGTGCCCGTAATAGCAATGGAACTCAAATTGTGTGGGTGAAATTCTAGAGCGGAGTTGAGTAGAATTTTGAGGGCATTTTCGCTGTCGTGAACGCACAAAAGTTTTGGGTTTGCCATGAGCGTTTGAATGGTTTCTTCGTTGCGTCCTTGTTCGCGCATATGTCGCATAATGGCACAGCGCTCTCCAACAACCGCAAAACCACGCTGTAAGAACTCTTCGGCAAGTGAGTGGCCGTCGAAATGAACTCCTTTTCGCGCAAGGAAAAGAACGTTTTCGTTTGACGGGAGAAGTCGTGTGTCCCAGCAGATTCGAAAAACCGCTGCTTCTGTATTCTGAATATTTTGTTCTTCACAGAGCGCATTATTTTCTTTCAACGTTTTTATTGCGCTTTGGAATGTTGTTCGAAAAGAAATTTCAGTTTCCATTTCGCTTTGTTGTTTGTTCGTGCCCATGTTGTTTCCGTTAGTGTGTTGTCGATGTTTTTTTGCTTTGAGCAAGGCGTTCGCGATGCGCTTTTTCTTGTTCGGCGTCACGCAAATCGAATGCCAGCTTACCCAAACTGTTCAAGTACTTTATCGTCTTGGAACCAACATTGGCAAATACTGGGCCCGCCAAAGTGCCGCCGTATGCGGGTCGTACTTTGGGTTCGTCAATAACCACTGCAATTGCCAATTTTGGTTTTTCTGCGGGCAAAACACCCACAAAACTAGCGATGCGTTCGGAATAAGATTTTGTGACTTGCGAAAACTTTTGGGCGGTGCCTGTTTTTCCTGCAACGCTCACTCCAGGAATGCGTGCGCGACCTCCCGTGCCGCCTTCTTCTTCAACCACGGAAGACATCATTTGCGTAATAATGCGGCTGGTTTCAGGTTTGATGTATTGCGGAAGTGGCGCAACATCAGGCGCTTTTGTGGGATCACGAAATAGAATTGAGACACCTTTGTCGATGCCTCCGCCCGCAATGGTGGCCATGGCGTGAGTGATTTGCAATGGCGAAATAGCGAGACCCTGTCCAAAAGCCATGTTGGCAAAGCGCATTTCGCGCCAATTTTCGGGTTTCGTGATACGTCCGGCCCACTCCCCCGGAAGACCTGTTCCGGGGGAACGTGCAAATCCTGCGCGGATGACCGTTTCGTAAAAGGCTTGGCGTCCAAGCTTTTGCATTAATTTATAGGTGCAAATATTACTACTGTACTTAATAACTTCGCCAATAGTTATGAGTCCGTGTGGGTGGTCGTCCCTAATTTTTCCACCGGGCACCGGAAACGAGCCGTTTTCGCAGAAAATGGTGTCGTTGGGTTTCACAAGACCACGGTCGAGAGCTTGCGAAATAAAAATGGGTTTTACAACAGATCCAAGCTCCAAAGCGTCCATAATAGGGCGGAAGCGTCGGCGTTCCGGTTCGCCTTCTGGTGGTGTGTTTAAATCGAATGTTGGATAGCTTGCAATTGCTAGCAATTCGCCTGTTTCAACGTCCATAACCACGGCGCTGCCACCTTTGGCTTTTGCGTTCAGAACCCCTTGTTTGAGTTCTTCTTCGGCAAAATATTGAATGGACACATCAATTGAAAGTTTGAGGGGGGCGGTTGTGCGTTCGGGTCGAACGGCTCCATTAGGGGTTATAAGAGTGAGACGTCCACGTGCATCGCGCATCACTCTCGCATTCAGTGTTTCTCCCTTAAGGCGTGCATTGTAAACAGCTTCAACGCCTTCCAAACCGGAGTTATCGAGGCCCACAACGCCCAAAAGGTGGGCGGCAATTTCTTTTTCAGGGTAAACACGCCGTGGTTCATCGATAACGCCAGCGAATTCTTTCCAACCCGAAAGGTCGCCAATTTTTTCGAATGCTTGAGGCTCAAGCCGTCGTCGTACCCAGGCAAAGCCTTTGTTTGTTTTTGCAAGCTCCTCAATTTGTCGTTGTGGAATTCCTAATTGTTGTGCAACTTCTTTTCGTTCTGCATAGCTTTTTGGGAGTCTTTTTGGAATAACAAAAACACTGGGTTGCATCACGCTAATGGCAAGGGGATGCCCATTTCTATCAACAATGTCGGCGCGATTTGGGGTTAGAGTTACATCGGTTTCGAATTGTCTGGAAGCTTGGCTACGCAGGCGACTGTGTAGGTCCGTTGGCAAAAGTGATAAATAGGAATATCGCGCAATCATTAGGGCGAGACCTATGGCAGTAAAAATGCCAACAATAGTGAAGCGAAGGCTGTAGTCGTTGGCAAGTGGAGATTGGAGCTGATTGCCGAGTAGCGCCGTTCCCTTTCGCAGCGCGGCATAAATTCTGAGCCAGGGTTTTAATTGTTTTTGATTTCGTGTTTTTTCTTTTTTCATGTTTTCCATTACCGTTTCAATTCGGAATTGATGATGCGTTCCTGAGTGGGGAGATCTAAAACGGCTGCTTCTTTGTCGGTTCCGTGATTGCCTAGGAATCGGTCGCGAATGTTTCGTTGAGTTCGCGCTAGTGCTGATTTAAGTTCAACATTGTGCTGTCTTAAAGAACGTTCTTCTTGCTTTAAATTTCCAAGTTCGTACCCAAGGGAATATGTTCGCGAACGAAGTGTGGCAATTGGGATGGCTGCCACAACAACGAGTGCAAAGCAAACAATGCTCGCATCTATCCGAGGAAACTTCATCGGAGACTCCAAGGTTGGTAAATGGTGTTCGTCTTCTATTGTGAACGAATTTGCCCATTGAAGCAAAAGATGCGGAGTCGGGATGAATGGGCGCGCGAGTTGCGAAGAAGTTCTTCTGGTGTGGGCGTAACTCCGCCGCGTGGAGTTTCGCGTCCCCAAGTTGGCGGGACCATGTGTGGGAAAATTGGCGTTTGATCGTCAACAATTCCGCCGCGCTCCCACAAACGCATTGCCACTTTTACCATGCGGTCTTCCAGTGAATGAAAGGATATGAATGCTGCTTTTCCAAGAGGGACCACAACGTGGGGAACTCTGTCTAGCAGACGTTCGATTTCTCCCAGTTCGTCATTTACAGCAATGCGAAGTGCTTGGAAAATGCGTGTTGCCGGGGATGTTCGGCTGCCGTGATATCCCAAAACCCGCTCGCAATATTTTGCAAATTCATGCGTGGAATCAAGAGGGACTTTGTTGCGCGACCGATCGGAAACAATGGCCTGTGCCAACTTGCGAGCGCGTGGTTCTTCACCATAGGAGTGAAAAATTCGAGCGAGATCTTTTTCGCTGAAATTTTCCAGAAGTTGTTTTGCGGTTTCGCCATGTGTGGGATTCATGCGCATGTCCAAGGGGCCATTGTGGCGCAGGGAGAAACCTCGTTCGGCAATGTCAATTTGTGGTGAACTTACGCCAAAATCGGCACAAAGCGCATGTACGGTGCCATTTTCGATTTGCAGAATTCCTTCGGAAAAGGTGCTAGCAATGAGCTGAAATTCGATGTTGGAAACGTCTTTGATGTTCTCCTGAACTCTCTCCTTTGCTACGGCAAGGGCATGGGGATCCCTGTCGATACCAACAATGCGCACGGGTCCTTGGAAACCATTTTCACGGAGACATTCTAGATACGCAATTGTGTGCCCTGCGCCTCCAAGGGTACAGTCGACCCAAACCAAAGGGTTTTTTCCGAGCGTTTGAATGAGTTCAACGCTGGGCAAAAGGCTGGCGACAGTTTCTTGACGCAAGACGGTATCGTGTACAAATTCAGTAATCAAAAGGTTTTCTCCTATGCTCGGCAAATTGAGCATGTCAGTTTTTTTCGAAAATGAAAAGGTGTCAGTACGGCGTCCTCAAGTTTCGGAAACGAACGCCGAAAGACTCTGTGAAGACTAGGGCACCGGAGAATGTACGGGCTGTGCATTTGTGAGGCGCTGAACTGTGAGGGGCAAACCCATGAAGAAAATGATTTCGCGTTGGAGAGTTTTGGCTGCTGCTACTGCGGCCTTTGTTGCAAGCATGAGCTTTACGGCTTGTATCACGTCGAATGACGCCGAGACACCTGCAACGGAACAGGTCTCGCCAAGCGAAAACAGTGCTGCAGCAACAGACGAAGCGTCGGCCGACAACACGGCAAAATCGAACGACGCAAACATTGCTGCGAACGGAAATACTGCCTCGGGCAATAATGCATCGGGTGAGGGCGCTAAGGCAAAAAATGCTGCCAATGCCGATCCCTTTGCCGATGCACTAAACAACTCTGCCCAAGGAGCGCCCGCAAACCCGACAGCAACTCCAGCACCCGGGGCTGCGGGTGCCGAGCTTCAGGGCTTGGTGAATGAAAGTGCCCCTAAGGCTGCTACGGGTTCGGCTCCAGCTCCCGACGCCGTGGGTTCCGATCCTTTTGCGCCAGCGCCTGCACCTGAAGGTTCTACGGCGAGTGCGGCTCCTGTGCCCGCACCTGAGCCATCTCCGGCGAGCGTTCCTCCTGCAACCGGCGATGGAGGAGGTGGTGGTGTGGCTTCACTTCCTGAAATGGGAACATTAATGCCCTATTATATCAGGCGAGGTGATACTTTGGGGGATATTGCTGCGGCGGTGTATGGTGATAAGTCTCAATGGCGAAAACTGGCGGAAGAAAACAAATTGAGCGACCCATCTCGAATTTACGCAGGTGATGTGCTTTTCTACACCCTTACGGAGAAGTCAAAGAATTTTGCAACCGCGTACGAAGCTTCTGGTAGAACAACTATGACAGTTTCAAAGGGCGATACTTTGTCTTCGATTGCAGCAAAGGTTCTGGGAAGTCAGCAAGAGTGGCGGACTCTTTGGAAGATGAATCCTCGTCTTAAAAACCCCGATCGTCTTGTGGTGGGAATGGTTCTTGCTTTTCGTAGCGGTTCGAATGAGAAAAAGACAGCGCAAAATGCAATTGATGTTCCCGATGAAGATAATGATGACAACGAAGCCGAGGCTCAAGCAGATGCCAATGGTGATGATGTCTTTGTTGCCATGGCTCAATAGGGTGCTTAAAGAGCTCAACTCGAAGGTGTGACGTGAGTCACTGTTGATTCGGTGGGAGTTCGCAAAGGCTAGAGCTTGTCAAGACTGTAGCAGTATTAGCGAAAACAGTAAGCGAGATTTTTGAGAACTCGTCGTGACCGGGAGATAGGAAAATTGCTTTCCTATCTCCTTTTTTTGTTATTTTCTAAAATGCTTATGCTTAGGCTCATGCCTAGGCAAATTGAGTACTCAGGTGTTGCTTAGGCGCGCAAATCAGATCACGCAGACTCATCAGAATAATCAAGATAATGATCAGGCAAGCTGAGGCACTGAGGAATGGGCACGCAATGGCCTGTGCACAGTGATCATGTGATGAGATGATCAATTTATCACACGATCACCTGATCAGATGATCAGATGATCAGGTGATCGTGCGATGGTCAGATGAGGTGATCACCTTATCATTTGATCGCGTGATAACCGAGCGTCAAAAAAACTCCCCCATTTAAAAATTGACGTGTTAAGTTTCGTTGTAAAACTCCGATGGACCCCACAGGCGTGAAGCGTGAAGTGACTTTCGCACTTTGCAAGACTTGTTAAACATACGAAAGGATGTCGTATGAAAAGGATTTTCGGAACGAAAAATGTAATTGCCATGTGTGCCACTTTGTTCTTGGTTGGAACATCGATGACCGCTTGTGTTTCTACAGATGAGGGTGAAGCCACTGATCCCGCTGTTGTGGCAAGTGCTGCAGCCGCGCCCGCATCGAATGGTGCTGCAAAAGATGAAAAGCTTGCAGAAAGCGCTGGAGAAGTCACTTCAGAAAATGCAAAATCTGAGGCCGCTGCTCCTGCAAATGTTGCAGAAAAACCATCGGTGGGCAACGAGGCTCCTGCTTCCGCCGCCGACAAAGATCTCAATAATGCAGTCACGAACACGCCTGCGGCTCCGGCAGAAGCAACACCACCGGCATCAAATAATGCAAATGCAGTGCTTTTGAATGAAAAAAATGCTGCCGAGAATGCTCCTGTTGACGTTGCCTCGCCTGTTGCAGCACCGACACCGGTTGCAGAACAACCTGCAGCAGATCCTTTTGCGCAGCAACAGTCTATTGAGCAAGCTGTGGCGGCCGATGTAAAACCAGCAGCACAACCTGCAGCCCCTGCTTCCGTGAGTGCGCCAGTGGAACAACCCGCTGCAGCCCCTGCTTCGGTGAGTGCACCAGTGGAACAACCCGCTGCTTCTGTTGTAGACACAATTCCCGTAGCTCCTGGCTCCGAATCAGTTGGTGCGCTTCCTGAAGAAGGGAGTTTGTTGGCATACCGTGTTCAAAAAGGTGACACTCTGGCCTCGATTGCATCACACATTTACGGCACAACAAAACGCTGGCAAGAACTTGCAAACCAAAACAATCTTTCCAATGCCGATCTCATCTATACAGGTGATGTTATTCTTTACCGCCTGGATGCAAAGGCAAAAACTTTCGCAAGCAAAAATGAATCAACTCCAAAGAAGCTCGTCAAAGTTGTGGCTGGTGATTCTCTTTGGACAATTGCTCAACGCGAACTGGGTACGGCAACTGCTTGGAGAGCCATTCTGAAAGACAATCCCAGAATTAAGAACCCAGACATGATTAAGGTGGGAATGGAACTTATTGTAACAAACTGGATGCATGTTGCTCAAGGTGAGCATTGAGCATTGAGAGTTGGAAACAGAATTAGAGTGGAACTGGTTAGAGTAGAAGATTGGGTTTCGAATGGAATTAAGGGTTGAGACGAAGAAGATCCTTCCAGGTCTTCGAGCGAGAGGAGGAGTGGAAACGGGAGATTGATTGGACAAGCCTCGGCACACAAAACGAGGCGCGGTTCCTCGGGCGCAATGGAGAGGTTTAAAACACGGGTGTTGGGTTGAGTACTCGCCTGACTGATCAGGCTGATCACCCGATTGGATAGGCTTTCTCCCGATTGCAAATGAAAGGAACTTCTGAAGCGGTTGATCACCCCGGTCTTGAGAATGGCGCTGCGAAAACGCTGATGAGGCGATTTTTCGTCCGGCTCGAGAACGAGGCATTGCAAAGGTTCCCGCGTGGGAGTTCCAAATGTTGCGGCGCAGGTGGCGAGAGATGCATAATCTCCAATGTCAAACCACGTGTTCTCGTCGGGAAAAGCAACATTGAGAATGCGGAGGCCTTTTTTGAGGCCAGCGCGGTAAAAGATGTCGCGTGACGATTCTTTCACAATAGGCGCTTGCGTGACCCACTCTTGATCGATGATCTGGTGGGTTGAAAAAACGCGGGTTTCCAGGTGAGGTGGAGCCGTGAGCAAGTCTATGTCTTTTCCAAATCCAGCAATTTGATTTGTGGTGTTATCAACCCATGTCACATCGGGTCGACTCGTGCGCAATGTTCGAGTGGTCATAAGGGCGCAGGTGTTTTCAGGACGTGACTTCCATCGTTTCATCATGGCTTCAAGGGGTGGGTTTGCAAACACATCTCCAGCAACGGCAATAATATCTCTTCCTTTCCATTTCCTAAGATCTTCGTTGCGCAGTTCGTGAACAATGCGAGCTATGCCTCCACCGGTTTCTAAAATTTCCGGCTCGTTCCAAAAGCGGATGCGACTTTTTGCATAGCCATCTTTTTTGAGCGCAGCAACAAGCTCGGCCTCAACAACATTTGGTAAAAAATGGGTGTTGCAGTGCACAACCTCAGCGCCCGCCTGCAAAAGTTGTTTGATAGAATAGTATGCAACCGGAAAATCGCCCACAGGCACCGCGGGCTTTGGCACATAATGTGTGAGTGGACGAAGACGTGTTCCAAAACCTGCACAAAGAACAATTGGAATAAAATCCATAATATTTCCCGCCATTTTTGCGTTATTTCGCGTTATTGAAAGATGTGAATTTTGTACAAACCCCGTTGTTGAGCACATGAAAGATCAATTGAAAGATCAATTGAAAGATCAATGGAATGATCAGTTTAGTGATCGCATGATGATCATACGAGTGATCGGGCGGTTGGTCACCCTTGCGATCACCCTTTTGATCAGTTGAAACGTGTTAAGGCGTTTTGCAGTTCCCAAGTCAGTTTCCCGTTTTTGAGGCTGTTGAGAAGTTTCATCAGTGCAGGATATTCTTGGTTCAAATCGCATCCATGTGCACAAACGCACGCATCTGATGTGAGTGTGTCCAAGGTTTGTTTGACGTAAGAGAGGTAGCTGGGCTTCCCTTTTGTTGTGGCAAGATATCCAAAGCTGCCAATGGCTTTTACGTTTCTTTGTAAGCCCATGTGCAAAGTTTCTATTTCATAACTTTCGCGTGTTATGGGTGGGTATCCCAAACGTTTTCGTGCTACGTTCAGGTTTTCAAAATAGTAATTGAATAGCATTTTTCGTGTTTCGGGCGTGATGTTTACGTACGAGTCACGAACGAGGCTGACAACGTCATATGTGTGGGGCCCCATGCGTGCATCTTGGAAGTCGATCCACTTTGCTTTTTTACCAACAATCATCACATTTCGAACATGATAGTCGCGATGGCACAAAACACGCTCTTGCGAGCTGAGCCATTGTGAAAGTTTCATGAAGTCGTTAAAAACGGGCTTCCACTCCGCAGAATCTTCCGAGACATTGAGATGGAGCAATCCATTGAGAAAGTGCGTGGCAAAGAAGCGCATTTCAAACATGAGTTTCTGAGTGTCAAAAGCTAAGTTCTGAGCGGGGTGTTCGCCATGTTTTGCGGTTGGATATTGCGCTTTAATCAAAAGATCTAACGCCTGGAGGTAGTAATCGATAGACTCCTTTGAACCGGCATTGTTGAGGTCGAGGATGTCGTGAATCAAAGCGCAATTTAAGAAATTATCACCAAAATCTTCGGTCCAAATACAGGCCTTTTGTTCGTCAATTTCTAAAACTGCTGGAACGGGAATCCCCATTTCAACAAGCACTTTGTGCATCCCAAGCCAGCTAATAGGATCGCCTCCGTAGCCACCTTCCCACTTTGGAAAGCGCATACAAATGGCGCTTGTCTCCGAGCCTTCCAATCGATAAAACTTTCGGTCGCTTGCATCTCCAGCGATGAGCTTGAGCCACGGACCCTCAGGATTGACTCTGACTTCGGCCGGACTGTTAGGCATAAACAAGTTCGAAAATAAAAAGGGACGGGTGCTGGTGGCGGCCACTTGAGTCCTCATCATAATAGCATCTTTCTCGAGTTCCTAATGTTCCTCGCATATCGTTCCGTCGGGGGCAGAGCTCGCTCCACTCTCTTGCTCCAATTGTGATATGTCTTTGTCACAATGTACAGGAGGCAAAAAAGTGGGTGTCATTTCTGTTCGAGGGGCTTCTGAACACAATCTCAAAGATATTTCTGTAGACATCCCTAAGGAAAAGCTTGTTGCGTTCACGGGAATTAGCGGGTCGGGAAAGTCCAGTCTTGTTTTTCATACCCTTTATGCCGAATCGTTCCGTCGTTTTCTTGGCGCAGCAAATTTGCCGGGTTTCATTCTGAACAATGCCATTGAAGTTCGACACTCGCGCCCGCGTGTGAGGGCTATTACGGGCCTTCCTCCGGCACTGGGCCTGTCGCAACGGCAGGGCGTTGCAGGAAAACTTTCCACAGTTGGTACGGTGAGTGGCCTAACAGATTTGTTTAGGGTTTACTACGCCGCATTTGGCGATGTCTTTTGCAAAAGTTGCGCCATTCCGCTGAGGCCGACTTCCTTTGCCGAGGTTTTGCAGTCTGTGTCTGCACATTATGCGGGTCAGAGCGTTACCATTATTGCTCCCATCGCCGAAAAGAGAAAAGGCGCATTTGTTCAAGATATAGAAAGGTTTCGGCAACTCGGATATTCGCGTTTGCGTGTGAATGGCGAAATTTATGATTTGCAGGACGAAAAAACATTTCCGATTATTGATGCAAAAAAGCTCAATACGCTTGATCTTTTGATTGATAAAATTTCTGTCACCCCCGAAAAAATGCGACGGCTTGAGCGCGCCCTGTCCGATGCTGTGGAGCATGGAAAGGGTGTTGTGAAAATAGAATGTGGACAACATGTGGAAACCTTCAACACGCACTCCGCTTGCCCGCAGTGTGGTGAGAGTTCGCCAAAACTTGATCCGCGCTACTTTAGTCATTCCTCTCTTGGGCAGTGCTCCACTTGCGAGGGAAAAGGGTCTCAAAACGAGAACCAGCCGGAGGACATTTTTCCTTGCAAAGAATGTGGAAGTTCGCGTTTGGGAAAACATGTGCCCACGGTGCGTATTTGTGGGCACACAATGGCAGAGATCCATTTGCTAAAACTGACAGAGTTGGCTGTCTTTGTAAAAAAAGAACTTCTTGTTCATGCTGGTAAAGATAAAGCCCGTCTTAAAGTTGCTGCTGAAATTTCGCGACTTTCGCAAACACTAATTGAGGTTGGAGTGTGTCATCTCAATCTCAATCGATCGGCGTCGTCGCTGGTTCCCGGCGATTTGCAGCGCATTCGCCTTGCGACGATGATGTCAAATCGTTTGTCGGGTGCATTGTATGTGCTCGACGAGCCTTGCCAAGGTCTTACGGCTCAAGAGGTGCGCGATTTTGTGCAGGTTCTTCGGAAACGTGTTTCTGAAGGTTCAAGTGTTTTGGTTGTTGAACATCATCCTGTTTTTTTGGAAGAGTGTGACGTTGTGTTTACAATGGGTCCTGGTGCCGGAATTCATGGAGGTCAGGTTATATCGGTTGAAACACTCTCTCACAAAAACGATCACGTTCGTAAAGAAGATACTTCTGCCAAAGGAGAGTGTGTTCCCAAAAAATATGTGCGTGACGTGGAGTCTTTGGCCTCTGCAGAGACTTCCAATATCATTTTCGAGAAATTCAATGTTCGAGGCGTTCAAAAAAAACGATTGGATATTGTTCAAGGCTGCGTCAATCTTGTGCGAGGCCCAACCGGGAGTGGAAAATCTTCGTTCCTGGAGTTGGTTCTCGAGCCCACGTTGCAGGGGATCATGGATGGAAAACGAGCCATTGAAAACCCGCATTGCAGGGTTCGTGTGAGTGAAAATATTGTCGTCAAGATTTTGCAGGTTGTGCGCCCGGGAAGTCTCACACGCACTTCGCGTCGCACTGTGGCCGCAGCTCTTGATATCCTTCCTCATGTGAGAGCTTTGTTTGCGCAGTTGCCGCAATCGCAGTTACTGGGTTTTAATGATATGAGTTTCTCGTGGAGTTCTACGCAAGGGCGTTGCGATCGTTGCGAGGGAAAAGGATTTATGGAACTCAAACAGCGCTTTGGTCCGCCCGTGGATGTGGAGTGTGAATCATGCTTGGGTGCTCGACTGCAGCCTAGGAGTTTGGTTCCGCGCTTTAAGGGCAAGAATTTTGCAGAAATTATGCAAATGAGCGTCGAGGAAGCTCGTGAATTTTTTGCAAACGTGCGAAACGTTGCAACGCGATTGAGTGCTGCATGCGATTTTGGTTTGGGATATGTTTTGTTGGGGCAGGGAATGGATGCGTTGTCGGGTGGTGAGCTGCAGCGTTTGCTTCTCACCATTGAATTACGTCGTAGCACTTTGGAAGGGGCGTGGTTTTTGTTGGTGCACTCCGGAACGGGATTACATGCGCCCGACATTGATGTTTTGGGGCGTCTTGTTCAAAAGATGTGTGCAAAAGGTGCTACTTTTGTGATGCTCGAAAATCGCGAAGAATTTCTGAAGTTTGCTGGCAAAGTGATAGATATGTGAGTTTTTGAGCCGGACAGAGTTCAAAAATTTTGTCACATGAATTGAACATTTTTGCCTAGCTGCAGGCACATGTTGCCGGACTGGAAAAAATGTTCGCCAAAAAATCTTCAAAATTTATTCAAATTTTCCCAGATGGTGCAATGACGAGGGACTCATAAACGCACTTTTGTTTCCGATACGTCTGTTGATAGAATCAAAACGTAAAGGTTGGAAGGAGTGTTCCTATGAACGCAAACAGACAAGAAGCCAATGTGATGGATGCAAAACGCGTGAACAGCGGTCTTTTGGCTTCGCAAGTGACCGAGGCTCATCAAGTGCTCAATATGTTTGGCCGGAATAAGGCTTTTACCGTGAAAGAATTTGGGCAATTGGTTCGTTTGGTTGAATTGCATGCCTTCCGCGAAGAATGGGATCGCATTGTTGATATTGCTTCGCAGAGTATTGTTGTGGGGCTCCGATGGGACGCTGAGTTAACCATGTATCGAATGTGGATTGAGGGTCTTAAAGAAGATCTTGATACAGATGGATTGGTTGATTTGGGGCGTCATTTGTTGTCCAGAAGGCGCGACCGAACAGAATATCTTGCGTTGGCAACTCTTGCATTCACGTATGCGGGTCGTCCAAATGCTGTACGTTCTGCAATTGGAAGTCTTTATCGCATGGAAGCTGGTGGTGATGTTGTAGATGAAGTGCTTGCAATTGTAAAATGCGAGGCAATAGACAGAGAAGAGCGCATGATGGGGTTGCGCGAACTTGCTTCTACTCTAAAAGACTCGTCTTGCGGATATTTGGCATACCGTCGTTTTTTGGATTATGCATTTGAGAACAATGCACTTTACACCGCTTCAGCAACCCTAAAATCGTTGAATAAGAAGTTTCCGGATGCGCCCGATGCCTATATGGTATCTGCGCTTTTGGCTGTTAATGATGGCGAATGGGAAAGCGCAATGGACGCATTGCGCGTGGTTATTGCAAATAATCCGGGGCAAAGCGAAGCTCTTTTAATGATGTCTCGTTGTCTGGAAATGATTGGAAAAGTATCACAAGCGCGTGATTTTCTTTTGCAAAACGCGCATCACTTTGTTCGTGGTGATTATGAATTTTCCGTGCAGCTTGGTCTCATTGAAAAGCGTTTGTGTTGTGAAGATTCCGATGGCGAAATGCGCGACTCCGCTGCGGCGCACCTCAAAGTGGCGTTGGCGGCAGCACACTCGTACGGATTTCCTACTGCCCCAATTCTCTCTGCACTTGAAGACATACAAGCAGCAACGGCTGCACCTCAGGCTCCGCGTCAGCGTTATTGGCTTCTCAATGTTGAACCAAAAACGTTGGCCGCAATTTTGGATCGCGATGAACTCCAACTTCGTTGTCCCGAGAGTATTCAAATGGGTGATGTTATTTTCCTTTCGGCAGAAGGTAGGAACAGTGCAAAAGGGCAACATGCCGTTTCGGGATTTTTTACCGCACGCTCAACACCAACCGCAGATCCGTCGCTTGGTTTGACGGTTCGAACGGCACAGGCAGTTGTTTTTGAGCACGATGTCGAAGTATCCTCAGAGAGTGGTATTTTTGCCGCTCGCGATTTGCACGGCCTTGAAAATTTTTCGAATCGGAACATGGCTCGCTATTTTGAGCTCGATTCCAGTGTAGCCGATAGCATTGTTAATGCTGTAGAAGGTATGCAGGTTCGAATGGCGCGCGCAGGTTGACACCGTTTGTGTTGGAGGCTGAGGTGCGGTTTACGTTTTTTTCTCCATTCGTCATTTTGGCATTTTTGGGAAATTCAGCTCATGTTTCCTACGCGCAAGAGTCTCTGGTTGCACCAGGGTCCGAGACCGCAGCTTCTGCGTCCGGGATTTCAGCATCTTCGTCTTCAGGCCCCGCAGCTGAAAATCCAGAGGGAGTAATGGTTCGCGAAGTTGAATACATTGCGCCATCGGCCGCAGCAACACCTTGTCCTACGGTTGCTTCGGGAGGTCGCACAGAGGGCTGCGTTGATCCCGATCCTCGCGAGGCATTCAAGAATTTTAAAATGAATGTGCCTGTCGATTGGGATGTTCATTTTAATGAAGGCTCTTATGCTTTGTACATGGAGCCTAAAAACAAAGCAGTTGCAACCGCAGAAAATCCAGTTGCCGCCGATGCCAATATTGGAGTTAAGGTTACAAAAAACCCGATTCCCATCGATGACAAAGGTTTAGAAGAATTTGCCGAAGAAATTGAGCAAGGGCTGAATCGAAACGAACAAGGGACCGAAAATAAGGACGAGCGTATTTACAAAGTGTTTGCAAAAACTTTTGTGAATCTTCCCTTTGGGCATCGTGCTTATCTTTATTATGTATCGGGAAAGATAAACGACATAAGTGTTCGGCAGGCGATTTTGGTGGCAAGTACCCAAAATGTTCGTTATCGAGTGCAACTCACAGATCACGAAGTGAATTTTGACAAAAATTTGGGAAAATATTTCCCTATCATGACTTCACTCCAGCTGAGTGGGGTTCCCCTGGAGCGCTCAAGCGGTTTTATGGCAATTCTTCCTTGGTTGCTTACATTTTTTGGAATTGTCGCTATTTTTGTTGTGCTGCGAATTGTGCAGCTGCGTGGGACGCGACGCCTCATTCGTGAAGCTGAAATGGAAAGTGGCCCTGCAAGTGGAGCCGGAAGTGTGCCTGCAACGGGAGCCAACAACAGCGTGGTAGGAAGCAATGCTTCCAACACAGATTATCCTATGGACGATGATTGACACAGAACACGGCAAGCGAGACAATCTTTCTGCGTTTCGCCGCACCATTCGTGCCGAATTTTTTCTCGGAGGTTTTTCATGCGTACAATTTTGACAAATACCCTGATGATTGCTGTTGTTGGTGTTGTTGCCGCAGCATGTTCTTCTACTCCTAAAGGGCCAGAATTTGCTCCCGCTGAGGTCATTCAACGGATTGGCGACAAAAAAAAGACACCTGAATGGGCAACTGGCGAGAAAACCGCCTTCGAAGAAGATGGCAAAGCGATTTTTGTGAACTCTCTTACAATGTCTGGTGATGCTCGTGTCGAAGCTTGTATGCGTGGAGCTGAAGAAACTGCTCGTGCAAAATTTGTGCGATATATTCAAGAAGGAATCACAACATCGGGTCAGGTGAACGAGCTTTCAGCAACACAGGATCCGGGTGTAGAAGCTCTTACTGCTTTTCTTGCGCAAGGCAAACTTTCGGGCGTGAAAACAATCGAACGCTACTGGGAAAAACGCGTGGAAAGCACTTCTACAGGAACTCGTGAGTTGAAAGTTTATTGTGCCGCAAAAATGGGTGTGGAAAAGGGAATTCTCGAAAAACAATTGCGTGATGCCATGAATGGCGGACAGCAAGGAAATCCAGAAGTTCGGCAAAAGCTCTTGGATGCTCAGAAAAACTTTATCGATAATTTTGGTAAAGAAGCATCTGCTAAATAATTACGTTTCAACCACAAAACGTGATTGCAACTAAGGAAAAAGTATGTCTATTCAGCAAACGTTTTTTTTGAGCGTTGCAGCTCTTGTTTTTGTGGCATGTGCCTCTACGGAAAAAAATGCCTTCAATCCTGCGGCGGGTTCTGGAAGCGGGTCGATGAGTGGAACCGATGGTGCATCCGATTGCTCGCAGTATTATTCGTCTTCTAAAAAAGATCCTTCCCTGTTTTCGGGATATGGCCAGGGGCGTTTGCATGAAGTTGCGGTTGATGCCGCTCGCGCCGACCTTGCGAAGGAAATTTCTTCGGAGATTTCTGCTTCAGGAAGTGTTCACGAAACGGAAAAAGATATTTCGGTGAGTTCGGCGGTACGAAGCAGTGTGTCCGCATCCTTGGTGGATGTGCGCATTGCTAAAAAATGCTTGGCAGACGGAACTCACGAGGCCGTTGCAACATTACGGCGTGACATGTTTTTAGCTTCCCTGCGAAAGTCTCTAACAGCCGAAGATGCCAAAGCGAAGTCTTATGCCGACAGAGTGCGTTCGGTGAAGGGCTCCTTGCGTCCTCAATTGTTAGTTGAGGCTCGCGATTTTCTTTCGAAGAGTTCTTATAACGAAACAAACGAACTGTGTTCTCGTTTGGGTGGCTGTGTCGCTGCACCGCGCGCTGGCATGGACGAACTGCGTTCGTTGTTCGATTCCAAAGAACTTGCCGAGGAAGCCGCTCAAGCAAATATGTTTAAGCCCGAATTTCGTGGTGAGTTGGCACAAAATGCGCAGGCCGAAATCATATCTTTGCTCCGCGAAAAGGGTTGGATTCTTGATGAGTCTGCACCTGTAGCGAAAATTGTGCGTGCTGAATGTTCCGAAATTGTGTTTCCGAAAATAGCTGGAACGGACAATCAAGTGCTAGAGCTTTCGTGCCGAGTGATTGGAACCGTAGACGGCGTAAAACAATTCAGCCACTTGTTTGTTGGAAAAGGTGTTGCAACATCTTTATTGGACGCGCGTGCTCTTGCTAAAAATAGGCTCACCGAAGAGAAATAATTTAGCGTGTCACATTAAAGTCACGTTTTTCAATTTTCGTTTTTGTGCGTTCTGCTCTTAAATATTCAGCAAGACGTTCGTTTCCCTTGGCATCGAGCAACATGTTTTTGAGTTGTGTCTTCTGCTTTTCGTATTCTCCTTCGTTGCTGAAGGTTGTTCCCAAAAACTGAAAAAAGTAGGCTCCCGATCCTAACGTGAGAGGTCCAATAACAGATCCAGATTTGGTGGTTCCGCTTATTTTATTACGGAGATCATTTGGTAGTTCATGGAGTTCTTTGGCGGGAAGTGCACCACCCGTTTTTATGGCATCGGGATCTGAGGAATATAACTTAACAAGGCGTTCAAAATCCATAAAATTCGAGTCACCGTTGTCGCGGACTTCCTTTTCTATTTTTGCAATGTAAGAGCGTCTTTCTGTGATTACTTGTTCCGAAAGACTTGGCGAGAGATCAATAAACAGACGACGAAGTTTAATTCGCTGCTGTTTTTCGGCAACACCTGGTTGTTGAAGATAGTAGCTGCGAACATCGTCATCGGTTACCGAAACCGTTGGACGCACAATGCGGCCAATAATGCGCTGCGTCTCCATTTGACGTCGGAACTCTTCGCGGTAGGTTTCAATGGATTCCCCATCAGCTTGCAAAGTTTCCACAAGTTTTTCGTGGGTGAGGTTTTGCGAACGCAAATAGTTTTCAACTTCGGTGGAAAGTTCTTCCTCCGAAATTTGCAGCGAAAGCTCGCGTGTTTTGAGACTCACTATACGTTGATTTATGAGTTGGTCCAAAATGCCTTGGGCTTCGGTTGGAGTGAGGCTTCCGCCAGTAAGTTGACCTGTTGGTAAAAGGCGAGTTTTTTTGTTTGTTGAAACTTCAACAGCCTTTTGAAAGTCGCTTACGAGAATAATTTCGTCCCCAACCACAACCAAAATGCGGTCGATGGGTCGGATTGGTGTTGTTGAGTTTTGAAATGTTGCTGCTTGAGTGCTTGGCGCTTGAGATGGCGCAACCGCCGACGATTCCGCTTGAGCTGCGGGATGTCCGGTCAGGGATGCAAAAATTAGCGCGAGAAATGTTGCGGCCAAAACTTTCTTACTTTTGATTGTGACGGTTTCAGAACGTGCTTTTGATGTTTTCAAGGGATCCTCCCTTTTTTTACAAATTTTTTTTATTCACATTTGATGCTAATAACCTATCTTTTTTAGGTATACCTAGTTTTTGCGTCTGTCGCAAACTCATCGCGACGCATTTTTTGCCAGTTTCTCGGAAAGTAGAAATGCCTAAAAATCATGCGATTGGTGTGTTGCTTTTTGGTGTTTGTTTAAGCTTCGGGTGAATTTTGGCCTTTTCACTGAGTTCAAAATGATGTTCGCATTTTTGAGACTTTTGTCGTAGGCTTTTTTTTCAGCCCTCCACATTTTTTTGGCGGATGTTTTTGGGAGGGTGCTGTAAAAAACACGTGTTTTTCTAAGTAAATTGGGAAAAATAAATTTCAAAAATTGTTTTCGTGTTTTTACGAGAGTATTGGAATTTTTTTATTTCAAATTCCTGCGCGAGTTTTAGAAATCATTCGGGTTGATAAAGAGCTGAGAGCTGGGAAAAATCTGCCCATTCGCCTTCTGCTGCTTTTAGCCAACAAGAAAGAAGTTCAATATCAAGGCACTTGTCTTCTGTAAAAAAGATGGGTGTGTTAAAGTTTTTGACTTCGTTGTCAAACCCTTGAAAGAGTCGCGTGAAAAAGCGAGGAGACCCAAGTTTTTCGCTATCCTCTGGAGCCAAGCGCAGTGTTTTTCGCAAAGTTCCTTGCACAAAAATTGAGATATCTAAATCTTTTGTTTCGGGGTTCGAAATAACTGCAACTCCAGTGCGCGGAAGTTTGGTTTCGTCAAAAGAAAGTTTTCTTCGCTCCACAAGTTCAGCAACAGAACTTTTTTCACGAGGTTTGGAGGAAAAAATGGCCGAAATAAATAAAGAAAGCGTGGAAAAAGGTTTGTAGGAGTTCTGAGTGTGTGGTTGGTTGGAATAACCGGACATAACCGAAACCAACTCCCACATTCTTTTTGCGCGTTCGGCAGTGGAAATTTTATCGCTGTCAATTTGCGCTTCGGTGAGTGCTTCTTTCAAGGTATTGGCAACTTCTTTTGGACGATCGAACGGGCCAAATGCCCATCCAATTCCTTCTTGTAAGGCTCCACTCGTTACAATTGAGTCGTCGCCAGTTCTGTCAATCTGATATTTTTCGAGGCGTCGTACTAATTTTAAACGATGTGTGCTTCGAACAGGCACGGCATCGGGATTTTCGCCGCTAAAATGTTGCTGTAGGAATTCGGTTGACGAAGACTCGCTTGTTTTTGGTGCTTGCGCATCGACGCGTGAAAGATCGCGTTCCGAGGTGCGGCGAAGATCTTCATCAGAGACTTCCGATTTTGGATCGCGAGGAATGTGGAACGGAATAGCATTTGAATTTCTATCGGCCAAATCGAGAATATCTTGTGTTACAAATATCTGGACAAAACCAGTTGCTCGGTTTTGTAATTTGCGTGGATCGATGGGCAAGTTCAATTTTCGGAGGTGATCTTTTTCTCGCAGCAATGCGAACAGGTAATGGGGTGTGCGTTCGAATTTAAAATCGCGCGAGTCGACCAGAAGTTTATTAAATTCGCGCTCGTCACCCAAACGCATTGTGTCGTGCAGAGTTTTTTTCAAATTTGCAGCTGCAGACAGGAACGAGATTTCGCGTTGTCCATTGTAGAGATAGAAAATACCGGGAGTGGTTGGAGCTTTCTCTTCAATTTCTTTTGCGAGAATTCCGGCACCCAGGCGACGAATGGTGTGTTGATCTGCCTGTAGCTTGAGAAGCCCTTCGATATGAGAAAATCCATTATGCGCAAGTTGTTCGTACAGACTCCAAAAAACATTGGCTGTCATTTCTGCGTCGGCTTCGGCACGGTGAGCCTTGGCTGCGGGTGCTCCAAAGTGTGCCGCAACGCCAGAAAGGCTTTTGTTTGGTAAGTCTGTGAGAAAATTTGACACCAAAAGGTGCGTGCATAAGTAGTAGTTTTTGAGCTCTTGTCCGAGATACTCACGAGCTCCGTGCTCGATGAAAGCAAAATCGGAAAGAACACCGTGAGAAACAAGAACAGCATCTCCCACAAAGTCTAGGAAGTTTCCAATAACGTCGCGAAATACTGGTGAAGTCTTTACAAGTTCGGTATTAATTCCCGTAAGTTCTTGTACGCGCCGCGGAATGAAGCGTTCCGGATTGACCAATGTTTGAAAGCGTCCCGTTTCAATACCATTTTCGTATCGAATTGCAGCGACTTCAGTGACAGATGCATTTTGTGGGTTTCCGCCTGTGGTTTCCAAGTCGAAAAAAACCAAGTTGATTTCAGTGGGCGAGCGATAAAGCCATTGTGGCCTGAGGGGGTGTTGAGGAACGGATGTTGGAGCTTCGGAGTATTTTTGATGCCGCCCGTGTCCTGAACTTCGCTCTTTGGGGTTTTGTTTTTTTTGCATGATATCCAATCTTTTTTTGGGACTTCATTAGACTTGAAAACAGCCTAGGAATACAGCAAGACGACCTAGGAATCCCACAGGTTGGGGCGGTGGTCAACCCAGCGTCTTTTATAAGGCACAGTTTTTTGCAAAATCGGTTATTTGCCTTGCAACCCGAGATCCTCAAGAAGTGTATTTAGGCACAGACTCTTACCCTCGGTGCAAAGAAAAGAACGTTTGAACAGTTTTTTGGCCTCTGGTAGCGATATCTTCTCGAGATCAGTATCTGAAGCAGCAGGATCGTGGTGAAAAATACCAAAAGCTTCAACATTGGAAGCCTTTGCAATGAGCGCACCTTGCTGAGAGGTAGAGTGGCCCCATCCTTTGTATTTATCGTAGTTCTTTTGGTGATAAGTTGAGTCATAAATGAATAGCTTTGCGTCTTTCGAAAACTTAATGAGGTCGGCATCTACACTCGTACCATGCTCGTGGTCGGTTGCATACACTAGGGAAACGTTTTCCTCCGGAACTTCTAGGCGGTAGGCGGCCGAACCTTGAGGATGATTGAGCGGCTGACAGCAAATGACAATGTTCCCGACCTTCAGGACATCGCCCTTGTGGAGCTCGTGGCAAACCACGTTGGGATTTGCTCCTAAGGCATCGTATTCAATCGGAAAATAGGGGTGCTGAAAGAATCCACGTAAGATGTCGCGCAACGAGTGATCGGGATGAGCTATTCCGTAAAAGTTGACCTTGCAATCTCTACGGAATATTGGTGCAAATCGCGTCAGCCCCATGATATGGTCATAATGGACGTGCGACAAAAAGATGTGATACTCGCGTTGACCTCTGGCCAGTGCCTCTGCACCGTATGCTGCGAGGCCACTTCCCGCATCTAGAGCAACGGAAAGAATGTCTTTACCGCGATTCACCCGAAATTCGACACAAGAAGTGTTTCCACCGTATTTCCGAGTTTGCTTCGACGGCGTTGGAATTGTTCCCCGCACGCCCCAAAAGATGGTATCAACCACACTTTTTGCGATCTTTCTGGGGTTTTTTGCACGGGCAGACGTTTTTTTCACCATGGGCTATGGTACTCCTTGGACAGACCGATCGTCACTTTAAACAATAGCGTTGATGGGTTGGCCAAATCAAGGCATGTGTTGGATTGGCGACACTGCGAAAACTTCTTGATTTTGTCGCTTTTTAGGGGCATGCCAATCTCCCGTCATGTTGGTTTGCCACCATAAGCATTAACAGGAGAGATCATGAACCTTCGCTCTCACCCTTTTTTGTCCGGCGATGCCCCGGCTTCGGCAGACAAAAATTTGCATTCTCTGAGCGCGCTTTCGCGTGAAGTTGACTTGGGAAATGCACTCGGCCTTCGCAATATGCCGTGGAAGCCTGCCACCGATTCTGCTGTTTCGCCACGCGTTATCAGTGTTGATTGGCTTATTCAGCAGCGTGATTTGCCTTTTTTGGTACAGGCTTTGCCTGCACAACTGCTTCACCGAAGTCTTATGGCTCATGGAATGGACGATTCTCTTGAAATCATAGAATGGATTCGCGGAAAGCAATTGGTCCGTTTTATGGACTACGAAATGTGGGAATACGACTCTGATTCCAGTGTTGAGGACGTTTCCGGTTCGTGTCTTGTGCAGTGGTTTCGGCGGTGGCTCGAAATTGGCCCTCAATTTGCGGCCGAGCGTCTTTCCGATTTTGAAGAAGAAAGCCTTGTTCTTATCCTCACAAAGCTACTTGATATTCAAGTGGAAGGGTTAAGTCGCTTTGATGTAGAAGCGCACGATGACTATTGGACAGCAATTGATGGACGTTTTCACTTGCGTGTTAAGGACGGTAATCCCGAAAGCTTTGAAGTGATAAAGCAGGTTATTGATGCACTTTATGGAGTCGATATCAAATGGGCCGGCTCGGTTTTGTCGCATGCTGCCATGTTGGTGCGTTCTGAATCGTTGGAAAATGCTACAAAGTGGCGTGAAGGGCGGATGGCTGATGCTGGATTTGTTCCGGCAGACGAAGCTCGTTCTATTCTTCGTCCTCGCAAAACAGAAACTTTGCGTGTTGAAATTTCAAAAGCGGTGGCATTGGAAAGTGCAAAGCGTGCCTATCGCGAACGTGTGAATACAAAAAATAGCGACGATGAATTTGATGCGAATGATGTTCTTGATGAGGAGGCACTTGCCGATCTCACCGCCGACATTGGCGCTCTACTGGGATCCATGGAACCAGAGCTTGCTATTCATGCCATTGAAGATTCTGTTGGTTCTGAAGGTCTTCTTCGCATCACTGAAGGTGCGCAGTTTGCGCCCGAATATTTTGTTGAAGATGAAGCCCTAATGGAAGAAGCAATTGCAGGCATCGTTGCTAAAACAAAGACATTGTTGTTGCGCCTTGATGCGGCGGGTCAGCGCGAATTTCGTTCTCATCGTCTTTTGGTTGAGAAAGTTTTTGCGCACATTTCAGAGGAAAATCCTGCTGAATGTGTGAATTTGAAGGCTCGTCTGGCGCGTGTTTCAAACATGTTTCTTTCGGGATCCTCCACTTCAAAGGATGCCGATTCTCAAGAACGAGCATTGGCAGTGGTTCGTGGAAGCTTGAATTTGGGTTTGGAATTTGTGTTGTCTTGTCCTCGGGATTTCGGTTTTTCTGCAGTTTTTTCTGACGAAAATGGAAGTTCGGAAAATATTGTGAATGGTTCACGGATTGTTGAACTTGTTGGACCAGAATTTTTGTTCCAGTTAGGTTGGAGCCTCCTTTCCGACGTTGCAAATTCGTGTGCTGTGGCGTTTGAAGACGCACTTGCCACATCGGCCGCGAAGGATGTTCTCGATCTCTTGCGAGGCAAATCAAAGCTCAGTGTTTTGGTTCAGGAACAGCATTTTGCAGGTGCTCGAAGTTGGCTTTCAGAAATTGAGTCACGAATTTCGGCTCCCGTTTTTCATGTGGTTGCCACTTTGGTAAACCGTGTTCCTTTGTATCCTGAGGTGTTGTCGGAGCGCGCTCATGTGACAACTGCAAGTGCAACGCGTCGTGCTTTTGAGTCGATGCGCGATGTTGATAACGCAAAGGAGTTTGTTGCTAATCTTTCGCGCATGGATGTTATGGGGTGATAGCTTGAAGAAACTCATGTATGTAAAAGCATCGTTACAAAAGGTTTGGAGCGACGAAACAACCGCATCTATTTCCGAGCTGTTGGAAAAAAAACATTCGCCTTTTCTGGAAGGTGAAGAATTTTTGGTGGAGTCGGGTCGTAATTTGGATCAAATTCAGATTCAGATTAATTTACGCAAAAAAGATGGATCTATTGAGTATCCCATTGAGTGCGTTTATCCGGTAGATAGCGCCAATGATCGTGACCCCAGTGATGTGGCGTATTTAATGTTGGACTATCTTGACGTGTATTGGCACGAGTATCTTTCAGACGGTCGTGATACGTTTTTTCCCATCGACTGGAGCAAACATACCTGCGAGGGTGTCGAGTTTTTTGTACGTGGTTTTGTTCGCAACGTAAAGCTTGAGCGCGAAGCTGAAAAACTCTTCGAAGAAGAGGGATACGGTGATCACGTCATTGAAAAAATTTCATCTGAGAGTTGATTATGTTTGATGAACGTGGCCGGGAAATTTTGGAAAGTCTGCGTGGGCTGGATGCCGCCAAGATTTCCAAAGTGTTTCCAAAAATTGATGATTTCGTGGATCAACTGTCTTCCGTTCAGGGGCATGTTTATCGCGATCGCAATGTGGCTCGTGTTTCTCTTATTCATAGATCTTCTTTAGTTCATTGGCCTCTTGATAAACGGGGCGTGTATTCAAATGAGCGACTTGAATTCCTGGGTGACGCATTCTTAAGTTACTTTGTTGCCGTTGAGTCCATGATTGCGCATCCTGGGTGGCAAGAAGGCGAACTTTCAAAATTGCGAGCAGCCATTGTTGGAACAGAGTCATTGGCACAAAAATCAAAAGCCATTGGGATGGGCGATATGCTCATTCTTGGAAAAGGCGAAAGCATGCAGGCGGGACATCAGCGGGAGAGTATTCTTGCTGATGCCTTTGAGGCTGTTACAGCGGCAATGCTTTTGGATGCGGGGTCCGATGCAACGTGGGCATGGCTCCGGGGTATTTTTGTGCAAGATGTTCTTCTAGGAAATGATATCTTACAAAAATTTGATGCCAAGAGTCGTTTTCAGCAGTGGGTGCAGGGCATAGTGGGTAATCCGCCTGTTTATAGAGTTATTGGCACTGAGAGCACTCCCGAAAAAACTGAATTTATTGTGGGTGGTTTCCTTGGGAGAACCGAAGTCGCGCGTGCTTTAGCTCCCAATAAGCGTGTTGCGTCAAAAATTGTTGCACAAAAATTAGTGAATATGGTTGATTCTGGAGAGCTTACAGCCGAAATGGTAAAGCTCTATTCTGAGGAAGGATAAATATGAAGAAATGCGGATACGTTGCGCTCGTGGGCAGACCCAACGCTGGCAAAAGCACACTCTTGAATGCGTTGTTGAGTGCGAAAGTGTCGGTGGTGAGTTCTAAACCTCAAACAACCAGAAATCGAATTTTGGGTGTTTTTACTGACGAAGAGTTAGAGTCGCAACTTATTTTTTTGGATACCCCCGGGATGCACAAAGCCGAGGGGTTGCCGCGAATACATCGTGCTATGAACCGGACTGCATGGGCATCACTTGAAGACGCAAGCATTGCTTGTTACTTGGTTGATGTTGAACGCGGTTGGACCATTGACGACACGCGTTATTTGAAAGGTGTATTGGAACGTACAAAGGGAAAAGTTGTTGTTCTTGTTACAAAGGTTGATAGTGTCAAAAAGGATGTGGTGTTTGCCTCTAGTTCGGAAATTGACAATAGAGTGAAAGAAGTGGTTGATGCTGTTCCTGGAGCTGCAGAAAAAATAGTGCAAGAAAATGTTTATATGGTTTCAGCAAAAAGACCTCAAGAAGTTAAAGATCTGCGAATTTATTTGGCTCATTTTATGCCCGAGGCAGAATGGCTGTTTGAAGCAGACGACCTGACCGACAGACCCCAGCGTTTTTTGTGTGGAGAAATTATAAGGGAACAATTGTTTCGGCAGCTAGGTCAGGAACTCCCATATAGTTGTGCAGTGCGAGTTGATTCCTTTGAGTCTGACACTAAGATTGTTCGTATTGCTGCAACAATTATTGTGCATCGTGATACTCACAAAGGCATTGTTATTGGAAAGAAGGGGTCGCGTTTGCGTGAGATTGGTACTGAGGCCCGTTTGGGCTTGGAAAAGCATCTTGGCGGCAAAGTTCATTTGGAACTTTTTGTGAAGGTCCAGGAAGGTTGGCTTGACGACGATCGTTTGCTTGCTGAATATGCTGCCCTAGAGAGTGATGGCTGATATACCCCTTGCTTCCGACCCACGGCTTCTGCTATGGTTGTTGGGTAAATAAGCGGCATAAAGCTGTGTTTGATTTCTTTGTTCTCGTCTAGGCCAACGGCCATAAGAGTTTCTTCAATCTATTTTTTTGGGGTTCATCTGTGATCCTTTCTTCGTATCGTACACGAGTCTTGTTGTCCCGTGATTCTCAATCCTCTCAAAATCAGCCAGTTCAAAACGGAGCTGCTGAGGATGAAAGCCCAGCGGAATTGTCACTCGAGAATCATTCCGATGGTGCCTGTAACGGCGAATATGAAGAAGGTTATGATAATTACGAAGAATATGAAGAAGAGGATTGTGGCGAAGAGAACGCCGCTGCACCGGGTTCAAATCAAATGACTGTAGCGTTTAGTTACACGCTGATGAATCAAGTTCGTCAGGTTGCGCGCATGGAAGGCGTAAGTCCTGAAGATTTTGTTCTTGAACTTATTGCTGAAGGTGTTACTCGCCGAGCGTTTGAGGATGCTTCGCGACCAACTCCAAGTCATCTCATGACTCGTACGGGCTACGTTCCCCCTGAGGCTGATGGATATCAGGCACCGAAGTTGTCTCACCATTACAATGCGAATGGAAATCAAAATTACGGTAACGGAAACCAGCGTCGGTATAATAACAATAATGGTAATGGCAACAATAATAACCGAAAATTTAATAGGCCAGGTTATCAGGGCGGCAATCGCTATAACAACAACGCAAACGGTAATGCTAACGGCAATAGTAACGGCAATAGTAATGGAAACCAAAACAGTCGCTTTGATCCGCGCAGGAAATAGTCATCTATGCATCGTCTGATCGCCGTTACCGGTGGTATTGGTTCAGGAAAGTCTGCGGTTGGAAAAATACTTAAGACTGCAGGTTATGCAATTATTGATGCCGACTTACTAGCTCACGAAGCGTTTGTTCGTTCACATATTATTCAGCGTGTAAAATCTGTTTTCGGTAATGAAAGCTATTCTTCTGATGGTTCACTCAATAGAGATTGTATTCGTGAGGCTATATTTCGCGACGCAGGCTTGCGTAAAGTGTTAGAGTCAATCATTCATCCTGAGGTTCAGGCAATTCTTCTGGAACGCGTTACTGCAATAGCTCCCACAAGTCGCGATGCTTGGGTTTTCTACGAATTTGCGTTGTTATTTGAAACAAAGCGCGAGAAAGATTTTGACGCAATTTTGTTAGTCTGTGCATCTGAATCTGTGCGCATCGAGCGAGTGACTCAAACTCGTGCACTCACAGTGGCACAGGTGAAGGCTGTAATGGCCTCACAGATTCCCGATGCACAAAAGTGCAAACGCGCCCACGTTATTGTCAATAATGATGGCTCTACAAACGAGCTGAGTGTGGAACTCAATAAAGCGCTGGAAGTTTTGCGTGTGAAATTTGCCCAGTTAGAAATTTGACCCCGTGTCATTCAGTATGCCCCTGGTGAGAACATTATCCTGATAGAATAGTGCTGTGGTGTGTTTGTCTGTTTACGGCGAACTGGACTTTGTTCTTGTGGGAAGAAAATATGTACAACATAACTTGCGCTGGATGTTCTGCATCGTTTGAATACAATCCCAATGACTATATTCATCTGTGTCCTTATTGCTCGGCAAGTTTCTCTCTCGATCTTGACGATGGGACAAAAGATCTCGTTGGTGATCATTTTATTATTCCAAACAGATTGGATCGCGATCATGTCAGCGAAATTTTTTTCAAGTGGATGGAGGCGCGCTACCATCATGTGGAGAACATGAAAGACGAATTTCGTGTGCTGGGATCATATGGTGTGTGCGTTCCGTTTTGGGTTGTTTCGTGTGAGGCCCATACGTTTTGGAGCGGACAAACCCAAAAGGCCGAAACACCCAAAGTGAAGCTCAGCGATTATGGATCAAAGTTTGTACATGAAGATGGCCGACTGAGTCGGCGTTATCGTTGGGCTGTTATGGCGCGCAAGGCTCTAAAAGAACACTGGGGGCTTGATCGCATTCATCACCCGCGTGAGTCTATTATTGTTGATTGGGACGGATTTCCGTTTGATGAAAGTTTAGGAAAAGTGGCTGGGTCAGACGAAACAGTGCACTATCAAAAAATGCCATTTCGGTTTGATCATTCCAATGGTCTTCCTGTGTTGGGAACTCAGCTCAAAGAGTCCTTGGCAATTTCGCGCACAAAAGATCAGATTCAGGAATATCATCGCAGAATTGCAAAACTGAAGGTTGGATCGCTTTATGATCATCGTACCGAAGTTGAAGTGGTGGGCATTCAATTAATTCATGTTCCTTTTTGGATAGTTCGCTATGCGTACTCGCCAAAAAGCCCGTTTCGATTTTTGACAACTGCACGCGAGCGCAGGGTGGTGGTGCAGGGGTTTACTGAGGCTGTTCTGGAAGCGGAACTTCCGTTGAACGCAGCAGACAAAGTTATGACTAATTTAATTGTTACGGGGAGCCTGTCCTTTTTGAGTTTGACTTTGTCGGTGTTCTTGCATCCCTTGTTTTTCGTTCTCTTTGTGGTATTCGCACTTATTAGTGTGCTTTCGGCGATTCGTATTTTCAGGCACGAGCCAAATGAATCTGATCTTGCCGATGGGGCAGGGAGTGGGGTCGAAGCTTAATATTTTTGTTTTGGCTGTCCCTCGCTTTTTTGTGGAGCAAATATGATTGCGTCACGTTTGGCTGTGGTGTCGCCTCAGTTGCAGGGCTTTCGTTTTGATGTTGCAGCTGCAAGTTTGTTTTCGGATTTGAGTCGAAAAAAAATTAAGGAAATTATTGATGCTGGTGGGGCTTATTGTAATAAACGTCGTATTTTGATTGCGAAACAACAGGTTCGTTTGGGCGATAAAATAGAGCTCTTTTGGGAAAGCAGACAGCAATCAGCTAGCGACGGTGCACCAGGATCTCTTGTATCTCATGGAAATGTTGCTGCCCGAGCGGAAAAACTTCAGCAGGCTATTTTGTTTGAGTGCGACGATTTTGTTGTCATTAATAAACCCGCTGGCATTCCGTCGCAGGCAACATTGATTTCGTCCACGGATACAATTTTGCATGCGTTGCACGCTTCAAATCCTAGTCGCTTTCCTCTTGCTCATTTGCACTTGGTTCATCGGTTGGATAAAGATACTTCAGGAATTATGATGATTGCCAGAAATAAAAATATGCAGCGTAAAATAGAGGATGCTTTTCGCGATGGTTGTGTAAAAAAAGAATACGAAGCTCTTTGTTTCTGCATTCCCAAGAGTTCTGAAGGAAAAATCTCGTATCCTATTGCGCCCGATCGCTCTCGAAAAAATGCTTGGATGCCGGTCTTTGGCGCGCGGCGTCCTGCGGACGCGAAGTTGGCGGAAACTGACTACCGCGTGCGGGAGGTTTTTCGAAAAATTCAAGCGTCTGCCATAACGTGTTTTCCTGCAACGGGAAGAACCCATCAAATTCGTGTGCATCTTATGGCTATCGGATGCCCAATATTGGGTGATAAAACATATTCAAACAACATCATGGGTCATTCTGCGGCTCAAATGGCGCTTCGGCAAATGCTTCATGCCAGTCGGCTTCAGTTGCAAATTCCTGGAGTTGGCAATTTTCAGTGGGTAGCGCCGTTGCCATCCGATTTTACAGAGTGCGAGTTAGCGTTGAGGAACATGAATGAGGTTTGATATCTCGACATCGGCGCTGCGTCGTTTGAAGCCTGTTTTGCCCGTTGTTTCCTTTTTATGGGCTGTCTTTTCTGGAATTCGCATCGCGCGCGACTTTTCTCATGGTTGGCGTCTATTGGTTTTTGCTGGTGGCGTTTGGTTCGTTTTGTTTGTGTTTTCTTTGTGGATCGATTTTTTAGAACGAACAACTTTGCGTCAACGAGAACTGCAGGGTCTGTACAAATATTTGGCGAAACGCAGAAAAATGGTAGAATGGCTTGCGCTAGCAGTTGCACAATTTCAGGTGCAATATGTTTTTTTCTTTTCGATTCCGTTTTTATTTTGGTCCAAATCGTGGTTGATTTTTTGTGTTGCGGTTGCAACTGCATTTTCAACGTTGTGGGATCCCTGGTGGGAAAAATTGATTCGGTTCCCTGCATATCAAGGTTTTGTCAGAAGTTTTTCCTTGGTTCTGGCAACCTCATTTTCGTTTGCAATCTTGTTGCCGGCCGTTGCGCCTTTCGTAAGTTTTTTTGCTGTTGCGATTGGAATTGTTGCAGCTGTTCCGTGGCGTGAAGTGCGATGTCATGGATTCTTGCAAACGTTTTCGCTGCACCGCTTTTCTTTGCCTTTTCCCGTTGGATTTTGGGTTGTCTTGTTCCTTTCTTTTTTGTCGGGAGGAAAAGGATTTCCGTTGTTGTCGGTTTGGGTTTCCAATCAAGCCTCTTTTGGTTTCGAAGTTGAAAAACGAAACCTTGTGAGTCCTATTTCGGATTCGCTTCAAAGATCTGTGCTTCAGGAAAACCTTCGGTTGGGAAAACGAATTTGTTGTTGGACACCCATAGTTGCCCCGCATTCCCTTCAATCAAATTTAGAGCATGTTTGGACAGAAAATGGTGTCAGAGTGCTTGATACTATTCGAATTGGAGAAGTTGTCGGACTGGATAAAGATCGTTCCTTTCGCACGTTTTCGTGCAAAACCGTTATTGAAAATGTATCAGAACTGCGAGAGTTGTCTTGTCGGGTCCGTATTGCGGGAATTCTCGATATTGGAGGCGTTGCGCTGACTCTCTACTGATTTCTTGCGAATATTTTTCAAACACAATTTTTTTGAGTTTATGCTAACCAAACTCTCAGATGTTTGTCGGCGGGATTTTTTTTCTCTTCGGACCGACATGGCTAGGTGTTTTGAAGGGCGCAAAAGTTTTGGAAGGAATTCCAAAAGTCTCCCGAGTGGACAAAACTTTTTAAGGATTCATACGGAATAGAATTTTCT
>CAIZES010000430.1 GCA_903932045.1 uncultured Silvanigrella sp. | reverse complement strand
ATTCAAATTGAACATTGCTGCTGAGGCTGCGGCCAGGGTGCGTTTTCGCGAGCGTTCTGCCGACTGCTGTTTACGTGGGCGCGGTAGCGCATTGTGGTGCCTTCGGCAGCCGTGCGAGCGAACAACAGCACTCTGGGCCGCGAGCCTTGTGCAGATAATGTGAAAATCAAAAATCACACATTCAGAATGCGTGCACGTGCGTATCGCAGGGCGTACCGCAGGGCGTAGCGCAGGGCGTAGCGCAGGGCGTACCCTAGAACCGAACTTGAAACTGTGAATGACAAAATGCTAAAGAGGGAAGGCACCGAGCGTCTTGCTCATGGGCTTCCCCCGTTAATCGTGTAGAACCAAAAAATCGGGAATAAGAGATTCGAACTCTTGACCTTCTGCTCCCAAAACAGACGCGCTACCACTTACCCAACTAGCACACGAAAAAATTGAGGTCAAATTCGCGTGATAAAGAGAGAATTCGACCGCTTGCCCCTCGCGGGTACCGCTCGAAAAGCCGTGTCCTTGTTTTTTTAGTCCGAAATCTGGGAAGATGTTGTAATTACTAACAAATTATGAGATTGTCGAACATGTTGGTACGTGGATTCGCGCGAGAAAACGCGCAAGGAAGGGTGGAATTGTCGGTTCCGTTATTTGGTTGGCAGGCAATAGAAAGCAAGTACGAGCGCGGCTTTCAAAGAATTACCGAAGGGAGCTTCCGGAGCCACCTGAAATTCTTGATGCCCCGAGAAATTAAAGTGAACGCTCGTTCCTACAACATCCAAACCGGCGAAGTAATTTTGGACGTTGAAACCGCGATGTTTTTTGCGGCGCTCATTCGCGAACATCGAAAAGCACAAAAGCTTACGTACGAGCATCTCGCTCGCAAGTGCAAAAAGATTTCGCGCGGGTATATATGCGACATTGAACACGGGCGTGTAACACCTACACCGGCAATGCTTGAACGAATTTTAGGGGCATTGGATGTTGCGCTTGGGTAGGAAATGTTGCGGCGATTAATCTTCAGAGGCAAAACATTTACAGTAGTCAAAGCTGGCTGCAAGAGTAGATCTCAGCAACTGTGCGATTTTCGGCCCGATCTCCAGCATAAATAAGCGATGTATTCACATTCTCACCCGACAACTCGCGCCAATATTTAAGCCCATCAAAATAGTCTGACGCAATAGTTTGGCCAGACTTTATCTCATATGCCCAAAGCTTGCCTGCCTCTTCAACAATAAGATCAATCTCGTGACCAGAAGAATCTCGCCAAAAATATAATGGCGGAACAAGGCCTGAATGATGATAATGTTTCATAAATTCAGAAATAACAAACGACTCAAAAATCAGACCTCGCAGTGGATGAATCACTACCTGTTCAACGCTTCGAATACCTAGCAAAAAACACAGCAGACCAGAATCATAAAAATATATCTTCGGACTCTTCACGAGTCTCTTGTTAAAGTTTCTAAAATGGGGCTTCAATGTGAACGTTACAAAACTTGTGTTAAGAACCGATAGCCAACGCTTAGCCGTTGTGTGCGAAACTCCTGCATCGGAACCAAGGCTCGCGAGATCCACGAGTTGTCCAGTCCTTCCGGCAACCAAACGCACAAATCTCGAAAAAGAATCGATATCACCAACTTGAAGCAGGTTACGAACATCGCGTTCCAAATATGTTTGATAGTAGCTTTGCAGCCACGTGTGAGGTGGAATAGCATCGGCGTGAATGCGTGGATAAAATCCAGTCCAAATACGTTCCCATGGTGCATCTGAAGATGGTTGCCGAGCTGCTGTTTGCCCCAAAGGTATTCCGCAAACCGACTGCCAATTCTCGATAAGCTCAGACTGCTCAAACGGAAGAAGATGAAAAATTCCGGCTCGGCCTGCCAACGACTGACTCACATTTTCCATCATAAGAAAATTGTTTGACCCCGTGAGAATATACCTCGCAGAATTCTCCGGTTCATCAACTTTAGATTGAAGATACGAAAACAGATCTGGAGTGCGTTGAATTTCATCAAAAATAACATGGGCGCCATGCGTAGCGATAAATCCACGAGGATCTTCGAGCGCAAACCGCCGGACATCTGGGTCTTCAAGTGAGACATACCGGTACTCAGAAAACAGCGTACGCAAGAGCGTCGTCTTGCCCGATTGCCTCGGACCTGTAACCACAAGAATGGGAAAACGAGCTACTGCATCTTGAAGATGAATCGATAACCGCCTATTTTTAAACATTTAAACCCAATCCTTGCAATTTGAACATTGAAAGTTCGTTTTGCAAACAGTAGAGAATGCGAGGTGGGTTGTCAACGACGCAAAGATCAAAATTGACGCAATTTTGTTTTCCAAGCAGTGCATCCACCGTGTCTACAACGCACAAACTTTAGACAGCGGTACTCTTGGGTTTTGCGCCACAATGCTGGCAACGATTATTCCGCGCTTCGGGGCACAGTTACCATTCCTCGTGCAGCTAGCGTCAAAGATCTTGACTCACAACCCCAAATCAATCCCATTTAAATTGCACAGCCGCAGGCGCTTTCTGCAAGATTATACACGCCTATTTGCAAACATGTATCGTTTAAAAAAATCAATTGACAACTTTGACAAGATTTTCCAAGGTTTCATAGCTGCCCGTCTTTTTTAAATTTTTGGAGGTTCAATCATGCACACGGTAATTGCAAATCTTGTAGCATTAGGACTGTTTTCTTCAACCGCTGGCGCCGAAGCTTGGTACAAATCCCTTTCTACAGAAGAAAAAGCTACCGTTGAAAACACCGTGTCAGTTCTTAGCAAGAGATCTACACTCCCTGAATCCCAAGACAAATGCTACATGTAGTAGCTAGAAACAACTAGCTACATGCAAAACGAATTTGCTGGCAAAACACTTGCGGTCATTCTTGGATGGGATTGTCAGCTGCGCTGCGCCCATTGCATGGTTTTCGCAAATCGAGGCCATCTCCCGGGACTCACAGAAGCCGAGTTTTTTTATATTCTCCGCGAGCTCAACACCGGAAAGTTCACAAAACTCATCCTAACCGGCGGTGAGCCCCTTCTCTATCTTTCGAATGCAAAGCGCCTTATAGAAATCGTCCGCCAGTCATTCCCTATTTCAGCGCTAAAAATTGAGGTCTTAACCAATGGTGCATTCTTAACAAACACGAATCACGAATCACGAATCATGGAAGATCCTAGAAAGCGCAGGAAACGCGGAAATTAGTTTCGATTCATTTCATCATGGCGGCCTTTCCCAAATCGGCTTACTTTCGGTTTTCCAAACCGCGAAAGAACGAGGAATCAGCTTACAAACAGCGATTTGTGTAGCCACGCCCAACGACTTTGAGCGAATAGCGTTTTTCCAGACCGAAGGTATCCCGTACATAATTCACACACTGCGGCATTCAGGAAATGCAACAAAGCTTCCCGAAAAACTATGCCAACTCTCAAGAACCTTATCGCCGACTGAGTTTCTTTGTGATTGTTTCACCAAGAGAGTGTACATTCCGAGTCGAGGTGTAACATGGTGTCCAGATTTCATGAATTCGCGTTTTCAGCAGTGTGTTTTTCAAAACTCTTTGGAATTGGAAAACTCTCCAGAGTTTATTGCGATTTCTTCCTTGACAGTGGAGCAAGCGGCCACGAAACTTGGATTAAATGCTGTCCCATACTCGGATAGGTGCACAATTTGCAGACAATATCGTGGAGTAAAATTCAATGAGTTTTGATGTTTCGATTTCTCGCCCGTTGAACGACTTCCTTGTGGCTAGCGCTAACGACGTACTGACAACTGATGCCGCTAGAATTATTCTGGACGGAAAGCCCGCAGGAATTGCGCTAAAGATAATAAACAAAACGATTTTGAGTAACCTAGAATACGAACTTAAAAAGAATGGCCGCAGCGGTCTATTGATGGTCGGATATGCGGCATGCATCGAAACATTGATAGCCCATTTTTCTCACAAGCCTGCCTATTTTGCATTCAGACAATATTTTGCGAAAAGGGTTGACCCGATACAAAATACTGTCGCACGTGAAAGCGTAGAACCACATTTCAGTTCGCAGGCAGATGCAGAAATTCTTAAACTCATTGAGTCACACATCCTCAGACCAACCGAATCAAAATTCGCTGGCAAACAGTTGAGCTTCCTACAAGCTATGGGTACAGGTTTTCTAAATCAGGTTCATACTCAAGAATTTGCTGTTGTTCGAGACGAAAATTCTGCCGTGAATGGATTCGCAACAATTCGGGATTCGGAATTCATGAAAACGCCCACGGCATTTGTCACCTACTACGTCGATTCGGGTCGCGAAATATCCGAACGACGGACAATTCACTTGTCTTTGATGTCATGGATAAAAAAACGATCAGAAAACAGAGTAATACACTGGTCAACACACGTGGATAATCGCAAGTCAATCGATTTCATAGAACATCAAAATGGTTTTCAGCTATTGGGCCTAAGAGTTATTGATTTGGAGAGCTGTGATGAAACTTAGTTAGATTTTTTTGCTACTGTGGTCAAACATTGCGATATGCAGCCCATTCTTTGTCGCCGTTAAAGCGATCCCTGAAAGCTTGCGCCCAGAAACTTTCAATCGTTCTCCTCACCTCATTATTCTTCGCCAACTCCATCAAACAATATTTATTCATACATAGACTGTCAAATATTCTCGGCAGTATGGGGCTGGTGTAAAGACGTCATCCAAAGAAATCCGCAACCTGGCTTCGGAAAAAATATTTCCGTAACAGGGGATTTAAAATGTGGCAGTTTTCAACACTCAAGCAAACCAAACTGCAGGGAATTGATAATTATGATTTAGTCTCTATGTCAGACACCAAGATCCGGCGACACATCAAAATCCGCAAAGATGCACATCCATTCAAATCAGAGTTCAGGGAGTACTTTGAGAAGCGTAATCGACACAAAAGCTATGAAGGAAAAAGACAATT
The DNA here is from genome assembly GCA_903932045.1 of uncultured Silvanigrella sp. Classification (GTDB taxonomy): domain Bacteria; phylum Bdellovibrionota_B; class Oligoflexia; order Silvanigrellales; family Silvanigrellaceae; genus CAIZES01. The sequence continues at coordinate 3,371 of CAIZES010000430.1, read as the reverse complement.
TATGGAGAAATGCATCCTTGAAATGTTCTAGCCTAAGAGGAGAAATAAACCGGGTCGCCACTGCGACCTTAGAGAGGCTTGAGCCGTGTGAAGGGAAACTTTCACGCACGGTTCTTATGGAAGTGTGTGGCCGCAAGGCCACACACTTACCTACCAAACCGTTTTCGATGCTGCGAATGACTCTCGATTTATTGAACAAGGCGCGCACGCCTGAAGAAGTAAAGAAGATTCTAAAAGTGGCAACCAATGACGTTCAGCGCGCCATGGCCTCAGTTGACGGCCTGATACAGGATGTGATGGGGATTGGGAGCAAAAGCGAAATCACTCCCGAGCCAGTGCAAGCCGACACCCTTGTACACACCGCGCTTGCCGACACTTTTCGCATTCACAACAAAGCTGATGTAGAATTGGATATCTCCTTTAATCATGAGCACGAACTAAGCATCGACACTCACAAGGCGATGCGAATATTCTTGAACATTATTGGCAACGCGATTCAAGCCGTGAATCAAAAAGGAAAACTCTGGATTCGAACATCAAGCACAATAAACTCTCACGGAAAACTCTTCACTCACTTTGTAATTGGGAACAACGGCCCCGCAATTCCAGCAGAAGATCTTCCCAAACTTTTCGACGCCTTTTTTACCAAAGACAAAAAGGGCGGCACCGGCTTAGGTCTCGCTATTGCCAAAAAGATTGTCTCTGCGCACGAAGGGGAAATTTACTGTAAATCGAGCGCAGATATTGGCGTAGAGTTTCACTTTACTCTTCCAACCAACTCTCAACCGGCAAATCAAACCCACCAGTTTCCGAGTAACTCGCGCGATTTGATAACCACATCCGAGCCCGCCTACAGCAAACCAGTAGACGAGGCCCTACTCGAGGCAACAGCCATAGAGAAGCTCAGGATAGTCGGCCGTAAACTTCAGGTTTTGATTGTTGACGACGAAGCCCTATACCGCAATGCTATGGTGGAACATCTAAAAGAGAATGCCGAAATAACGTCTATTCTGAACATCTCTACGGCAAAAAACAGTTATGAAGCCAGTGCCGCCATTAAAGCCGCCACATCAACCGACCTTGCCATCTTCGACGTAGACCTCGGCTCCACTTCGACAAACGGGTTTCAACTTCTCTCTGACCTTCGGAAGAACCAATTCGCCGCACTGGCCTGCATCCATACAAACCGCGTTCTGCTTGGCGACAACAAAAAAGCAATGGAATGCGGTGCTGACGTCTTTCTGCCTAAGCCAATGGCGCGCTCGCATTTATTAAAGTTACTTATTCAAGCAGCAGAAAAGCTTGGCGAACAAAAAAATACAGACACAAACCTAGAAACTGCGACACCAACAATTCCAGAAATCGCCATTGCCCTTGTTGATGACGACCCCTTGGTTCAAATGGCTTGGGAGATGGCCTTCAGCGGTGGCAAACTACTTTGCTTCGATTCTCCTGAACAGTTTTTTGAAAAAGCTGCCGCTAACAAAAGTTTATTGCCTTCACTAACATCCGTCATCACAGACTTTTATTTCGACAAAACATCAGTGTTTGACGGCGTATCATTTGCGGACGAGCTTAAAAAAAAATCACCGAATACCACAGTTTTACTCTCCACAAACGCATCAAAAGCAAGCCTCAACCTAAGCTCATCTGTAGACAAAGTGATTCCAAAAGAACCCATTACATCTGCAGATGCAGTACTAGAGCTTATAAGAAAAGCCTAATGCGCTCACAAGAGGTGCTGTTTCACTAATTATGTACGCAATCGTGAGAATCCCCCCCGGCACGATAGCTCCGCTGGTTCAGTGGGCGAGCCAGTAGCATCCGAGCCGATCATCGCTTTGTGTAGAGGTCCAAAACCACTGGTGCTCTGTCAGCGAGAGCAACCACTCACCTCGCTACTTCTCAACCTCCCCATACATCTCAAGAAGGCCACTTTCTCCACAAAGATCATGTGGTTACGTCAAACGCCGCGATCAAGAGTTATCATCAATGATCGAGTTACCCTTCATAAATCTACATTTCATGGAGTTTTCGGTTATACGTCCGACCGCATCCCGATCCCAAAAAATCGACGACAAAGTTCCGACTTCTATGTTGAGACAAATCAACAGAAGGAGGGCAACACATGGAAGCCAAGCAACCAACCTCGAACTCAAATGGCACGGGCGCCACCCCCGAATGCGGTGGGCAAAGCAATGCAACGGAATCGCAACGTCGCCGGCCCGGCCGGCCAAGAACAGCCACACCTGAAATTAGGAGGTACCAAAACATGACGAACCAACGGAAGCACCAAGCAAAAAAACGGCAAGAAAAGGCAGCCCAACAGCGTCGAGAAGCCACAAAACTCCGCCAGCAACTGGCACGAAAGCAACACCAGCAAGCGCAACCAGAGCGCAACCAGAGCGCAACCAGAGCGCAAAACGACGCTCAGCGCCCAGGATATTGCATTAGGAAAATCGTTAGAGCTCATGGCTGAACCCAAGACAGCCCGCCGCGATATGATGCGCCGGATCCGAAAAAACGCTGAACTTAATAACACAGAAGTAGGTTCGCTTGCGTATGATATTGCACAAGAGAATAAGCTTCTTTTTAAAGCTCCCTACTGAGGGATCTACACGATTAACAGGGGCATGAGGGCCTAATGCGGTAAGATTGTTGGTGCTAAACGATAATCACCCTAATTGGGATGTTCCCTTATGATGTTCAACAAGCGTAGCAGCAGTTGGATCCGCAAACCAAATGGAAGCGCGGGCTTGGAAAACTGTTTCGCATGCACCCACAAAACTTGGATCCCTTTGAAACCGTCAAGCTTCAAAGATACCCCGACGGTAACCCAGCAGTTCGCGCGACGTATGAAAAAAGAAACGAGGTGTGTACGCTTCTGCTCAAAAAAGACCAACACGGATTCCAACTCATGAAGAATGCGAAGGCTCTTATCGGGCTTACAAATGAACTTAAAAACTGCAGTTTTGAAAGCCTCAAAACGCTCACAAACACCCTGCTGGACTGTCAAGTAGAAATAGAGCGCATGTGGCATACCTCTTGCAGCAACGGCATCCCTGAAGGGTTTTACAACAAAATGGAAGTTATCAGTCGTCGCGATTTTGGGTGTCGGAACTTTAAAAATATCGTCGAAGAGTGCTTGCCATGAACGGATGGGGCGGTGTGCATGTTGCGCGAAGGCCGCAGCGGTTTCCCAAGGTGCAACCCTGATTTGCGTAAAGCGCTTTCCCAATTCAAATTGAACATTGCTGCTGAGGCTGCGGCCAGGGTGCGTTTTCGCGAGCGTTCTGCCGACTGCTGTTTACGTGGGCGCGGTAGCGCATTGTGGTGCCTTCGGCAGCCGTGCGAGCGAACAACAGCACTCT
>CAIZES010000429.1 GCA_903932045.1 uncultured Silvanigrella sp. | reverse complement strand
TTTGATGATAATTCAATGGCCGCAGCCTTTGCTAAGGCTCGTTCCCGTAAAAGCTAAAAAAATTCACTATACAACTATACAACTCCTGGCAGACTGTGGTACACGCCGCAGTCTGTAGTCTTGTTATACCCTCGGGAGTCCTTAGCGTAGGCGGGATATCATTGAGGTTTCGCTGCGGCGAAAACAGGGTCTACATACCAAGGGGTTTTCTTTTTATGGTTAATGTTTCGTCTGATGTCTCGAAGAAAAAAGGTCGGTATGAGAGCTTGGAGTGGTGCGACGAAGACGTCGATTTCGCTTCGGGTGGCGAACGTGTCGACGAATTTGCATCTTTGTTTTCGGCTTCCGAAACTTCTGGTGCCAGCGCAATCCGCGAAGGTCAAGTTGCTAAAGGCCGCGTTCTTGAAGTGCGCGACGACGTGGTTGTTGTGGACATCGGTCACAAGTCTTCTGGCGAAGTGAACAAGTCAGAATTCGTGACTCGCGAAGGTCTCTTTACGCTCAAAGTTGGCGACGAAGTTGACGTGTTTGTTGAAGTCTTCGAAAACGACGAAGGCGAACTCATTTTGTCCAAAGACAAAGCCGACATGCTGAAAGCATGGGACCGCATTTCCGAAGCCTTCGAAAAAGAAGAACTCGTGGAAGGTCGCATTATTGGTCGGGTAAAGGGTGGTCTTTCTGTGGATATCGGCGTGAAGGCATTCCTTCCCGGTTCGCAGGTCGATCTCCGCCCCGTTCGCAATCTCGAGAAGCTCCTTGGCCAGAGCATGCAATTCAAAATTATCAAGTTCAACAAAAAACGCGGCAACATTGTTCTTTCTCGCCGTGTTCTTTTGGAACAAGATCGTGAGCGTCTCCGTAGCGAAACTCTCAAAACTCTCGAACCCGGACTTACCGTTACCGGTATCGTTAAGAACCTCACTGAATACGGTGCATTTATCGATCTCGGTGGCATCGACGGCTTGTTGCACATTACCGATATGTCATGGGGCCGCTTGAACAGTCCGTCCGAACTTCTCACCATGGGCGAAGAAATCCAAGTGAAGGTTCTGTCGTACGACATGGGTTCTCAGCGTGTTTCGTTGGGTCTCAAGCAGCTTCAAATGGATCCTTGGGCAGCAGCTGCTCAACGTTATACTCCCAACATGCGCATGCGCGGCAAGGTTGTGAGCATTACCGATTACGGAGCATTTGTTGAACTCGAGCCCGGCGTTGAAGGCCTCATTCACGTTACCGAAATGACTTGGAACCGCCGCATTAAGCATCCTTCCAAGGTTGTTTCTGTAGGCACCGAAGTTGAAGTGGTTGTTCTGTCTGTTGACATGGAAAACCGCCGCATTTCGCTTGGCATGAAGCAAACTGAACCTAATCCTTGGGAAATGGTCACTCAGAAGTACCAAGTTGGCGACGTTATTCGTGGCAAAATTCGCAACATCACCGATTTCGGCGTGTTTGTGGGTATTGAAGACGGCGTTGACGGCCTCATTCACGTGTCCGATATTTCTTGGACTGAGCGTGTGAAGCATCCTCAAGACGTGTTCAAGAAGGGCGACGAAGTTGAAGCGAAGGTTCTTCAAATTGACGTTGAAAACATGCGCTTTTCTCTTGGTATCAAGCAACTTCACGACGATCCTTATGAAGTCGCTGCCAAGACTTTTGCTCCCGGTGCGCGCGCTAAGGGCCGCGTAACACGCATCACCGATTACGGTGCATTCGTGGAGATCAATCCTGGTGTAGAAGGCCTTGTGCACATTTCCGAATTCGAAGGAAATCCTCCTGCTGTTGAAGCGGAAATTGAATTCGTTGTTTTGCGCGTTGATCCCACCGAACGTCGCTTTGAGCTTTCCCAGAAGGCTGCAGCCCGTGGTTTGGACGACACACACAATCGCACCATTCAAGCTTCTATTGCTCAGCAAGCGCAAACAACTGGTCTTGCCGAAGCTTTTGCTCGCGCTAAAGCAAAGGGCGACGACAAAAAGTCGGAGTAATATACAATGGCAGCTGACGAAGGAAATCGCCGTCAGCCACATTTTGTGACCCTCGTGTTGGCCGCGTTTGGGGCGTTAGCCCTTCTCGCGGTTGCGCTTTTTGTAGCGGTCACTGTAATGCTGGTATCGGCGTTAAACAAAAGTGGTACAGATTCCGTTTCTGCGCACAAATCGCACGGCTCTGAAAAGGTTGTGGCTGCAATTCGTCTTCATGGCGAAGTCACCTCTGAAATGGCAGATGAAATTTTGGAAATGATTCAGGATGCATCGGAAGACAAGCAGGTCGGCGGCGTTCTGTTGGATGTGAACAGCCCTGGCGGTTCGGTGGTTGCAAGCCAGGAAATTTATGATGTTGTTGCGCGCACGCGCCAAACACTTCCTGTGGTTGCTTATGTTCGTGAAATGGCTGCAAGTGGAGCATACTATTCTGTTGCGTCGGCAAGTAAAATAGTTGCAAACCGCGGTTCCATGGTGGGTTCTATTGGGGTTATTTTGTCGTCCGTGGAAACGGCTGAGTTGCTGAAATGGGCAAAAATCAAACCAGTAACACTCAAAACAGGTTTGCTTAAAGATGCGGGTTCGCCAACACGCGAGTGGACCGAGAGTGACAAACAGTACATGCAGCAGCTTATTGATGATACCCGAAAACAGTTTGTGAATGATGTTGTTGCAACAAGAAAAATCACTCCAGAAACCGTTGCGCACATGGCCGATGGCAGGGTTGTTTTGGGTGGCGAGGCTGCCGCAACTCATTTGGTTGATGCCTTAGGCTCAAAGGAAGACGCCTTAAACGCAGTTGCTGGTTTGGCTGGAATAAAAGGGAAACCTGAGCTTATTTATATGGAACGCAAAAAGCCATTTAAGCTTTTGCTTCGAGAAATGCTTGAAGAAGATGCTACCGCGAAACAATTGCGTGGCTTACTTTCGAAAGTATTGATGAGCTCCGAAATGACATCTATCAAAGCACGTTAGAGAGCCTGGGGCAACGCATCGTCCCAAATTAGTTTACCTTGCGAATTTTATCGGTTTCGTAATTTATGTCGTCATTTTCGTCTTCCATGGAACTGTCAAAGTCCATGGGAATGACGTCGTCTTCCGATTCCAATTCTTGAGTTAAAGTGTCTTCGAGCATGTCTTTCCAGCTGCTGGAAAGTTGTTGGAAATTGGAATCGGTTTGGCGCTCTTGAAATGTTTTTAGCCAAAGTGCAACGAGCTCGTTTTCGCCCATGCGTTCTTGTTTTTTGCCCATGGATGTCAACCGAGTGGGTGGATGAAAATCGAGCAAGGCAGCAAAACCAAATTCTTGTGGCATTCCAAGGGACGCGGAAAGTTCGGCAGACATCACATGTATTGCACGCACAGTTGGTGAAGTGTGTGGGGCGTCAATTTCCTCGGGCGATGAAAGTATGGATGCAGCAATGAGTTCATCGGTGGTTTCTGTGTCGAGTTCAAGAATGTGGGAAACAACAAAACTCAAAAAGCCTCTCCATGATGCCCGTCCTTCGGCCTCACCTTCGTCCGAATATGCGTACAATGTGAGCATGTCGATGCCGTCGTGAAGAGAATTGCCCATGAGCCCCTCCGTTTGCAGAATATCCACTAATCGTCTAAAAATATTCTATACCGAGTGGGTCTTTGGGGCGATAGAACGGCAAAAACTACGCAGTGCGAAAGTCACAAAAATGGCATTTATTGTTTTTGAGGGTGGTGAGGGAACCGGAAAGTCCACGCAGATGCGGTTATTGGGCGAATGGTTGGGGTCAAAAAATGTACAATGCGTTCGCACTCGTGAACCTGGTGGCACGCCCTTGGCCGAAGAAGTGCGAGCCCTTTTTAAGGCGGTGCCTGCCCATGGCGACATTCCAACGCCTCAAACAGAGCTTTTGCTTGTGATGGCTGCGCGAGCCCAGCATGTGCGAAAGAATATTGAGCCATCGCTGAACTCTGGCAGTTGGGTTTTGTGCGATCGTTTTTTGGATAGTTCCTATGTCTACCAGGGCATTCGGGCCGGTGTTGCAAAAAGTGATATCGACACGGTGGCCGAAATTGCACTGGGAAAGGTTTTTCCCGATCTCACATTGGTCCTGCATGTTTCTCGTGATGAAGCTCGAAAACGAGTTACGAGTCGGGGAAATGCGGCCGCCGACCGTTTGGATTCCGAAAATGAGGCCGTTCATGATGTGATTTCCGAGGGTTTTTTACGTTTGTTGCGCGAACAAACTCCCTGGTTTCGAGGTAAGGTTCCTTTGCGCGTTTTTGTTGATGCTTCGGGAACCGTGGCCGAAATTCAAGATCGCGTTCGTTTGATTGTGTCACAAAATTTTGGAATATCATTATGACTCTCAATTTGCCGTCATTTCTGGCTCAGGCTTCCCAATTTAGGCATCATGCACTGCTGCTTGTGAATCGCAGATTTGGCGAAGAGGGTTTGAGCGAAAAAGCGTTTCGCGGCATTGCTCTTACGTACTGCGGAATTCAACTTCCGGATTGCGATCCCGAACAATTTTGGGAAGAAATTGCGCGTCATCCCGACTTGGTTGTTGTGGATAGAGAACGCAACCAGCTGCGCTTGGAGGAATTATCGACGCTGCGGAAAGTGGCTTTTTATCCGCCTAATCTTTCGCGACGGCGATTGTTTTTTATTGATAGAGCAGAGCGATTGAATCCAAATGCAGCGAATTCTTTACTCAAAACCCTTGAAGAACCCAATATTCAGGCCTTGTTTTTGTTTACAGCGCGGAGTGTTTCAGGGGTGCTGCCCACTATTTCGAGTCGGTGCCAAAAAGTTCCGTTTTGTGAAGAAGTGGCACCATCCAAACATGCGTCTCAACTTTTTGAGCCCGAAGATTGGGCAGCCTTGCGCGAGCGTTTTGGAGTGGTGCGCGCAGCTGCTCCGGTTGTAACAGCATCTTTTTGGGAAAAACCTCCTGCCAAAGTTTCTGCGCGAAGTGTGTCTGGTTGTTTGGATTTTGCTTTGGCAATTGGAAAAAAATATGATGCGTCTGTTTTGCAGGATGGACTTGCGGCTTTGGTTGCGGAAATGTTTTCTGATAATCCTATTGTTGCCAGATATGTTGTAAACGATTTGGTGGAATGGAAGAATGCGACAGCGATGCATCCGTCTTCGGAGCTTTGGCTTTCGCGCATTTTTTTTAAATTAGGGGGGCTCTCTGGATGAAATTTCTTGGATTGTTATTTTCGCTTCTTTTGTGTGCCGCAACGCCAGAGCCTTCACGAAGTTTGGGTGCGCAGTTGCGTTCTGAAATGGAATCAGTTGTTGCAGCAGGCCCGTTGCATTTGCGCACCCGTGAGGTTTCAGAGGCAGGAATTTTGGCTGTATTGGTGAGTTGGGAAGATGTTGGTGGTGGGGCGCTTTTGTTGAAGGTGATTTCCGATCGGGGCGAAATGAAGACATCTTACAAGCAGAAAATGACCAAAGTGGAGTTTTTGGATTTGTTATTTTCCAAGGATGGCAAAGTTGAGTTGGATGGACGCGTTTTTGTTATGACGTCTCCTTTGGCGCGCAGCAAGCTTAATAATGGAACAACCAAAGTTGCGGCAGCTGCAAATTTTCAGTTGGGTGGGAAAGATTCGAAGCCTGTTTCTTTGGAGTTTTTCTTTGATATTGTTGCCATGAATTTGAACCCTCTTAATTTGTGGGATGGTAACTCGCAAAATACCGGACGGGAACGTACATACGGTTACGACGAATTTTCTTTCGAGTTTTCCAATTGGTATGAACCTCGTATTCAAAAGGCAAAAGCAGAGTCTGTGTCACATGCCTTGCGTCTGGGGGGCTTGCCGGACGTGGTTGCTCTTCAAGAAATTGAATTTGCAGGAGGGGCTAGTGAGGTTTTTGCGCCGGGGACGCCTTTGAGAACTGCGCTTGAAGAATTGGGATATCGTTCCTTTCTTGTTGGCAAGCAAGGTGCCGAAAATTTGGTGACCATCACAACCGGTTTTGTGAGCCGTTATAACTTGAAGGAGTTACCTTCCGCTGAATTTAATGTGAATAACGAAGCTTTTGCGCGTTTTAGTGAGCGTGAACGGAAGTCGGTGCGGCATTCTACCCGCGATACTCAGGTCGTAGAGCTTTCGCTGGGAGTTGCTAAAGCTCGTTTTTTGAATACGCACTGGCGTTCAAAGGGATGCAGTGGCGAAGAATCGTGTGATCTTTCTGAACGTGTTCGTATTGCAAATGCTCAGATCTTGAATAAATATTTTGAATTACTTCATAAGTCGGAACCCGAAAGCCAAATTTTTGTGATGGGTGATTTTAATTCTGAGTACAACGATTCTGTGCTTGAAAAAATTGGGAGTTCCGATTCCAAGAGCAGAATTGTTTCTGAAAAAAATGCATCTCTCTTTTACAATCTTTGGTACGAATTACCAAAAGAGGCGCGTTGGGAACACGAGTTTCAGGGCGAACGTCATACTTTAAGTCAGATGCTTTTGGATAAGCAATTTTTTGGCCCTCGCGGTTTTCAATATGTTGATCAGTCATTTTCGGTGGTGGGACAAATTGGGGCGGCTCACGATGTTCTTATGAATCCCAATGACACTCCTTTGCGCTGGCAAGAATCGCGTTTGCGAATGGAAGAGGCTCCTCATGCAAAGCGTGATTTGATGAAAGTTGTGTTGGCTGAACGAGGCTGTGGTGATACAAAAAAGAGTTCAAATCGAAAGTGCCAGGCTGTGTATTCTGAGCACACTGGAATTGGATTTTCCGATCATTTGCCGCAAACAGCGCGAGTGAGTTTTGTGGGTGACGATCCCACTGAAGTTGCGCCTCAGTTTGCATCGCAACCGCGTGAGAACGTGGAGCAGCTTCATACAAAACGCTGTACCGATCGGGAAAGCGTTGCAGCTTCATCTCTTGAGTTTTGGAAGCTGGAGAATATGGGGAAATGTGTTTTCATCGACTTTTCCGGCGCGCCACAATCGTTGCACACTCGTGGAGTTTATGACGTTGGTTACGTTTTGGTTAAAGGCAGCATTTTGGGATTAACTATGAACGATGCCCACAGCCCGAAGCCTCGCGGTTTGTTGGGCGGAGAAAAATCCAGTGACATGTGTTTCGCGCGCAAGGTTTTGCAGCATGATGGCGGCAAAGTTGTGAAAGCCATGGGGCGCCTTGGTTACGACAATGGATTGCCCACACTTTTTCTGTTTGAGCGCAGCGACGTCACGCTGAAAGATCTCCCAATAGAAAAAACGAATGTCTGTGGCTGATGTTTTTTTGGGGGTGGGAAATTTTTCGTTTTGCTCCATGAATAAGTGTTAGCGAAGAAGAACCATTTTACATTCATGTGAGTTCCTCCTCTGAAGGTATTTCTGTGGCGGTAAACAGAATCAGTTTCTGAGTCAGTTTCTGTGTTGGTGTCAGAATCAGCGGCAGCAACGGGAACAGCAAACGGGAACAGCAAACGGGAACAGCAAACGGGAACAGCAAACGGGAACCGCAAACGGGA
>CAIZES010000428.1 GCA_903932045.1 uncultured Silvanigrella sp. | reverse complement strand
CGATCCCTCGTTGGGGCTTCCTTTAGGGATTATTTCATGAGGTCAAAAGACTTTAACTTATATTTTTGGAGCTATTGAAGTATCATGCTTTGAATGGTGCTCATGACAACGCATCGGATGTCTTTTTCTTGGACGCTTCCTTTGTTGGGAAACTGTCTTTTTTTTATGAAAGGATTTGTTTATGGCTCAAACAAAACTCGCTGGTAACCCTGTTAACACAAATGGAAATCTCCCCACAAAGGGAGCTCAATCACCATCCTTTACCCTTGTCGACAAAACTTTGAAGGAAGTTTCGTTGGCAGATTTTTCGGGGAAACGAAAAGTGCTCAATGTTTTTCCCAGCATTGACACGCCGACATGCGCAACTTCGGTTAGAACTTTTAACAAGCATGCGGCATCGCTTCCAAACACGGTTGTGCTGAATATTTCCAAAGACCTTCCATTTGCTCAAGCTCGTTTTTGCGGTGCAGAAGGTATTGAAAATGCCCTTGCCCTTTCCGCTTTTCGCACATCATTTGCGCGCGATTTTGGTTTGGAATTGGTAGATTCCCCACTGCTTGGCCTGTGTGCACGCGCTGTTATTGTTTTGGATGCGAATAACGCCGTTATTCATGCTGAATTGGTGAAGGATATTGTCGAGGAACCGAACTATCAAGCAGCCATTCAGACTCTATCGTAATTTATTTTGCAGGACCGTGGTTGACCCTGTTTTACAGCCCAACGAGCAATCCGTTTGTGGAAAATCGTGGGCCGTATTTTTGTTCTAGCGCGAGAGCTTTTTGTGCAAAGGCATCGCGTCCAATGGTGCGAGCGTAGTGTATGGGGCCGCCCAAATGAGGAGGGAATCCTAATCCAAAAAGGGCACCCAAATCGGCGTCGTCGGCACTGGCAAGAATACCTTCGTTTAAGCATCTTAATGTTTCAATTATGAATGCATAGTTGCAGCGATCCACAATTTCTTCTGCGGTATTTGTGCGGGGAGTGGCTCCCTGACGAATTCCTTCGTAAAGAGATGCATCCACTTTTAAACGCTTGTCGTTGGCGTAGTGGTAAAATCCAAGGCCATTTTTGCGTCCCAGGCGGTTTTGTTTTGAAAATTCCCAAAACCCAGGAACCTTATTGATGCGTTGTGGGAAAGCGGAAATCATGGTTTCCATAACGTGAAGTGCTACGTCAATTCCAACTTCATCAACAAGTGTGAGCGGCCCAACAGGCCAACCAAATTTTTTCATAGCGTTGTCGATTTCTTCAACAGATGTGCCTTCTGATACCATTGCCACTGCTTCACCCAGCAAAAATGCAAGAACGCGTGTGGTGTAAAATCCGGGGCCGTCGTTAACCACAATAACACTTTTGCCCATTTTTTGGGCCACATCAAAAGTTGCGGCCAGGACGTCGGGACGTGTTTGCGGTGTTTTGATAATTTCTACCAAGGGCATTTTTGGGACGGGCGAAAAAAAGTGCATGCCAATAACATTTTCGGGTTTGCTTGCGCCTTTGGCAATTTCCGAAATAGGCAAACTCGATGTGTTTGTGGCAAAAACAAATTCGCCTGCAATTTCTTTTTCACATTTTTTGATCATGTCGTGTTTGATTTTTGTGTCTTCAAATACGGCTTCAATCACAAAATTCGACGATGCCAGTGAGATTGGTGTAAGTGTTGGAGCAATGCGCGACACCGCTAAATCGCGATCGCGTTTTGTATACCGACGTTTTTTAACGAGGGCTTCAAAATAGTCATTAATGCGCGACGATCCCCTTGCCAAACCATCCTTGTTGTTGTCGAGCAGAACCGTGCGCACTTTTTTTTCGGAAAGCACAGTTGCAATTCCACTTCCCATTAAACCAGCGCCCAAAATGCCAATGGGCACATCTCCGCTCTCCAATGCATTGGTCCACAGAGCTTCCGATTTTTGAATGTCTGCAGCAGAACCGGGATTCTTTTTGGCGGCTGTCATGATTCTAAAAATATGAATCAAAGACTTGCAGCATTCGGTTGCAAAACATTCACCAAAAAGTTTTCTTTCGTAAATGAAGCCTTCTTCCTTGGACATTGTGAAGGCCGCAAGAACGGCGTCGAGCGCTTTGAGTGGCGCGGGAAAGTGTCCACCCGATGTTTTTAGAATTGTCTTTCGAGTTTGCGATGCCACAAGGGCTCGAAACAGAAAGTTTGTTTTGAACCATCCTATTTTGGGACGGCGCGAAACAATGTCCGTCATTTTTGTTTTGTCTGTGCAAAGTGCCACCGAGCGTTGCAAGAGTTGATTAACCGGTACGGCTTCGTCCATGAGTCCGGCTTTGCAGGCTCTTTTTGAATCTAATTGTTTTCCTGTGAGAATGATATCAAGTGCTGCAGGAATACCAATCAAACGCGGGGTACGTTGTGTTCCTCCTGCGCCAGGAAGAAGTCCAAGACGGATTTCTGGAAAACCCATTTTGGTTGACGCGTCGTTGGTGCACAAACGATAATGACACGCCAATGCAAGCTCTAGCCCTCCACCTAAACATGCGCCATGAATAGCGGCTACAACGGGAATTTTGGCATTTGCTAGCAACTCAAAAACAAGTTGAAGCTCGCGCGCGCCATTTGTGGCTTGTTCACCGGTTTTCCAGCTTTCAAAAATTCCGATGTCGGCACCCGCTGCAAAGCAGTTTTTTTTGCCCGATGTGACAACCAGACCTTGGTATGTATTGGTTGCCAAAATTTTCTGGAACGCTTGCTTGAGATCTTCAATAAGAGGGATCGTGAGCGAGTTTACACTTTTTTCGCTTTGATTGATAGACATAATGCAGACTTGATCTTGCACGGAAAAGTTCAGATCACCCGATGTTGAAACAAGATTATCGATCATATTTGCTCCTGCCTTTAAATTGTTTCAAGAAGAATGGCTTGGGCAAGGCCGCCTGCGGCACAGGCCGATACCACAACTCGTTTGACTCCCAAGCGTTTTGCAATGCGCAAGCCGCGTGCAATAAGACGCCCGCCGCTTGCTGCAAGCGGGTGACCATATGCGAGTGAGCCGCCGTCGATATTGATGCGTTCCATGGGAATGTCTAGTTTATTTGTGCAAGAAAGAAGTTGTGCAGCAAAGGCCTCGTGAATTTCGTAAACATCAATATCGCTTGTTTTTAGGCCAACTTGTTTGAGAAGTTCTGGAATTGCGTAGGCTGGACCTATCAAAAGTTGATCGTTAGGATTGACACCTACCGTAACAGAATGAACAATTCGTCCTAGCACAGGAAGATTGTGTTGTGCTGCAGCTTCGGCACTTGCAAGCAAAACCGCAGAGGCGCCATCGGTGAGTGCTGTGGAGTTTCCGGCGGTGAGTGTGCCGCTTTTGCGATCGAAAACAGGTTTGAGTTTTTTAAGATCGTCCATTGTAACGTCGGGGCGAATAAGGTTATCCGCATCAACGCAGGCAACTGAATTTTTTTCAACACGGGCCGAGAATGGAACAATTTCGTTTCCCATGTGCCCTGCAGCAATTGCTGCTGCGGCGCGTTTGTGTGATTGAAAAGTATAAGCGTCTTGAGCTTCGCGCGTGATATTATTTTTAACAGACATAATTTCGGCGTGGTCGCCCATTGTGAATCCTGTTGCGGATTCGGCAAGTGCGGGCGCAGTTGGAAATAGCATGGAGAGTTTGAATTCTAAGCGGAAGAGTGCGAGTTTTTCGCCCATTGTGCGCAATCGGTTGAGTTTTACAAAAAACTTGCGTGCAGGCTCGCTGAAGGTGAGTGGCGTGCGCGACATCACTTCTACCCCGCCAGTGAGAATAATATGGGATCGGCCGCTGTTGATAGCATCGGTTGCGCTTTGTACGGCTTCAAGGGCAGAAATGCATGCTTTGCTTACGGTGTGTGCGGGAATTGTTGGTGGAAGTCCCGAAAAAATAACTATATCTCGTGCAATATTGTGATGTGGAAGGACAGAAATAACTGTGCCCCAAATAACCTGATCAACGAGTGAGGCTTTCACATGATTTCGATTCAAGATTTCCGACGCAAGGCGGGCGCTTAGGTTTAAACCTGGTTCGTTTTCGAAAAATCCGAATGATTTTACAAAGGGTGTTCGAAGCGCATCAACAACAACTGTGCGAGAATGCGGAACGCTCATGGTGCCAACTCCTTGCGTGGGTGGTGGGCGAAAACAGTGCCGAAAAATGTGACCGACATCAGTATTGGGTAATTGTACGGGTGACGCAAGGGTAACTCTTTGACGCTTCTGGGATTGGCTGAGTGCTTGCTCGAAGTTGGCGTTTGCGGAGGTTTGCTGTATTGCAAGTCGAAGATTGAGAACGCTTGAGAACGCTTGAGAACGCTTGAGAACGCTTGAGAACGCTTGAGAACACCAAGGAAAGCCAAGGAAAGCCTGGAATCTTG
>CAIZES010000427.1 GCA_903932045.1 uncultured Silvanigrella sp. | reverse complement strand
TCCAAGCCTGAAACGCCCGCGCCCGAACCCGTGGCCATCGGCTCGTAGAAAAACTGTCGGAGAGAAGCCGCGACCAGAGGCTGGTCGCATTTGGTCGCATTTGCGAATTACCAAACAAAAAACCCTCTTCAACAGCGGGTTTCTCGTAAATATGGCGGAGAGAGAGGGATTCGAACCCCCGGTAGGAGTAAACCTACAACGGTTTTCAAGACCGCCGCCTTAAGCCACTCGGCCATCTCTCCGAAAAATCAGATTTTATTTCTTTTTGGTTACAACGCTTTTTGCAGCAGCAATGCGTGCGCCTATACGAGCCTTTTTCTTGGCTTGCGCCTTTTTGCGAAGCATTTTTGGGGTACGGCGGTTATCTTTCTTGCCCATGTGGTTCTCCGATTGAATCAAGTGCCTACAATTAATGAAAAATTGGCAAGTCGCCAATCCAGACAGCATCTTTTAGCAGAAGCGTTTCAATGGTGCAACGGTCTTTCCAAGGTCTTCCAAGAAATGTGACAGCTCGTGGCTGTGGGAGCGGGCTTCGGGTCCTACCAGGGCGGCTACGCGACGCTGAGAGCCAAAGATATCCTGGGCGGCACTTCGAATATCGGCGGCGGAAAGACTTTGTGCAATTTCAAGTTCCGATTCTGGGGTGAGGGGAGAGGATAGAAACGAGTTCCACACCAAATAGTCGAGATAGGAAGAGGTGTCTTCGCGTAAAGTTTCAATTGCGAAAGTGTAGCGGTTGCGAATTCTTTCCATTTCCGATTCCGATGGAAGATCGTTAACGGCACGAACAATTTCGTGTTTCAATATTTGCAAAAACCTTTTGAGATCGTCTTCAGAAATGGATGCATCTATGGAGCAGGTTCCAACGTCCGAAAAAACGCTGGTATCGCAAGACACATCGTAGGCAAGGCCTGCGCGCTCGCGAATGTTTGAAGGGAGGCGGGAGGCAATGCCGTCGTCAAGGAGCCGTTGGAAAAAAGTTTGAGCAATGACTTTTTGTGAAGAGCCACCATGTGCTGGAAAAATAAGTTTGATGTCGAGTTGGCTATCGGAGTGGTTTTCTGTGGCAACGGTTTTGCCGGTGGCCAGTTCTGGTGCAGCCAAGCGGCGTGGTGCTGTTGATGACGTGTTCCATTTGTGTCCAAAACACGATTCTATGGTTTTGATATATTGTGAGAGTGGTGATGGCGCAGAAACAACAAGTATAGAAGATTCTGGGCGGTAGTAGTGATCGCGCTGCGCCAACAGGTCGGCCACGGTAATGTCGAGAATGTTTTGACGTGTTCCCACAACGGGCATTCCAAGCGGGTGACTTTGAAATAAAGCCCTCATTCCCAAACTTGTTGTGCAAATGAGATCGCCGGCGTCGTTATAGTCGCCGGCAAGTTCTTGAAGCAGAATTTGACGCTCGATATCAATATCTGGAAACGTGGGATGAAATAGGAATTCCGAAAAAACGCTGAACCCGTCGGCAAGCTTGGAAGCGTTTCCTTTTATCCAAAACGCCGAGCTTTCGTAATCGGTGTAGCCGTTGTTTTCTCCGCCCAAGGTTTCCAGCGCGTGAGCAAGAGCCACCGAGTTGGGAAAACGACGGGTTCCGCGAAACATCATGTGTTCCAAGAAATGAAAAATTCCGTTGTTTTGTTCTGTTTCGTCGCGGGAACCCGCCTGAATATGAAGAGAGAGAGTAAATGCACGCGAGTCGGGTGACTGTGCATGAATAATGCGGAGGCCGTTTTTTAGTGTGCAGTTGTCAATGATTGGGTGAGACATTTTTAGGAATTCCGCTCCAGCAAAAGATGTGGAACCCGTAGCAGGGCATTTGCTGCTTCGGAGTTTGATATTGTGACTTCTTTCAAGGCATTTTCCATATTTTTGATTGCTGAAAATGCATAGTCTTTGGCAGCCTCTCGTGCTTTTGCAAGACCACCGGTGGTGTGCACCAGTGTTTGTACTTGGGTGAGTTGTTCGGCGCTTGCAAATTTGCTTTTGCAAATTTCCGAAACCAGCGATTCCAAGTTGTTTTTGCCGTTCTTTGTTTTTGATTCTTTGAGCGCACAAATAAGAGGTAGCGTTATTTTTCCCTCTAAAAGATCGGACAATAGAGGTTTTCCAACGGTTTTTTCGGAACCATCAAAATCGAGACAGTCGTCAATGATTTGAAAAGCAAACCCGAGGTTTCGACCGTAGGATCCAAATTCTTTGATCACGTGTTCGGGAAGATTCAGAATTTGAGCTGCAGCAAGAGAACAGACTTCAAAAAGAACGGCTGTTTTCCCATTCACAACTCGGTTGTATTCACTGTGACTTGTGGTCTCATTCCAGAGAATTGTGAGTTGAAAAATTTCACTCTCGCTCATTTTTTGAACGGCTTCACAAACTCTGTCAAAAAGTTCGAAGCTGCGAGCACATATGAGTAACCGACTTGCAGTGGCGTGAACGCGGTCGCCCGAAAGTACGGCAATTGTATTGTCCCACGTGGCATTTACTGTGGGTTTTCCGCGGCGTTTGTCTGCACTGTCGATAACATCGTCATGCAGCAAACTTGCGGTGTGAATGTATTCTAAAGCTGCAGCCACGGCAAAACGATTCTCATTTTCCCAGGCCAAAACTTTTGCACAGGTTAAAAACAATGCGGGCCGAACGCGTTTGCCGCCGGACCGAAAAATGTGTGCCGATATTTTGTCTTGAAGTTCGTCGCCTGTTTCCAAAAAACTGCAAAGTTTTTTTTCCAGAATTTCGAGATCCCGCCTGATTGGTGCTGCAAGTTCTTTCATGCGAGAACCTTGGAAGCCGCGTCACGCAGCTGCGAAATTGCTTTTTTGTAATCGGGCTGACCCATAACAGCACCACCCGTTACAAAATTTGTGGCTCCAAGTTGTGCGAGAATGCCAATGTTTTTTAGGTTTACTCCGCCATCAATTTGAATTTCAATGTGGGGAAAAGATTTTTGGCAAAATTCAGCAAGCGCCTTAATTTTGGGGTGCACGTCGTTGATGTGTGTTTGGCGCGAATACCCAGGGTTGACGGACATAATTGTGATTTGATTCAGTGTTGGAAGCAGAAACTCTATGGAATTCCAATGAGTGGAAGGGTTTAGAACCACTCCTGCTTTGCGCCCAGCATCGCGAATTTGTTGGCACAAACGATCCGGATGTTTTGCGGTTTCAATTGGAAAAGTAAGGATGTCGGCGCCGGCATCAAGATAATGTTGAGCAACGTGGTCGGGATTTGACACCATAATATGCACGTCTAGAGGCAGTTTTGTGATTTTTCGCATGGCCTCGAGGAAAGGAACACCTATGGTTAGCAGCGGCACAAAGTGGCCGTCCATGACATCAAAGTGAATGGCATCGGCACCGCCGGCTTCAAGGTGCCGGACTTCATCTTCTAAACGCAACAAATTTCCGGCGGCAATGGATGGCGCAATGGAGATTTTATTCATAATAATCGTCATCCTCTCGAACGTAGGTCAGCTCACGACTTGGCATTCCATAGGAAATGGTTTGCTTTGGTTGGCGTTGGGAGTCAAGGCAGTCCCCGGGGATTTCCGAAAGAAACCGGCTGGGTGTGTTGCGTTCTCGTTTGTAGATATTCTCGCGACACCTTGAAATTGTGAGGCTGCGGCGTGCGCGGGTCATGGCAACGTACATGAGGCGGCGTTCTTCTTCGATGCCGGCAGGGTCTTCCAAGCTGCGCATGTGGGGCAGGGTGCCTTCCTCGAGTCCTAATAGAAAGACGGTGTTAAACTCAAGGCCCTTTGCGGAGTGAATGGTCATCATGCTCACTGCGTTGGCGTTGCCGGCACGGACATCGTGGGACGTTGGTTCAACTACCAACATGGCCTGATGTAAAAATTCAGCTACAATATTTGCTTCCGAACTTGGAATTTCGTCGGAAAAAGGGTCGGCAATGGCTCCATTAGCAATGTTGGAGGCCTGCACCTTCACTTTTTCTTCGAAGTCGATGAGAGCATTTTTGAGTTCGACAACGTTTAGCCAGCGTTCGTCGAAATCTTCTGGATAGGTTGTTGCCAAAAAGCGTTGCAATTCTATGCGTGAAATAAGGCTATCAAGAACATACGATGGCGGTGTTCCGTTTTGGAGAGCCGTGTGCCACTCCATAAAACAATTGGAAAATTCCTTGAGCCCGTTAACTCCTCGCACTCCCGTGAGTTGAATTTCGTTTGCAGAAACTCTCATTCCTGCGCGTAGAAGTGAAATATTGCTGCTTTCGGCAATGTGTTGGAGAGCATCAATTGCTTTTTCGCCAAAGCCGCGTCGTGGCACTCCAATTGCTTTTTTAAAGGCCACGTCGTCGGATGGATTGATAAGCAGCTTCAGATATGAAAGCAGTACTTTGATTTCTGCGCGTTCGTAAAATCGGACCGAGCCATAAATAACGTAGGGAAGCAAACGGCGGCGCAGGTTGTCTTCCACAACTCGGCTTTGTGCGTTGGTGCGATATAGGATGGCGATATCCGAAAGGGCTGTTCCAGATTCCAGTTTTTTGAGAATGGAGTCGCATACAAAATCGGCTTCATCGTGCACATTGGCTGTAGCTTTGATGTGAACAGTTTCTCCAAAAGGTTCGGCTGTCCAGAGCGTTTTGGGGGCACGTTTTCGGTTGTGCGTAATAACCGCTGCAGCCGCTTGAATGATAGCGCCCGTGCTGCGGTAATTTTGTTCGAGTTTAATAACAACAGCATCGGGAAAGTGCTTTTGAAAGTCCAGAATAAATCCGGGTTCCGCGCCGCGCCATGAATAAATGCTTTGGTCGTCGTCACCCACGACGCGCAAATTATTTGTGTGAGACGAAAGTAAGGTGATGAAACGAAATTGAATGGGATTGGTGTCTTGAAATTCGTCTACCAGAAAGTGTGTAAATCGCGACTGAAGTTCGCGCAACACATGGGGTTTTGTTTCCAGTAGGTGCACGGTTTCAAGAATGAGATCTCCAAAATCCATAGCATTTTGTGCGCGCATTTTTTGCTGATAGATTTCGTAACACTTTTGAATGAGTTCGTGTTGTTCGTACTCTCCGTACCGCCTGAAATTATCGCTAGAATAGCTGGCAAATTCAGCAATGATGCGTTGTTTGTATTGCTCGGGAGTGAGTCCAAGATTTTTGAACCGATCTATTTTTGTTTCCAGAATAGCCGGTGTTAGAACACGTGCAGCTTCTCCCACTTCTTTGAGAACCGCTTTAAGCACCGCTGTTTTTTCGGTGTCATCGTAAATGCTGAAATTGTTGTTGTATCCAATTTCACTCGCGTAAAGCCTTAAAAATCGAACACATGCTGAGTGAAATGTGGAAACCACAATGTTTCGCGCGCGCCATCCCACAAGGTTTTCAACACGTTCTTTCAGTTCTTTTGCTGCTTTATTTGTGAACGTGACGGCGATAATTGCCGACGCTGGCACCATGTTTTCAACAAGGTGTGCGATACTGTGTGTAATGGTGAGTGTTTTTCCTGAGCCTGCGCCCGCATAGATGAGAAGTGGACCATCCATGTGCTGAGCTGCTCTGAGTTGTTCCGGATTAAGAGCGGTTTTTTGAGAGGCAAAGTTAGAAATCCCAAGGGTCATTGGTGCTCCGTGGCCCTATTTGTCGCGTTTTTTGGCAACCTTTTTCTTGGTTGGAGCGCGTCGGGCTTGTGGCGAGTTTGTCGCCTTCTTTTTCTTGTTTTTTGCAAGATTGCTGGAAGAACGATCTTCTGCCAGTTTTCGTATTCTCTTGAGGTACTCGGCGTCAAGAGCCGCCTCGCGGGAAGCGATAATGAGTTCCTTGTAGTGGTCATTGTGTTCAAGATTTGTACTTAAGTACAAGTGCGGCTTTTCGTCGGTAAATCCTTTTTTCTGAAAAAACCGCACTGCGCGCTGGTTTTCGGGGTCTGTATCGGCCATCATGATGCGAATGCCGTCTTCTTCCACCATAATTTCAACCAAACTGTCCACAAGATCCGAAGCGACACCTTCGCGTTGCCATCCAGGATGCGCACAAAGCCAAATAATGTATCCGTAACTCCAAGCCGATCCGGGTTTTGAAATGACCGTTCCAAGAACGAAGCCTACTATGCGGTCGCCGGTTTCGTCGTCATTTTCTGCTACCAAGCAGTAGTCGCCGTCCGTGTTAAAAAGTGTTGTGACTTCATACTCGTCCCAGCTGCGATAAAGCATAGGCCAAAGATCGGGTTTGAAAGACATTTCTCCAAGCTTATAGACCTCTGCCAGATCGTCAATTTCCATCTGACGAACAGTGAAGCTTCGTTTGGGTTCGTTGGCGTGGGATGAGTGTTTTTTTGTTTCCATATGTTTTTTCGTTCCCAGCATGAATAATTCAGCTAAAAAAGCGGAGTGGTTTGAGGTGCACTCAACAGCGAAGAGCCAACCCCATGTTGCCTAAGATAAGCGACACACGCTTCAGCTGCGGGACCGGTATTCACGAGAACAACCTCGCTGGCTCCAGTTTCCGAAACCAGTTTGAGTATATCACTTGGTCCTGGAATATGCGCGATGCAAAAGCGTTCTAAAACTGGCACCTGAGCAGGTGCCTCAGATTCTTTGTGTGATGTGATGAGCATCCAGGGAATGTCCGGGATTTTTTTTGGAAGATGATTTTTGCTGATAAGAACAATGCCTGTTTGGTTTTTGAGCTCTGAAAGGGGTACTATTTTTTTGAGCCGTTCACGAAAGGGTTTGTGGCTTTCGGAAAATGAATGCGCACATGCTGATGCATATTCCAAGACAGACTCGTCTCCAAAAATATTGACGGTTTCGGATGGTATGGTTGCAAGCACACGATGCAGATCCCGTGGAGGCTCTAGGCATATTCCTATAATTTTTTGATCATTATAGCTGGTTTTGAGGGCGAGTTCGAGGCGATCAATTTCATGACGCACCAAGTGAGCACCGCCAGTGCTGGGCTTTTTGCCTATTTCTAAGTTCACCAAAATGCGATTTGTGGGTCGAATTTTTGCCGCGCGAATGGCGGGATGTGTGTCGGGATTCCAATGAGACACATACAAAAGACTGCGATCATTTTTTCGAATGAGAAGAAAGCTCGACCCGGGTGCTTCGCCACTGGGAAGAAGTTCCAAAGAGAGCGCACCCAGATTGATGGGGTGATTGTACTTGCAGGAAAGAAACGCACTTTTTTTGAATTTTGTCGCAAGAAGTTCGTGTGCTTCATCGCTGACAAGAACTTGTCTTCCGGGGAGCTTTCCATTGCGCCAAGGTGTTACGGGGCTCGAAATAAAGTTTAGGGTGTCGTTAGACGACCCTTCGAGACAAAGAACCGAGCCTTCCACGAACACGCCCTGCGCCGAAACGCTCAAGCCAATTTCTTCGATGGTGGACTTTGTTCTCTGGGTCACGGGCCTCCCGTGTGGTTGAAAGAAATCGGAACTTTGGACCTACCTCTATGATAACACCTTCTTTTGGCGCGTCAAACAACTCTCCATCAATTGTGTAAGGTTCCCCCGCAACTGTGTTTATTTTAACTTTTATAACAAGGCACTGCACAACATTTGCGTGAGACACAGGGCGTCGGAGAACAATTCTAGCGAGATGGCTGGTGAGCTGCTTATTTTGAGCGGATGTTGCAAAGAACTCGGCATGATTGCCGTCGAGTTTTAGAAAGACAGGAATTGAAAGAGCCATGTTTTTTAGTGTGGATACGAAGATTGTTGTGACATCCGGGTGTTTTTTGGACCACGCTGTGATTTCATGGGTGCCCGAAATGGACATGGGCGAAGGGTCCATCACATGTGAAGCTTTTGACTTGTTGTTTTGGGAAATGAATTTAGGCGTGGCAGCATGAAGAGCTGTTTTTGCCAGGAGCATTCCGGCGTCACGCACGCTTCCTTTTTTCTTGTAAAAGAGTTGTAAAAACTTTGCAGCCATTCCGTTTGCGAACAAAAAACCGATGCGGTTGTTAATGCGAAGCGAGGGAATGGTGGTTATTTTGAGGGCGTCAGGACTTTGGGAGTTGACGTTCAGAAAATCCGACATAACCTTTAGGGGCTTTGAGGGGAGTCCCAGATTGATGGCCAACACATTGGCGGTTCCGCCACCAAGAACAAGGATGTTGGGTAGACTCTCTTCGGGATAGAGCTTAAGGAGTTCGGCAAGGACGAGGTTGATGCTACCGTCGCCGCCAACAATTCCCACGCAGGTGACTTTGTGGGTTTTGAATTCTTTGAGCACGGAGGCAATTTCGGATGTGGACTGAGTGACTCGAAAGAGTCCTTTGCTGCCAATTAGGGAACGAAGTTCGTCGTTGGTGCTAGGGTATTTGCGGCAATGACGAGTATAGGGATTTGAAATGACGCCAAAACGGTGCATGCGAATTCCTGATGAGGTTAGGGAAATGGGTCGCAACAAAAAGACTATGCCACCTCCCGACGAGCTTGAAAAGAGCGGTGTTGAAAACGTGAAAAAAGTTGCAGTCGCACGGTCGCGGAAATTGCTTTCTTCGAAAGAAAAATTTCAGAAGCCAGTTGTGGTGGAAGCGGAGCTTGTTGACGAAGACGAGCAGCAAGAGGACGAAGACGACGATTTTTCGCGAAACGAAAATGACATCATCATTGACGTTGGGGCGGAAATTGGTGGTGATGTTGATGAGGAAGGTGAAGGCGACGAAAGGCTTCCGGTTGTTTCGGGAACGGCATTTCCGGATGAAGAACCCGATGAATCTGCCGAAATTCCCGAGGAGCGCGGTCTTGTTCTAAGCACGGGTCTTCAGCGTTATTTGGCCGATATTCGTAAATATTCTTTATTGACTCATCAGGAAGAGCGAGATCTTGCGTTTCGTGCTTACGAACAGGGCGATATGGAAGCTCGAAACAGATTGGTGACCTCCAATTTGCGGCTGGTGGTGAAAATAGCCATGGAATATCGTCGAGCTTACTCACAAATATTAGATCTTATTCAAGAAGGAAATGCAGGTTTAGTGCAGGCTGTGAATAGATTTAATCCCTATCGGAACGTTAAACTTTCCACATACAGTGCGTGGTGGATTCGCGCCTACATTTTGAAATTCTTAATGGACAATAAGAGTCTTGTGCGGATGGGGACAACCGATGCTCAACGAAAGTTATTCTTTCGGCTTCGCTCGGAGGCCGAAAAAATGTACGCCCTCACGCAACGTTTTGATGCCCGTTTGTTAGCTGAAAACATTGGCGTTAAAGAGTCGGATGTGGTGGAGATGCAGCAGCGTCTGACCAAAAACGATTTGTCCTTAGATACCCCGCTGGGAGACGACTCCGACACACGTCAAGTGGATACGCTCACTTCGCATTTTGACGATCCCGAAAGTGCCGTGCAGCGTTCGCAGTTGCTTAAAATTCTGCGCGAGGGTGTTGGCGAGGTGGAGCGCGAATTAAACGATCGTGATTTGTATATTTTTAAGAACAGAATTATGGCAGACGAACCCATTACTTTGCAGGATGTGGGAGACAAATTTGGCATCACCCGTGAACGTGCGCGTCAGCTTGAAGCTCGTGTTTTAAAGCGAATCAAAGAAAAGATGGTTGAAAAAGGTATGGTTTAGAGAGTTCTTTTAGAAAATATGTTTTTGGAAATTCATCTAAAAAATATGAGCAAAAGTCCGCCAACAACAAGACGATAGTATGCAAATACCGCCATGGAATACTTTTGTAAGAAAAGAATAAACCCCTTCACAAAAATAAAAGCAACCACCCAAGCTACAACAATTCCCACAGCGAGATATTGAAACCATTCTGCGTTTAGAAGCTTTGCCTTTTCAAACATTTCGTACGATGCGGCGCCTGCAAGTGTGGGCAATCCAATAATAAATGAAATTTCTGCTGCCGCTCCTTGAGAAAATCCTCGCAAACGCCCGCTGATGATAGTTGCGGCAGAGCGGCTAAATCCGGGCCATAGCGCAAGGCACTGGCCGCAGCCTACGAGTAAAGCGTCTTTGAGCGAAAGTGAGTCGGTTGTTTTTTGAGGGGACCTTCGTTTGCCTATAAGATATTCCGACACCAAAATAACAATGGCTCCCGTTATAAGGGCTGATGCTACAATTCTCACATCGAAAAGAGCTTTGATTTGCTTGTGAAATGCGAAACCCATGAGTGCGAACGGAATCACAGCTGATGCCGCAAAAAGAGATTGCTTGCGAGCGGAGGCGTGCAATTCTTCTTTTTGAATGGGAGACTTTGGAGCAAGAGCGAGCCAGGCCCGAATCCAGCCCAAGAAAATTTTCCAAAAAACACTCACAACAGCAAGAATGGCACCAATTTGAACAATAACCAAAAAAGCATCGAGTTGTTCGGTTTCTGCAAGGCCCAAAATTTTATTTGTAATAATCATGTGTCCTGTGGAGCTGATTGGCAGAAATTCGGTAATGCCTTCAACAATTGATAGAATAATAATGTCAAGCCAAGTAGGCATATTGGAAACTCCTAAAACAGAAAGTTACGATGGAAAATAGTTTTTTGACAGAGGAGATTTTTTTTGGAGTTGCGCATCAACAGCTTGACGAAAATCCAAAGGACATGCTGGCCATTCGTTTACAATTTCTTTGAGCCATTTGAAAAACTCTGTCAAATTGAGTGAATGCGTGCCTTCTTCTTCTTCTTCTTCTTCGCTGAATTCCAACATAAATGAATAGTCGCTGTTGTCGCCAGTGCGCCGTACAAGCGGTGCAGGAACACAACGTGCTTCCGACCCGGAAATTTCGACGATGTTGCCTCCAGCAAAAATCTGAAGCATGGGTCTGATTTTTGACTTTCCCGTTTTGAAAGACAAAACCTCAAAATCAGCGCCTCTAAAAGCATATTCAAGGTGGTTTGCGAGTTCTTCAGCGCGCACTGGCGTAATAGACGAAGCAATGTATTGCTGCGACAGAAGACGACCTATGCTATTGCGGAAGTTTTTATCGTTATCAGTAAATTCGAGTCCGCGAAACAAATCGCGCGAAACTCGAACTGTGACTTTTGTGTCAAGAACGGTGTTATGAATAATAAGTTGCCCTAAAATTTGTGACCCAACAGGATACTCTGTGGCCTGGAAGTTTTCTGGAAGGGTTACACCAATTCCACGGCGACTCAGATTTTTCACTGAACATTGGATCTTTGTTCCATTTGCGTCACACACTAAGAACGACGCTGAGGCGTTGGTAATGCGGGCTTCGCGGCGACGTTCCATTATCATAATGCAAAATCCTTAATGCAACGGCCTCAGCTTCTTATAACAGGTTCGCAGCTATTGTGGCGAGTGCTGAGCGCTCACCGCGCACAAGAGTGATGTGTCCGCCCATGGCTTCACGACGGAAGCGTTCCACGACATATGTGAGACCGTTTGATGCAGCATCTACATAAGGGTTGTCAATTTGATACGGATCGCCCGTAAGAATGACCTTGGTATTTTCGCCAGCGCGCGTCAAAATTGTTTTGATTTCGTGAGCCGTAAGGTTTTGTGCTTCATCAACAATAAAGTACTGATTTGGAATGGAACGGCCGCGGATGTAGGTGAGCGGTTCCACTTCTAGAATGCCTTGATTGATGAGCTCTTGATAACTTTGCGACATCCTTTTTTTGTTACCTTGTGTAACTGTTCCTAACAAAAGTTCGAGATTGTCAAAAATGGGTTGCATCCAGGGATTGAGTTTTTCTTCCAACGTGCCCGGCAAATATCCAACGTCCCGCCCAAGGGGAAAAATGGGGCGGCTCACAAGCAGCTTTTGATACTTGTTAGATTCAGTTGTCTTTTCCAAACCAGCCGCAATTGCCAAAAGAGTTTTTCCCGTACCGGCGGTTCCAACAAGAGTTACGAGTTTGATGTCGTCATCTAACAAAAGATCGAGTGCGAAGCTTTGCTCTAAATTGCGAGGATAGATTCCCCACACAGAATCTTTCCCCCCAAAATTAAGGGGACGGAGTGAAGCGGTGACGTGGTCGTATCGGCCATAGACAAACTGACTGGGTTCGTTTTTATCGCGCAAAATGACATACTGATTTGGCATGAGTTCAAAGCTGTCCAGCGAAACGGAATTGTTTGCGTGAAATTCCTTAACCAGCTCGCTGTCAACTTCAAATTCGGCAATACCTGTGTAGAGTTCTTCAATATTGACCTTGTCAGCTTCAAAATCTTCACAACGAATTCCAAGCGCATCTCCCTTGACGCGCATGTTGGCATCTTTCGTAACCAGAACAACAGGAATGTCTGGTGTGCGAGTTTTAAGCATGAGCGCTACAGACAAAATAAGATTGTCGGCTTTGCGCTCGAAAAACGCCGGAAGTTTGGCGAGATCGGCATCAAGTGTCACGTAAATTTTGCCGCTGTCAGGTTTATCCGGAAAGATGGGAACGCCACTTGCGAGATTTCCTCTTTCACGAAATTTGTCGAGATTTCGTAAGAAGTGACGAGCATTGCGACCAATTTCGCTTAAACCCTTTTTGAAGGTGTCAATTTCCTCAATAACGATGATTGGAATGCACACATCATTATCTTCAAACGAGAAAATAGCATTCGGATTGGAAAGAAGAACATTAGTGTCTATGACAAAGTTCTTTTTCAAGGTCAGACTCCCGCGGTGTAAGTTGCGACAACAAAACGGCGTTCCCTTGCCGTTGGAAACATTCTATCATGAAACATCGGCAAAGTAGGAATAGGAACAAGTTTCTCAAAGACAAGGAAATGGCTATGGTTGCACAGCATGCAGTACGGGCGCTTTTGTCGGATTTGGTGGAGCGGGCAAAGACGGAGTTTGTTAATCAAAAGAACATTCTTACGTTTGAAGAATATATTGAACTTATTATGAAAAAACCGCGAAAGCTCACGCGGCATTCTGCACAGTATTTAAAAGAGATGATCGATTCATTTGGGGTTGTCGAAAAAACTTTGGGCCACGGCGAAAAACAGCGTGCGTTTAAAGTGTTCGAGCGCAAGTCTCGAAGGAGTCGGGCGCCCATTGTGGGACAAGAAAGCGCACATGAAAATATATATGGTGTGCTTGAACAATTTGTGCGTCAAGGTAGGGTCGACAAACTTATTTTGTTGCATGGACCCAATGGTTCCAGCAAGAGTTCCACTGCCGACGCCTTGGCTGCTGGGTTGGAAGAGTATTCAAAGACAGACGATGGAGCTGTTTATCGTTTTAACTGGATTTTTCCCACCGACAAAGTGGGCTACGACGGGCTCGGAGACGACGGACAGTCCAAACGCATTGGGTTTGGATTCGATGGTCGTCAAAACTATAGCGGGCGTAGTTTTGCTCATCTTCCAGACGAACAAGTTATGTCGAAAATAGTGAGTGAATTGAAAGAAAATCCCATTTTCTTGTTGCCTGTTTCTGAGCGGATTTTGCTATTCAAAGCTGCCCTTAAAAAAAGTGAGGGTGTTGAAATTGCGGATGGTGATGTGCCTCGTCATCTTGAGGAAGGAGCCATTGGTTCCAAGAGCAAGCGTATTTTTGATGCATTGATGTCTGCATATGAAGGCGACTTATCGCAAGTCTTACGACACGTGCAAGTCGAAAGGTTTTTCTTTTCTGCGCGCTATCGGACAGGTATTGCCACTGTGGAACCGCAAATGCACATGGATGCACAAGACCGGCAGCTTACGTTGGACCGCAGTGTTCAAAACCTGCCAACGGTCCTTCAAAATATCCGCATTTTCGAACCTTCCGGTGAGCTTATCGACGCCAATCGTGGTGTCATAGAATATTCGGACTTGCTCAAACGTCCCGTGGACGCCTTTAAGTATTTGCTCACAAGCATCGAAAACATGAGCTTGAATTTGTCCTCGGGTGTTGCCGACTTGGATTTGATTATGATGGCAAGTGCTAACGAGAAGCATTTGGATGCATTTAAGTCATCTCCAGATTGGCCTTCGTTTAAAGGTCGTTTTGAGCTGGTTCGTGTGCCATATTTGCTTTCTGCAAAACTTGAGCAGAAGATATATGAACCGGACGTTGAAATTATTGAGTGTACTAAGAAGATGGGTCCGCATGCCTTGGAAATGCTTGCCCGTTGGTCTGTGCTAACTCGGTTTAAGCAACCCGATACCGAAGCCTATGCTCCGCAGTTTCGTTCTTTGGTGGCAAGACTTTCTCCGTACGACAAGCTTGCGATTTTTGACGGCGAAGAGCTTGGAACTGAATTCAGTGAACAAGAAAAGAGCGATCTCAAAAAGCTTGCAGGAGAAATTTACGCAGAGGGGCAAAAATCATTTGCGTACGAAGGTCGTTTCGGAGCAAGCCCACGCGAAATTAAGATGATGTTATATTTTGCAGCACAAAATGCAAATCGTGATAGTGTTTCGGCTCTTTCAATTTTTGAAGAAATTGGTGCGTTGGTATCCGACCGAAGTGTCTATGAGTTTCTTCAATTTGAGCCGAGCCACGGTTATCATGATGTTGAGGCGTTTGCACAACACATTCGGGTGGAATACTCTCGTCGTTTTTTGCGTGAGTTTTATTCATCCATGGGTCTTTTCGACGAGAAGCAATATGTTTTGGCAATGGAAAAATATTTAAAACAGCTTGTGGCGTATGTCACCGGAGAAAAGATCTATAATGACATCACTCATCGCAACGAGACGCCCGACGAAAACATGATGACAGAAATTGAAACACTTATGGGTTTAACGGGAGAACGCAAAGAGATTCGCGAAAATGTGATGGCTAAAGTGGCCAGCTGGAAAGTGGAACAGAAAGCTCAAAAGCTCGAAATTGCGCAGCTCTTTTCAACAGAGCTGAAAACAATTGAAAAGAATATCTACCTGGGAAGACAAGATTATATTCAGCGCATTGGAGAAGCTCTTCTGTCCTTTGATAGCGAGGATTATAACAAGCTCTCTTCCGAGATTCTGCAGGCCTGTGAGAAAACTTTTGGTGCCTTGGAAAGTAAATTTGGCTATACGCGGAAAAATGCTTGGGAATCGTACGTTTTTGCGCGAAAAACGTTGGGATAACGGCAAGTGGAAGTTATGAAAAGATCTGATTTTGGAAAGAGTCTCTATTTTGCGGAAAGGGTCTCTTGCCAATTGGATTCGTTTTTGTTGGTTCGCTTTTTGTTTTTCATAGGTTCTACTTTCCCGTCTCGAATGGCAATAAGTGGCCAACCATCAACAATTTCTCCATTTGTTTTTTGAAGAGTAGCAGCAATGATTCCCATTGGATTTTGCGATTCTGCTTTTGATGATTGAGACAAAACTTCAAACTCATATGAAGAAAATCCGAAGCCGGTGCTCACAAGTTGAATAGGCCCTTGTGGCACAGAAATTTCCGACTTTGACAAAAAGGGAACCAACGAAAAATGTGAGTTTTTGAGCTCTGAGTTATCGGCAAGAGAAAGTTGAATTGGGGTGCAAACTTCTTTAGGGTGTTTATTGCAAGGTCCAGCGCTTCCTATGGAAATAAGCGGTTTTTCCCATGACGTTTGGACGAAGGTCTCCTCAAGTGCAAGGGGTCCGAGTGGAAATTCTGGAAGTGAAAGTGTTGGCATCAAAGAAACTGTGACTGGATTTTTTTCATTTTGAATGGAACGAACTGCTCTCACAATTTCAGGGATACGAAACTTCACAAGTGAGGTCGTTCTTCCCGTTTTTTCGGTTTTCCCTGTCACGATAAGAGTGGGACCATCGCTGCGTCCATTGAGATGAAGGGCCACAGCCATCGATTTGTGATGGAATGTGTGTTTGGAGTGCAGCGTAAACTCGAAGTCGCCTTCGGTCTGTGTGGATTTTAAGTTGGCTGCTTGCAAGTTATTTGCCTTCAGCAAGCTCGACGTGAGCGATGAGCCTATGAGATTTCTTGAAATTTGACTCAATCGTGGGTTTTCTTGTTTTTGAAGCTCACGAACGAATCGTGAATCAATTTTTGCGGGATCGCAATTTTCAACTGCACACTTTTTCATGGCATTAAAAGCTGTTCGTAAAGAAAAATCGCTTTCCAGCGTTCGTGGCGATTGCCAGTTTGGCACTTTCCGTGGCGACAAAGGAGCATTGGAAACACCAATTGCAAAGTCTTTGGCAGGGCGTTCTGTCCATACCGTTGTCTCATTTTCAAAGTTGATGTCTACAATTTGCGAGCCGCTCGTTTGCGGGTTTTCCAAACGAAATGGAAGTTCGTTTTCTCTCTCGGGTTCTGCTGAACCAGCTATCCAAATGTTATTGCCTTGAAGCGAAAGAGCGCGTGTGGTGATGTGTGGCACAATTCCACGCCCCTGGATGCTGTGTCCTTCTGGGGTAAAATAGTGAGCCATTGTAAGCTTTAGTGCGGAACCTTTTCCCGTTTCAAATAACGACTGCACACTTCCTTTTCCAAAAGTGCGTTCACCAATGATAATGGCACGGCGGTGATCTTTGAGCGCACCTGCAACTATTTCGGAAGCGCTGGCGGATCCTGAATCCACCAAAACGGCCATTGGAACATCGAATTTTGTTCTGTAAGAAGCGCTTTCCCTTTGTGTTTCAAATCGAGTGCGAACCGACACAATTTGGCTTGTTGGTGCAAGAAATAGATCCGCAACTTCTATTGCCTGATCTAAAAGTCCACCGGGATTTCCGCGTAGGTCGAGTATAATTTCTGTGAGTTGGTGTTGTTTTGCTTTGTCTTGCAGAACTGTTTGGAGATCCACCGCCGTTTCGTAAGAAAATGAGGTAATGCGTACGTAAACTGCTCCTGGTCTGTCGGGAAAGTCGGATGTCTCAATCGTGGGTGTTTCGAATTCTTCGCGGGAAAGTTTTGCTACAAATACCGATTCTGTGGAAGGTCGGTAAATCCATACGGTTACGTTCCGGGCTGTTGTGAGTGTTCGCAAATTTTGCGCAACTTCCTCAACAGGAAGAAATAAAGTAGGATTTTCTTCCACGCGAATAATAATATCTCCTGTAAGAATTCCGGCTCTATCAGCAGAGCTCTTTGGAATGATTTCATCAATAACAGGAAGCTTCGTCCCTCCACGCAATACAATCCCAACACCTCCAAATGTGCCGTGTGTTCCGTTTTTGAGCTCGCGATATTCCTTGGGATCTAAATATGCCGAGTGAGGATCGAGTTCGGAAAGAAGTCCATTTATGAAAATGTGTTCGATTTCATCGGGATTGGCATTGGAAATTGTCTCAATTTCGGAAATGAGCGTGGCAATTTGCGACTCGTTTTGCTGGAGCTGTATGACGCCTTGCAGGCTTATTGGAATTTCAAAAACGCGTTCTCCAATGCGGAGAAGTGTTGGGCCTTCTGGTGACTTCGTATGATTTGTGAAATTTGTGAATGCTGCAGCATTCAAGGCCTTTGCACTGAGCCCTTTTTCTGGCCCTTTTTCTGGGCCTTTTTCTGGGCCTTTTTCTGGGCCTTTTTCTATTGTATTGGCAGTGCACAAACTGGTCTTATCGAGTTCACGATTGTGGCAAATGGCTACGCGTTGTGAAGCCGCTAGATAGGAAGAAGATCGCCTTGGAGAAATATATTCTACGTGAGCTGGAAAAGAGTTTGCGAGCGACTCAAAACCAGCACGAATAAGCTCAGTTGACCCTAGGCGTTTGGTATCAATATAGTTGTTCGCCAGAACAAGTCCGGTTTGCCGGAGCGATTCGGGTATCGGCTTTTTAGACAATGAAATTGCGTTTTCCAAAGCAACAAATTTTTGTTGAGTGTTCCAGTTGGCAATTTTGTTTTCAGGCTGCACCGAATTTTGTTCAACACAGCGTGGCGATATCAGAACAATAAGTCCGAAGGTTGCTAAAATTGATTTTGTGCAAATTCTGCCTACCACGAAGCCTCCAACAAGCGTTGGATTTGGTTTCGACAGAATGAGTCTGAGATTAAGGTGGCGAAATTGACGGAGAATTAACTCGCGGAAGATACAGGAAAAGTTTGCATACAAATTTTTTGACGGTCGTCTTGGAGTCTCGGTGCTTGTTGGTTTCGATAGTCCGTTTTTAGGTGATTGGGTTGTTCGCGTCGCGTCTGCGTTGCGTTCCTCGGGTTTTGGCACAAAACTTGCCTGAAGGGTGAGTCTCTCAATTCTTTTTAGCAAAGGGGAAGCTACAGCATTGTTGCAGATCTTAATCTTGGTTTTCAGGTTTGGATAAGCAACCTTCTGGATACCTGGCAAGGTCGCTCCGGCGGCGGTGTTTTATCGGCTCAAGAACTAGGGGCAATGCAAAAACTTTTGAGAATTATTGATCGTCTTCCTGCAAACGCAACGTGCACCGGCGAGTCTTCGGATTGTCGTTCACGGGTGCTTGCAAAATCTATTTCTGAAGACGATCAGGCACAGCTGTGCGCTTTTTCTGTTCGTGTGCCCGACGCATCTGCGATTCAACAGAATTACGATCATTTTTCTGCTCGCTTGGTTGAGACGGAAAGCCAGATTATCGACCTTTGTAAGCAGAGCAAGAACTGGATGAAATGGGAAGTGGTGCAAGGGTGTCTCATCTCATTTGTAAGTGTTTTTAGATGTTTGTTTTTCAGTAGAGTGGCGCCTGGCGCGGACGTTTACGTAAACGAAACCCGGAAATCGTGGCCTTCGACGTGCCGCGTGTCGCGTGGACTTAGAAGTGATCGCCCCATGTCAAGCCTGGTTTAGATAAGACAGCCGTGGGAAGTGGTGCCTCAAGGTTGTGAATCATCGTTGAGTGCAAATTAAAAAGAGACACGGAAGGTAAGATGGACAGATGCTCGTGTCAGTCCTTTCCATTTATGGAAACGGCGCGGGGCGGAGTCCTGTTTCAATTCCGGAACGATAGGCTTCCATGGTTTTGGTGAGAAAGTCGTCACCGGATGTGTCCATGCCTCGTGCCCAATAGGAGCGTCGGCTGGTGGCCAAGGCTTCACCCACAGTTCGGGCGGTGTTTGGAGTCGCCATTCCTTCTTTTTTGAAAACATCAATGACATTTTGAAATTCTTCGCGCGTTGCGCAAGCATGAATTGCGGATGTTACAACCTCCGCTGATAGCGCGGGTTGTGTGTCAGAGATATCAAGAAGTCCTTTGAGTGTTTTGGAATCTTTGTCTTCTTGCAAAAGATTTTCCACAGCTACTCTACGAACGAGGGCTGGTTGTGTGTGATCGTATGCAGTTGCTTTTAGAAACTGTGCATCGGAAATTGCAGCAATAAGGCCAATTTTTTCAGATTCTGAGGTTGTCTTCGAAAATCGGCTTTCGTATTGATCGCTCATTTCACTGGCTTTGTTGCGTCCAAACCAGCGCAGGATATTTCCAACGCGATGCGCGAAAGCAATGTCTGTAGATTTCTCCGACAGAACTGTTTCTAGAAATTCGAGACCATTTTGGCTACTAAAGTAGGTATATCCTTCGTCGCTTTCCGAAATAAAAAAGTCTAGGAGCCGACGCTTGCGTGCAGAAGGCATATCGGAACGAAGCATAACAAGGACGTCGGCTGCTTTGAGATCGTATCCGAAACGGAGAAGCCAGTCTTCGAAAGGTTTATCTGCGGAGACTTCTACATTTGCAAAAGGAGCGTCGGCTGATTTTGGTAAGGATGTTTTTTTTAAATTGCCATTTTGAGCTTTAGCTTGATTTGTGACGGTGCTCTGATTTTCTTTTTGAGGTGCAGCAACTGCAATTTGGCTCGGTTGTGTGCTGGAAGTTTGTTGGCCGGAGTTTGGCGATGAATCTGTGGAGGGGCTTGATTTGAGAAACCAGGCCGTTGCAATCAAAGTGACAAGGGTGAGAGTAACAGCATAAAAATTGATGTTTTTCTTTTTTGCCATACTCACCTCCACAGCAGTTTGAACTTATTCAACGGTCACGCTTTTTGCTAAGTTGCGAGGCTGGTCCACATCCGTTCCCTTGCGTACTGCGACCCAGTATCCAAAAAGATGCATTGGAACGGCGCTTAGAAAAGGCAAAAGCAATGTTGGAGCGCGTGGAATGGGAATAAAGTCGTCGGAAAGATCTCGTAGTTCTTGGTCGTCGGCGAAACCAATGGTGAGAGTGCGAGCTCCGCGTGCACGAACTTCTTCAATGTTTGAAACCATTTTTTCGTAATATTCGTCTTGTGGAGCCAGACAAACAACCGGCATATTTTCGTCGATAAGAGCAATGGGTCCGTGCTTGAGTTCGCCGCCAGCGTAGGCTTCGGCATGAATATATGAGAGTTCTTTCAGTTTCAGTGCGCCTTCAAGAGCGATTCCCCACTGTGGTCCGCGGCCGATATACAGAATACTCGTATATTTGTGGTAACTATTTGCCAGTTTTTCAATGGATTTTGAAAGTTCCAGGCAGCTTTCTACTAGGCTGGGGGCCTTTACAAGATCGTCAGCAATTTCTTTTTGTTTTTCTGCGGAAAGGCTCCTGCGTTCTTGTGCGATGGCAAGACCTAGTAAAAATAAAGACATGACTTGTGCTGAGAAAACTTTGGTGCTTGCCACTCCAATTTCTGGACCAGCGTGAATGAGAGATTCCGCGTGGCATGCGTGTGCAATGGTGCTTCCGGGAACGTTTACAATGGCGAGAGTGTTTGCGCCCGACATGCGAGCATATTTTATGGCCTGAAGTGTATCGGCGGTTTCTCCGCTTTGTGAAATGGCTACGGTTAAGGTTTTTTGTGTAGCCGTGCAGGGGCGATAGCGATACTCGCTTGCGAGATCAATTTCTACAGGAATGCGAGTCACATTTTCAATAAAATATTTTCCGATGAGCGAAGCATAGTGACTTGTGCCACATGCTATGAGTTGTACGCGATCGATATTTTTGAGATCGATTTTGGAAATACCGTAGTCTTCGAGATTGACGTGGCCGGTATCGCGGTTGAGACGCCCTGCAATTGTTTGCGCGATAGCTTGGGGTTGCTCGTTGATTTCTTTGAGCATAAAGTGGCGATAGCCACCTTTTTCCATCATGGCAACAGACCATTCCACTTTGCTGAATGCGTGGTGTACGGGTTCACCTTGGAAATTTTTAATTTCAATTCCATCGGCTCGCAAATAGGCGATTTCGTGGTCTTCCAAAACAATCGTTTTTTGCGTGTGTTCAACAAGAGCGGTAATGCCAGAGGCGATATAATTTTCACCTTCCCCAATTCCCAAAACCAGCGGGGAACCAAGCTTAACGGCATACAACCTATCGGGAATTTCTTGACACAAAATTCCGAAAGCATACGCACCCTTGAGTTGTGATATCATTTTGTGAATGGCTTTTTTCATGCGGGAATGCGCGTCTTCCGCAGGATTTTGAGAAGAGAATTCGAAATGAAGAAGATGTGCAGCAACTTCGGTGTCGGTTTCGCTCAAGAAATTGTAGCCTTTTTCGCGGAGCATTTTTTTGAGAGGAGTGTGGTTTTCTATGATGCCGTTGTGCAAGAGAACAATATTGCCCGAACGGTGGGGATGAGCGTTGGTTTCGGTGGGTTTGCCATGTGTTGCCCAGCGCGTGTGACCAATGCCTGCCATGGCTTTGGGTGGAAGATTTTTGAGTTTGTTTTGAAGATTGGCGAGTTTGCCTTCGGCCCGTTCAATAAAAATACCTTCGGAAGTGAGCATGGCAATTCCGGCGCTGTCGTAGCCTCGGTATTCTAAGCGTTTGAGGCCATTAAAAAAGAAGTCGGGTGTTGCCCCTTTTCCGATGTATCCAATAACTCCGCACATAGCTGCCTCCACTGAATATTGTGGAGGAGCGCAATTATTGGCGCTTACCGTCCACGAAACGACTGCCCGCAACAATACGGGAATTTGCGGCGAAGTGCGAGTGACCCGAAAGAAAACAGAATGGTTCGACAATCACCCCGGGTTCGAAAGTTACGTTGGGATCAACATAAGTGCAATGAGGCATCAGAAACTGCACCCCTTTTTCCATCCATGCCGCGATGATTTTGTTTTGAAGAAATTGTGCCATGGATGCGAGTTGTGATTGCGAGTTCACCCCTTCGAGTTCTTCTTGGGGAATGCCCGAAAAGACTCCAACCTGTTGGTTTTGATCGGCAATAAAGCGTGGAACATCGGTAAGGTAATATTCACCCGCAGCATTGTTAGGTTTGAGACGCGGAAGTGCTTCTTGCAA
Source organism: uncultured Silvanigrella sp. (assembly GCA_903932045.1). GTDB lineage: Bacteria > Bdellovibrionota_B > Oligoflexia > Silvanigrellales > Silvanigrellaceae > CAIZES01. The sequence continues at coordinate 2,045 of CAIZES010000427.1, read as the reverse complement.
ATCTTTGAGGCGCGAGCACAAGAATCCCGAATTGCAGAGTTTGATTTCTTTTTGTGGAGATGTGCAGTCTTTGTCTTCACGAATTTCCGAAAAATTTCCGGATGAAGTGGTAATAACTCGACCGTATCCCGACGGATTTTCGGCGTGAAAAGCCAATACCGTGCAAACATTATTTGATTTTAAATGGTGCTGATAGCATTTCTCGAAGGCTTCGGGCGAGACAGCCGGTGTGTCACCAAAGCCAATAACTATTTCGGTATTATTGGGGTCTATGTTTTTGTCGCGTATCATTTCATTTAGAGTATTCATGGCGCAGGCGGTTGCGTGGCCGGTGCCCATGGGTTTGTCTTGATATGCTACGCGAACGGTGCAGTTTTCGGGAAATTGCGTATGCTTGAGAATTTCTTCAACGCTTTCTTGTGCTGGCGATATAACAACAACAAGGTTACGAATTCCGGCGTACAACAGAGATTCGGCGGCCCAAATGATCATGGGTTTGCCAAGAATGGTGTGTGCTACTTTAGGAAGATCGGTGCGCATGCGTTTGCCTTGTCCGGCCGCTAAAAGAATGCCGACGCCTTCGCGAGTTACAATGTTTGAGGTGTGTGATTGCGTCATAATTTCTCCCGTTTTTGAGCTTATGCCTGAGGGTAATCTATTTCAAAATTACAGAAACAAACTGCAAATAGATTCACTTTGGCGCCTGTTTAACAATGCGGGGCATTATACTTTGTTTTTTCTTTTTTCTCGAAAAAATGCTTTCAACATTTCCGATGCCTCAGTTTCCAAAATTCCTTGGACGACTTCGGGTCTGTGGTTGAGGCGATCGTCTTGAAGTATATTATAGAGGCTTCCAACTGCTCCAGCCTTGGGATCTTTAGCTGCAAAAACAACCCGAGGAATGCGTGCCAAAACAATGGCCCCCGCGCACATGGAGCAGGGTTCGAGGGTGACATAGAGGGTGCAGTCGGACAAACGCCAGCGCTGTAATGTTTTCGCAGCTTGTTGGATGGCAATGAGTTCGGCGTGACCCACGGGATTGCATTCGGTTTCTCGAGTATTGTGTGTTGCTGCAACCAAGCCATTATCGTTGATGATGATAGCGCCAATTGGGACTTCATTTTTGTTTTTGGCGATTTGTGCCTGCAAAAGCGCTTGCGTCATCCAATGAAAATCGGATTCGGAAATTGTTTCGGGTTTGGATTGGGATTGAGCTGTCTGCTGCTGGTTGTTTTCTGAAAAAATTTGATTGGCAGACGACTTTTCATCAGTAGGAGAATTCAATTTTAAATTTGCTTTGTTTTTTGGATAATTCACAACACCGAACACGGTAAGAGGGTGGCGGAGCGAGAGGGATTCGAACCCTCGGTAGAGGTATAAGCCCTACGCATCCTTAGCAAGGATGTGGTTTCAGCCAACTCACCCATCGCTCCCAGGGAATCGTCCTTTCAAAGATGGCGCGCGATGAGCGATTCGAACGCCCGACCGCCAGATTCGTAGTCTGGTGCTCTATCCAGCTGAGCTAATCGCGCACAACTTTGATTGCAGCATTGCTGCGTGGAGGGGGTATTAACCCGGAGTTTCTAAAGTGTCAAGTTGAGGGTGATGGGAAACAGGGGCATCGCATCTAAAAAACTTGACAGCGGATCGCCCACTTCAACGTCCAGGCGCATACGACACGCCAAAGTTCACGATTTTCGAATTTCGTTTGCGTAAACGTCAAAGCCTGTCGTGGTGGTCAGGGTGTCGCATGCCGCGTGCCGCGTGCCGCGTGGATGTCGAAGTGGTGGATTTCTGATCAAATGTATCAATTTTGAACAGTACTTGAACGGTGACTTTTGTTTTTTTAATGTTGAGATAAGCCCCTCAGCATGGAGGAATACAAGGTATGCCGAACTTTCAAAACTGAGATGTTTATCGCTGTGCTATTGAGTTTCTTGCTTTGGCTGTAAAAATTCAAGGGCAGCTGGCAAAGGGTGAAGCCGAGCTTCGGGATCAATTAAGGCGGGCAGCGTTATCCATTCCGTGTGAAGTTAGTCGGGTTT
>CAIZES010000426.1 GCA_903932045.1 uncultured Silvanigrella sp. | reverse complement strand
GGACCCGAGGCATGGAATCACGTGCTTAAGGAGATCGGTAATTCCGTTGCCTATGCAACGAGTCCTCGAAATTGCGACCGCGTACGGGCAAGTCGGGAAGTTCTTCCTGCACTCGAAAACGCGAAGAACATTCGCTTTGCAAAAAGTCTAGGACTAAAATGCCGCAACGACGAATATTCATCAGCCATGCCTTTTTGCAGTCAACAATATAGAAATATTCACCGTTCGGTTGTTGATGAACTCATCGAATCAACGTCACCCTCGTGGGAACAACTTCGAATCTTAGCCAACGCTCAACTGCCGGGAGTGTTTTTTCCTAAAAACCCAAACCCGAAGGATTGGGCTATGATACGTGCAAGCTACGGAGCCATTTCACTTGGAGGCATATCAACACAATCACAGTAACCGACGGAACAAATGAACATGCAGCAGAGATTGACTCAAAATCTATTTCTCAGTCTTAGCATGCCTTATGAAGGTTTTAGCAAGAAAATAGAAATATTGCGCAGCATAGAAAACACTCACTATTTCCGACGCAACGGGATCACTGAATGCGAAATCCAACTGGATGAATCAATTCAATTAACAGTTTCGCTATGCACACTTCCCAGCGAAGGATTTGCCATTGGGCTCACAAAACATCAAACACCAGCCACCCCCGCGAGGGCCGAAACAACCGGCACATCACAAAATACACCTCATGCGCAATGGATCTTATTTTCCAGCGACGGCATATATTTGGAAACCACAAAGACACCGCAAATTGCACTGCAACTGGCAGCACTCGATGCTGAATGCGAAACTCACATTGAACACCATCTTTTGGAAAGCCTCGCATTCGAATACCGCCAAGCCAAAACCGGAGAGAGCAACACAAAGCGCTTAGCATTTCTTGAAAACCACATGCGCTCATCAACTCCAAAAAAATTCACTCTCCCGCACAATTTCCATTCCAATTTTCTTGAATGTGCTGCCAAAATAGAACTTCAATCGTCACTCAAATGGAAGGAAAGGCGCATTCTTCTTCAAAAACAGCTACAATTACGTGCCACGCTTTTTCGCACCGAAGCACGTATTTTTTTCTTCCCTTGGTGGAAAGTCGCAGCCTTCGAGTGTTCTCAAAATTTTCGAATGTTTTTCCTATGCTTTTCGCTTCGCCCTTGGGACAACTTACAGGGATGGCTTCAGCTCTGCACGATAGACGTTATTATCTGGTTTTTCAACACAGTTCGCAACAACATTGGATATTCAATTGCCCTTGCAATATATGGGCCGTTTACATTTTATTTTATCACGCAACCACTCAATCCAAAGGCCATGTGGGCTGTAGCCGAATCTCGGCAGATTTATTTTCACATTGTAGAGGCAGCAGAACAAAAACTCAAAAACTATCGTTTCAAATTCAATTTCGACTTATTTGCACCAGCAAAAGGATCACCTGCAAAAACCGCACCTTCAGTTTCGCACAATCAATTGGAGAGAAACCTTACTCTAGAAAACTGGCAAGAACGCATGAACAACTTCAAAGGACTGCAAATTGCACTGGAAAAAAACATGGTTTTTGCAGCACGAATGGGGCGAGTGGAGCAAATCGAAACTCAATTGATATTTCCACTCACAGCAAGATCCGCATGGACAGAAACAAAATTTTACATAGATGCTATTCACTGCAGTATTCAGAAACAAGAGCACTCTCATTCCAAACAGCATCGAGAATTCCTACAAAACGAACTCAAGAGATCACGTCGAGCACAGTTCTACATTTGGAGAAAACTCCACCATTTCTTGGGCGATAACTATTTCATTGTTATGGACGCAACAAACAACCATTCACTTCGTAATTATTTTCTAGGCGATTCTCTGTCTCTCTACATCATGATAACCGAAGAACTTGCATCCTCACTACGAACAGAATGTTCAACATCAACGTCGCCATCAACGTCGCCATCAACGTCGCCATCAACGTCGCCATCACTATCGCCATCACCTGCAGCGACAACGAAGCCTATGGAGTTCAGCAAGAACGATTTATTGGTCGCCAAAAGACTCCAAAACGCATTTGCATCGTCAAATACGCAACGCATTCCAGGAGAAATAATAAAGAACATCTCCAATGAAGTGCCAGCTTTGGCAGACCCTACAAAACTAAACGATTCTGCATACCGAGAACCCATGCTTCGCCAATGGGAGAATCTTTTCCTACTTCAGAACCGAGCACAGGAAGCTTCTAATTTTGGTAGAATGGCATACACAGAATCGGTGCGGACAACGCTCTTTGCCCTTCAAATCATAAACACAATCAAACACCACGAAATCGAACAAAAACAGCATCCTCAGGAGAGAGAACTCAACGAATCACTGCTGGAAAATGCCTATCACCTCGCGTTTGCAGACCTTGCAAGTATCGCACCAGAAATTCACCACAGTATTCCCGGCGACACCGAATACGAGGAACGAATTCAACTCATCGCGGATTTTAAAGACTACCTTCAAGAACGCAGTCATGGGAGTTCGCAAGAATAGCGGCGCACAGCAGCTTTACGAAACGAGGCAAACAGCGTAAAAGCATTCCTCTAGAAACCGAAGCTCACACTCTGACGAGATCAATTCCATGATGCTGAAACCCAAACTCCAATTCGCTCGCTGGCAAAAAGAACTGCTATTCATTTTCGTAATAACAGTTTTAACAACAAGTCTTGTGGCCCCCCTAGACATCGAATGGACCCAAAAGCTTGGCGTTTTCTCCAAAGCGCCCTTTCCCACTTTCATGCATCAGTCCCTCTTTGAAAAAGGAAAGTTTGGCGGGTCCGATCCTGGAACACTTTTTGTAGTCTTTGCTGCGTTGCTGTGGCTTCTTTCTTATAAACGGAACGCCAGTCGTTTCCTAATATCGGCTCGTCCATCAGCAATTTACATAACACTCTGCGGCATGGTAACAACGCTTCTTGTTCATGGACTAAAACTCACAATTGGCCGCGCTAGACCTCTCCTCGTTCTCACGCCCGATAGCACAATAGCCTACACGCCCTGGTATAAATTTGGATCTCATCACATCGCCGATGGGATATTTGTTGGAGCAATGCCCAGTGGTCACGTTGCAACCGTTGCTATTTTCTTTGCAGCAGCCTACGTATCCTTATTTTATTCGCGCCACACTCAAAAACAGACGGTAGCACTTTCCAACCCAATAACCACACAGCAAACAACGCAATCTCCAACATTATGGTCGCAATTATTACGATCTCAAAAAACAACTCGTATTCTTTTCATATCCACCTTTGTGTACAGTGGTCTCATGATAGTCGCCAGAACAATGTCGCTTCAACACTGGCTTTCAGAATCGGTATTTGCCCTAGGAATGGTGCTCGCTGTTTGCCACACCTGCTACAGAACAATCTTGCCACAACTCGAAAAAGACGGCAAACTGTCGGGTAGCATAAGGTTCTCTCTCAAACGTGGAGTTGGAATCTATATTCTTTGCCTTACGCTCACAATCGTTTTTCGGTGGTTTATTGGAGCATACGATCCCCAGCGCCCTTACAAAAACACCGAAGAACAAGATCGACGCATTCTTTGGCACACAGCCATTCTCACAACTCACAGCCAGCCTTTTTGTTTGGTTGCATGCATTGCAGACGACAAATATCTCATCAATTCAGATTGTCTGAGTCCATTAATACCAACCACCGACTACGAAATTTACCATCGAACACTCACAGCTCATAGTCAGAATCTTCGCATTGTTTCGGCAGAACCATTTCCTCAATTTCCGAATGCAACCCTACTCCACGTGCAAAGCAATCCCGAACAACGATGTTTACCAACACCAATAGAAAAACCCATCGCGCTGGCAGAAGTTCGCTGCGTCAACTTCAACACACTCCATCAAAAGTATGAAGGTTACTCATTGTTTCCAATCTCTAACAGGGTCTTTCAAAAAGAAAACTCCAATAATATTTTGCCACAAGGAAGCTTCGGAAACCTTTTTCAGAAAGGAATTTGCTATCAATTTGGAAATCTTGTTGGAATTTAGGTCGGCAACTCACTGCAACTTGAATCCCATAACATTCGCTTTCCCAAAAACATTTTATGCGCATCGGAAATATCGGGTACAAAAGCGTTGTACCGCATTGTAATTGGCACATTCTCACCCATGTGTCCCGAATAAATTAACTCATCCACAGTTGTCCGTGAAACAGGAAAGCCTGTAACAAGCTTTTGGTCAGGTGCAACATCACCCTGCAACACATCAAGCATTACCTCATTCAAATGTCGCGCAACAACCTGCTTCCTGGCCGAATCTTTAATGGAATAAATCAAAAAGTGAGACTGCGTTCCAACAGGGTGCAAAAAGGGAATCAAATCAGAATCAGCAACAACTCGACGTTCACCATAAGCACTTTCAATCCGAATTTCTTCACGAATGCGATTCCACTTTGGAGCGAAATAATCAAATTTAGCAAGATGATCAGGAACACCAGAACTTTCCAAGCGCGCACAAGTCAAAGGATCGTTTTGAAAAATCCATCTCGCTAAAAAATATGTCACGTTAGAAAATAGCGACCCTTTTGCAGGGTGAGGGCCAAGAATTCCAGAAGGCAATCCAAAGCCGCTTTCAAGAATATCTTCAGTCCAACGTTCGCGTTTGAAGCCATGCTTTGTGCACAGATTACTAAAAAGATATCCGTACGTGTGCAAAATTCCAGCATGCGCAACACAACGCTCATGTCCAGAATATCCAGCTGAGACGGTACACTGGGGAAGTCGGCTTAAGCTGAGCAATTGATTCAAAAGAGCAGGCAGAACGATATTTTTCTGTTCAGAATCTTGAAAATTAAGACTCTCAATCCAAAAGTCTTTAAAAAAAACCTTTTGAGAGTCTTCAAGAATAACTTGCAAAAGATATGGATCAAGCTGAAAAAGAATTTCAACCAAAGGCTCTCCACTCAAAACCCGTCGCTCAATTTCATTTGTGAGCTCAAACCAGGCCTTAGAAGAAACCTTTGACAAAAGACTCATTCCCCTGTTCCCGCTTCCTGGCCGTAAAGAACTCCATCAATTTTCACAAATCCAGAATCGTGACTGCTTGTGTTGCTGCGATGAACCCAGTGAAGAATGGCATGGTCTGGGGAATTTGATGCCGTAATATAATCGCCACAAGCCTCAACATTTAGGCCCACAACAATGCGAGGAAGAGCCCCAAACGACTCGTTATAGATAACCTCCACAGCATCTTCTGCGGTCTTACCAATTTGCACGCTAAAATGTTTATGACCGGTGCGATCGGGAAAAACGGTAATAACGGGCCCTAAAACGTGCGCACGGGAACGGAACTGATTTTGAGTGTCATCTTCCCACGATTCTACCTGGGAATTATCAACAGAAATAGGGCGACCCTGTGCAAGACATTCGCTAGACGATGATTGGTCTTGAGCAGTGGGAGTCTCACCATTTCCGGACGACGAGGACGACGAGGACGACGAGGAAGACGAGGAAGACGAAGAGGCGGGAACATTGACCTGAGGAGAATCCTGGGCAGGTCTGTGAGGATGAGCGTATGCAAGTACCGAAGAAAAGAGAGCGCTAAAAGAACCTACAAAAACAAGCTGCTTTACCAATTTCATTTACGACTCCTAATAAATATGGGCCAAATGAAAGGAACTCTTGATAGCGAAACCTTGCCATCAGGGATTCTAATACCCACTATCAACTTTTTTTGCAACAGGCTTTTTGCGTCTGACCGAAATCTCACAAATACCCCCCTTTGACCCAAATAGCCAAATAGCCAAATAGCCAAAAAGCAACAAAGCAACAAAG
>CAIZES010000425.1 GCA_903932045.1 uncultured Silvanigrella sp. | reverse complement strand
CTCCAGGATTGCCAGGTTGAAACGGTCTACCAATTTTCCTCGTTTTATCTGCGTTTATCGCTTTTTTGTCCATGTTTAAATTATCTCTATTTACTATAAACTTGAAAGGTACTCTGACCCAGGAAGCTGAATCCTAACTTCGTGTACTCCCTCGTCTGACATTGTTGAATTTGGTTTAGCATAACCTCCCCAGCAGGGCTCGTCTTTTGGTACTGCTCGAACCAATGTAACCTGACCTTCTGGCAGTGTTGATTCCCAGACCCATACGAACGGATTGAACCTGCATACGACTTGATCGCCTAGCTTTGGTCTCATTTCCCCATCCTATCGTCGCCGATCCATTTCCACAACAAAGCACACAAAACAATCAAAACAATCAAAGTCAACTGATTTTTTTGCGGTATTTTAAATATATTTAATGCTTGTATATCGTAGGGTAATTCAAAAGGCATTTAAATATTCCAGATTAAACTTTTCCGTTAGTGCCATTGTTGACAGATCATCCCAAAGCTCGGCAGTTTTGTAATCATTTAAAGCTCTACAATTTTGAGCTTCTTTACTGTATTTAACTAATTTTTCTTCTAAGAATTCTTTTCTTGTCATTTTGTGAGCGCTCCATGTCGTTGCCACATACAGATTGCTGCTGACAGCTCAAGCTTAGAAATTGCACCGCAATGAAACAGTGCGAAATACTCTTTCAGAGTAGCATAGCTCATTATCTTTTCTCCACTTCAGCCATAAGACTCAAACCTAGTTCAATCCACGCCCTAACATAATCGGATCTAGGCCGTGGAATCTTTAGGAACTGTTGCTCCTCAAGAATGAAACTCATTCTCGTGGGCGCTGTGAACATTATCTTTCGGCCCGTCTACTTCTTCATACTATATTTTTATATTATTAAACTAATGTTGTCAAGAGAAAGTTTGATTTTTTGAGCATTCATGCCAAATCACAAGCACTTCACAAGTGGGACGATCGTCTAATTCATTATGTCAGAAGTGATTAAGTGACATTAATCACGCCATCACGCCATTCATGCCTATTTTTCCTATGTTCTAACTAAATTCTATATTTTAATTTCATTACCAATTTATATTTACTTATGATCCAATGAATGGGATGATTGTCTATATACTGTAAGGATTTATAAAACTCGCTATCGTGTGATTTTTCCCTGTTTTTTAAAAAATGGCATGATAAAAACAAAGAACTTGACACTTTTCGGATCATCTCCTATTATATTTATAGCGTTTGACGACGCTCGACCAGTCCCTTGGCATGAACACCTGAGGGAAAGGTTGAACTTTCCATGACCTGAGAGGCTAATCCCGTGTTCACCCGTTGGAAACAATGTGGGGGATTAGCCTCTCAGGTCTTTTCGTTTTTGGAGGTTAAATGTCCCTTATCATATCTACAAATCGTGAGTACCATAAATCAAAAGTAGCCACTGGGTTTACCCCCGTTATTATAGAAACCGAACAGGATGCTTTAGATATTGTTGGTCAGTTTGACTGGACTCCCGCCATTTTCAGGGATGGCCATAGGCTAACCGAGAACTTTGTTGAAGCCGTTTGTGTAGCCGTTGACATTGACAACACGACAGCCGAGAT
>CAIZES010000424.1 GCA_903932045.1 uncultured Silvanigrella sp. | reverse complement strand
GGTCGGCGAGACCCTGCTGAGCGAAAACAAGCTTTGTACTCAAAGCGTAGTTTTGCGCGTGTTCCAACATTCTAAGCAAAACTTTTTGGTGGTCACGCGATAACCACCATTTTAGGACGTTTTTTAAAAACCGCTAACAACAGCGGAACTGACACGATGATTACCAAAATCCTTCTAGGTCTCACTGGCAACGTCCCTGCGTATGACAGATATTTCAAGGATTTTTTGGGGGACTATGAAATCACCCAGGTGTTTGGCGGGAAAAGTTACAACCAATTGGTCGATTGGTTGCGTGATGAGTGCAGGACCAATTGGCTAACGGTTTGCGGAAGTGAATTCCGAAAAACCAGACTCAATGGCGCAACGAACATTCCGGCTGGAAGACTCGTCGATATCATTGGCTGGCAGCACGGTTATCGGCAGAAATAGACTTTAGATTATGCCGCAGGAACTGCGCTGTGCTTCCGTTTTCTTTTAGACTCCAGCATCATTGGCGGCGGTTTTATTAGATCACAATTTCGAGAAGTATTCTTGGATTCGAGCTGCCATGAGTTTTCTACGGGCGGTTAGAAACTCGTCATAATCCATCGTGTTTTCGTCGAGCATCTTCATGGGAATGCAGTTCATTCTCATGTTATCTTTCAATTCGGAAAGGCTGTCGATTGCAATCCCTCGATATGATTTCTTTGCGCCATTTACTTGTGAAACTAATTCAGAAAAATATACTTTCGGATCTCGATCGCCGATGGCAATGTTGATCTCGCTTTGGGTTAGCGCAAAATTTGCAATTTGATTGTAACTGCCGCGTTCAACACCCATGTTTTTTAGGTGTTTTTTGGGGTAGATGTGGTGAATGTCTGAGCGATGAAGAATGAGGTCTTGTACAGAGATATCTCTCGATAGAAATCCCTTGTCGTTGAGTTTTATTTGCGCTGCTTGGAATACGGAAAAATATGGACTACTGGCAGAGGAGGTTTCCATTTGCTGGGGGAGCAATGTGGTCCAAAATCCCTCGGACAATTCGGCTTCAATAACGGGAGTGGCGAAAGGAAGAACTCCTTTAGAAGCAATTTGGCGTATATCAAAATCAAACGCTGTTTCTGGATTTGAGGAGTATCGTCCTGTGAGTAACGACATCACAAACCAGCGTGGGACAATTCTCCCCAGGTCTGCGGCGGAAACGTTTTGAACTCGTCCCTGTAAGTAAAGAATATATGCGAAATTAATTGCGTTCTGGCTTCTAATAAGATCCGACCGTACAAAACCCGCTGATCTCAGAATCATAACTAGGCGTTCGAAGTTTGTTTGGTTCATAAAGTTTAGAACACCGGTTTTGAGCTTGGCAAAAGACTCGCGAGCAATTTCATCCTCAAACTGTTTTGTTTCAAAATTTCTTCCTGAAAGTAGCGCAACCAGATCCTGAAGTTTGCCGCGACCAAACTCAGTGGTGAATGCTGTTGCGTTTCATGCCCACTGACACGGGCGCGTTTCATTTTCGTTGGCACAGATTGCGCACGGAGGGTCGTTCCCAATTCCGTTCCGGCGTGCGCATAGGTGTTTGGAATCCGGAACGGGAATTTTCATGCTTGGGTGTCATTTGAAGAAAGATCTCTTTGACGCTATCCCGCAGGGCGCTATCGGCGCGCCCTCGCTCGCGCAGCGAGCTCACCCGCCGGATTGCCGGGTGTAAACCAATTGTGCTTGTTGGCAAGAGCGAGTCACCCGGCAATTCCACAGATCCCAGCAGATAATTAACACATTTGTGGCCGCCAATCATGCTTCTGGCGCTCAATTCAGTTCAGCGCGTAGCCAGATTGGGAACACACCACTTTTCCGCTGGCTTCGAGTTCTGCAAGCGTGTTTCCAATCCGTTGATTATTGGCTTTGAGTTTTTGCCGAATGGCAGCGCGCGATAGCGGAGTTGTTATATTTTCGGAAAGGAGCTCAAGGATGCGCTTCTCAAGCGTTATTTTATGGCTTGTGTCGGTTTCGTTTTTCTTGGCGAGCGCCAGATGAGGCTGAGGATTCACGGCCAAAACGAGTCGGACTGCGTCGGGCGATGCCGCGGATCGATGTTCCATGGCGAGGTCGATTTCATTGCCGCTGCGAGAGAGATAGAGATTGGAATCGCCAAAAGCATGGATATCGCTTGAACCGCGCAGAGCTTGACCAGGGCGGCGACTGCCGCGCTTGGTGGCGTGGTGCGTGATGATGATGGCTGTGTTGTGTTTTCGCTGAAGACCTCGAATGAAGCCAAGGAGTCCGGAGATTTCCTTAGCGTTATTTTCATCGAGCCTGTGAAGCCTGACAAGGGGATCGAGCAAAACAACTTTGGGACAAAATCTTTTGATTGTGGCATCGAGTTTTTCTTGATCTTCATGGTTGTCAAGAAAGAGCGTCGGACTCGTGATGAGATGAACATCAAGGTCGTTTATTTCAAGGCACCTTGAATCGGCAATATTTTTGATTCTTAAGCGAACATCGGCAACGCTATCTTCCGCCATAAAAACAAGTGCTCGCCCTGTCTGATTCGCCAAAAACTTCCCCAGGCAAGGTGTGCCTGAAGCAACCGACACGGCGATGTCGAGTCCGAGCCACGATTTGCAGCACTTCGGTTGGCCACCAATGATGCCGCAGGCGTTTTCGAGCCAGAGATTTTCTATGAGCCAATGAGTTTTTTCCTTCGCCGGAACGTCCGAAACTTTTGAAGTGGGAAGAATCGGTCCAGACTCGTCATAAGTATTTACATCCATAATCGAGCCCTTGCTACAGCAACATCGGAAGCGGAAACAACGCTCCTCTTGCCTTCATCGGCAACCCTTAACGACATCAGCGCCAATGCGTCGATGGCCCGCATGTTGCCTTTTGTGATTTCAAAAATTGCTTCGGAAGATTGTGCCGGAAAAGGTGATTTTGTAGCGCCTGCGATTTTTACGCGGTGAGAGATATAGCCAAAACTTTCTTCCCGAGAAAACAGCCTGAGCTCCAAGCAGACGTTGAGGCGCTGGCGAACATCCTCCAGCTCCGGTGTTGACAACATTTTTTTGAGTGGGAGTTGGCCTGCTAAAATAACGCTAACGACGAGCTTGGAATCCATTTCAAAGTTCGTGAGAAGTCGCGCAAGCCTCAGCGAGTCTGTGCGCATTTCATGAGCGTCGTCAAAGATAATGACTTGTCGCATTCCTTGAGAGGAGAATCCTC
>CAIZES010000423.1 GCA_903932045.1 uncultured Silvanigrella sp. | reverse complement strand
GCTGCTTTTGAACGCTGCTTTTGAACGCTGCTTTTGAACGCTGCTTTTGAACGCTGCTTTTGAACGCTGCTTTTGAACCCTGCTTTTGAACCCTGCTTTTGAACCCTGCCGTTGAAAAACTTTCGAACCATTCTGTGCATTCAGCGGGCAATAGTTTAAAATCATTTCCATAAGTCCGTATACAGCATCCCTGTTTTTTGGAGTATGGAAATGCCTCAGTGTGATATGTCGGTGATTGTTCTCTTTGGTGGAATGTGCAGTGAGCGTTTGGTTTCTGTTGCGAGCGCTCAACATGTTGCTGCAGAATGTTCTGATGCTCGCTTTTGGTTTTGGTCACCTGAAGGTGATGTGATAGAAGTGAGCAGAGACGAAATTATTGCCCATCAAAATCCTTTTAAGGTTCCTTTTCTCCCTCGTGAGCGAAAGTTTTTTTGGCCTTGTATTGACGCAGCATTGGATGCGGTGGCCAAAGAACATTGCGTTTTCTTTTTATCGCTGCACGGTGGCGAAGGTGAAGATGGCACTCTTCAAAAAAAATTGGAACAGAAAAAAATTGCCTTCACGGGGTCTGGATCTGTGGCGAGTGCAGCTGCTTTTGACAAAGAAATTGCCAAGGAAAAACTTTGCAATTCAGGGATACAGTTGGCTGCAGCACTGTGTGTTCATACCGGGGTTGGCAATGACGGAAAGTTGTTGCGCGAATTTTTGAGTCGCCACAATCGCATTGTTGTTAAGCCCAAAAGGGATGGGTCCAGTGTTGGGCTGGCTTTTTTGGACTCTGAGCAGGCACTGGACGCATGGTGGAAAAAGGTTGAAGCCGAAGACAGAGATTACATAGCGGAAGAACGTATTTTTGGCAGAGAATTTACTGTGGGTGTTGCGGAATTTGAAAATGGTTTGCGTCCTTTGCCGGTGTCGGAAGTTGTGATTACAAATCCGGGAGGCTCATTCGACTACGACGGCAAGTATTTGGGGCGAGGCACAAAAGAAATCACTCCAGCGGATGTGACTAATGAAGTACAGCTGATTTTGCAGAATATCGGGCTCACGGCACATAAAATGCTTGGGTGTTTGGGATACAGTCGCACCGACGTTATCATGGGACCGAAGGGAGCATATTTTTTGGAAACTAACACCCTTCCTGGTTTAACAAGGGCTTCTTTTATTCCGCAACAACTGGCTGTTGCTGGCATTACAATGAAACAATTTATAGCGGCACAACTGAATCTTGCTCGCGGTCGCACGTTTTCTTGAATAGGACTCGGTTCGGCTGAGTCCTTTTTTTCGTGGCGTTCATATTTTGAACACTTATGTTATGTCTAAATATCTCCATTAATTTTCTTTATTAAATTGACTTCTCCGATTTTTGTGATAACACGAGCTCTAGTTGTGACGATTGGTTTTGAAACCTGTTGCTCCTTCTTGTTTTGTGTTTCTATTTTTTGTTTGTTTTGCTTTTCCATTTCAGTTTTTTCCTTTGTGGAGGTTCTTTATGAAGAAATTTCTTTTCCTGTGTTCTGCATTCTTTTGTGTTTCTGCTTTTGCCAGCGAGGTCACTTCCGAGAAAATCCTAGATGCCATTGACATGATCTGCGGAGACACATGGTGTTCTGGCGATTTCGATTATAATTTTCAGTCCATATCCTTGAACGGAGGCAAGGCTGTTTTAACCTATGATCTTGTGGCAAATACCAGCTCCAATTTGACCCAGTCCTTTCCCTATGTTTGTGTGATTGAGGGTTACCAAAGCTTTGAAAGCATGCTTGAAGCTGGTGATGCTAGTGTATTAGCACAGTCATTTTACGACAAACTCAATCACTGTACTGGCGAAAACGAACACGATTTGCATATGAAACTGAGATTGGGTCAGGGAGTCCTATCACTTTCGTGAATGAAAGTGACACTTTGGGGCCTGACTTCTTCAAGGACACGGGCGTCAATAAAATTGAGAATGTTAGAAGGCTGGTTGCTTTTATTACCGTCTATCAATGGGAGTGCCCATTGAGCTGCTATTTCAAGTTGCAGCAAAGAGGCCTGACTTAACACAACTCCAAGGTGCATCTCTGGCCAAGACTCCGCAATATCTTTGCCGTTGGCCTGAAGCTCTTGAGCAACGATTTCAATGCTCGGTTCAGGAAATTTGAGTGAGAATTCTTCAGCATCAATGAGAGCTCGCGCCACTGCTTTGGCATCCTCTTTGTGAGTTGCCAAAAAATCGTTTCGCGCTACTAACATCTCTCCTCGAACAACAAGATTGTCTTTAGAAAAGACAATTGCTTTGTCGTGAAGTCCATCAAGAGCTTGGCGCACATAAGGTTCGCGCATTGAAAATGCGTCAATTTCGCCACGAATGAGAGCGGGAGCGAGCTCCTCTGCTTTTAGGTAAACAGTTGTGACTTCTTTGTCGTGGATGCCTGTGCTGAGTAAAAATGCGTGTAGAAAATAATGTACGGAGGAAAGTTTTTGCACGCCGATGCGTTTGTTTCGTAAGTCGATGGGTGCAGAAATTCCATGATCGCGGCGGGCAACAATGCGGGCGTCGTTGTCGGCACTGGCAATGGATGCAATGATTTTGAAGTCGCGAGTGATGAGCGTTTGAGTTGCGATGGGAACATCGGCCGCATTGGCCATTTGTGCTTCACCCGCCAACATGCCTGCAAGAGAACGGACGCCACTAGGGTAATCCTTAAACGATATATCTATACCGTGTTTTTCAAAAAAGCGTTGATTTTTTGCAATAAGGACAAGTGCGCTGGGAGGATGTTTTCCTATGGCAAAAACCAACTTGCTGGGTGTGGATTGTGGGCTTGATGGTTCGGTGTGCTTGTTTCTTGCTGCGAAAATAACAATAAGTACGAAAAGAACGACAGCCGTAATAGAGAACGCGTGTTTTGCTCTGATTTTTTGCATTTTTTCGCCTTCCATGGATGGTTCAGGAAAGAAAAATAGAATTTCGGAATGCTTTTTGAGTGAGGCTGAATTGTACCAATGATTATGGTTTAAATAAAGAAAGTAGAGGAATTTTTTCCCACAGGGCAGGGGCGTCTTACTAAAAGTTTGAAAACGCCCACTTCAAGGTCCACGCGACACGCCAAGGTCCATGCGACACGCCAAGGTCCATGATTTTCGAATTTCGTTCACGTAAACGTCATCGCCAGCCCCCACCTGAATGGTTACGTGCTTTTTTCCGTTCGCTGCATTGCAAGCCGGGCCTCTTGCTGGTTTCTACAGCGCTGCTGTTGGCCGGTTTTTCAATGCTCACAATGCCCTGAATGCAAATTGCCGCACTATCAAATCCCGAGGCTTGTTTGAAGAAATTCATCCACAGGAAGAATTTCAATTCCATCGGGCCGCCTGCAGGCTGCTGCAACACGGGCGACTAAAGTTTTGCGCACGCTCGGAAATTCTTCTGCAAACGCGTTGAGCCCGAAAAAATCAGCCTCTTTTAATCGCTCTCCACTCTTCACTTCAATGGCCCAAAAATAGCACTTAATTGCTTCTTTGCGTATCGCATCAGCTTGTGGCGTAGCTGCATATAAGGATCCGGCGATTGAAGTGATGCTGCAAACTACTAAAGCCCGTACGATTAAAAACAAATCGAGGAAACGCCCTGTCACTTATACCTCCTTATTCCATGTTGGCAAAAGATATAATAGCATTGATGATCTAAGCTGTTAAGTCAAGAGTCCGATGAGGTTATCGAGTTCAAGAGAACCATGTACTCAATGCTAATTTGCTTTTTTAATATTACATGTAACCCATATGCAATTGACATTCGCCTAATATTCGCCTAATATTCGCCTAATATTCGCCTAATCGCTATTTGGGATCAATTCCCAACAAGGAGGAGTTTTATTCGTGTTTAAGCCTAAATATACCATCACCCCGCGACTCCTAGAGTCTATCAAAAAAATAACCGAACTTAAGGTAGACCTACAAAATCGTCACATTTCTCATGCGGTTCGAGAAAATTTGGAAAGAACAGCTCGCGAAGTCTCAACATTCACCTCAAACAGCATCGAAGGAAATCCGCTCCCGCTTACTGAGGTTCGCAAAATTTTAAAAAATAATCCCGAAAATATACGCATTACAGAACGAGAAATTCTTAATTATGCTGAAGCCCTTCTTTGGTTAAACGAACAATTGGATACTAACAACATTGACTTCACGCTAAAACTCATTCTTTCAATTCAAAAAACAATCACCGCAGGAACGCTAGACAAATTTCGATCGGGAAAAATACGACAAGAACCAGTTGTCGTAAATGACCCTCGCATTGGAAAACCCGTTTACTATCCTCCCAATCACCAAGATGTCTCTAAATTGATAGCCGATTTAATCGCCTGGGCGAACCAAAATCGAAAAAAACTTGATCCGGTCATTGTTGCTGGAATTTTTCACAAACAGTTTGTTGTGATTCATCCTTTTAGTGATGGTAATGGCCGCACTGCAAGGCTTTTGAGTAAAGTATTGTTGGCCGATCTGGGTATTAATGCCTTTCATGTATTTAGCTTTGAACATTATTACAATACAAAAGTCACTGAATACTTTCGTCGAGTAGGTGTTTTAGGCGACTGCTATGATATCTCTAAGGCGCTAGATTTTTCAGATTGGTTAGAGTTTTTTGCTGACGGTATCATCGATGAATTAATGCGAGTAAGAAAAATTCTCGAAAAAGTCATCATAACTCCAGAAACAAAATTGAATACAGTTGATTTGGTTATTATAGATTACATCAAACAACATGGTTTTATTTCTGACAAAGATTATGCAAAAATCACGCCACGAGCCAAAGCAACGCGAACGTTGGATTTTAAACGTCTTACAGAATTAAAGATTATTGTTCGCGCGGGCTTAGGAAAAAACACATATTATAAACTTATCTAGCCAATGAATTGCATTTCGGATTTTAGTTTTTCAGGTTATCATGAAAACGATAAAGATTAAATTCTTTGACTTTTTAAAAGGAGCCGCAGCATGGCCTACAAAAAGCAATCAAAACTTTTTGTCAGCATGGCAGCACTCGTAATGCCCATGTGTGTTTCTACCCTCCCTTCAGCGCCTCCTCAAAAAGTCCCAACTTTTCCAACCACCGACCACTTTCAAAAACAGGTTCGTCGAGTCTGTGAACGGGCACAAGCAGAACAACATTATCTGCCTAAACCTGTTGTCGAACTTTTCTTTGAGGGAAAGCTCGATTCCGATCCGCAGCACATCGCAAGTAGAGAATCACAAAGCGATGCCACCTATGTTTTTCATGCTGCAGCCTGTGCGGCCGCTTCGCCGGATTCGTAGCGCGCCGAGGGTGCTCTAAAACGGACAACCCAAATCCTCGATGCATGGAGCCAAACCTATTTACCTAAAGGAAACCCCATCAACGACAGTCACTTTCTTCCGTTTTTCGAAAGTCTTACGCTTATCTGGCCCAAACTCACGGGCCTGCAACAAATATCGTATGCAAACTGGATAAGGCAATTCATCACAGCCGGTGATATTTTTTATCAAGGAGATGCTGCCTCAGGGAAACGCGCTATTGTTACGCACTCTAACTCTGATACTCGAACAAAAAACAACTGGCAAACATGGCGACTTGCAATTCGAGGAGTAGCCGCAAAACTTTTAAACGATAGCGCCGAGCTTCGAAACACAGAGCAAATGATAAATAATTTCGTGAGTGACAATATATTTGCAGATGGTTCAGGGATTGATTTTAAAGATCGCGACGCTCTGCACTATCACGTCTATAATCTTAAAGCATGGATAGAGCTTGCAGTGTTCACTCCAGAGGTTTTAACGCCATTTGCTCAAAGCCGCATCGAACAAGCACTTCTATTTATTAAACCCTACTACGAAGGAACGCTTCAGAATATAGAGTTTGAACATTCTATCATTAAATTTGACGCGGCACGTCGAGATGCAGGGCAGCCTGAATTTCAAAATATTCCCTGGAAACCCGAAAGCGCAAACGAGCTTTTAAGGGTTGCTCGGTGCGTTTTTCCTGCGATACAACTCTGGACGACTCTGTTAGACCACTCCAGCCAAGCATCACCCAGAGTAAAATTCCTAGCAGCCATGCTGTGCGAAGGTGATTTCAGTAACGCGCATTGAATGCGGTAGTCTCCATTCCTGAAAAACTTTGCTTTTAATTCAAAATTGAAGTTCATTAAATCTTGATTTGTGGCCGCTGATGCAACTGCTTTAATGAGTGTTGTTCCAAGGCTATCGTTTTTTTGTTCGCGTTTGTGCCAGGCTTGAAGCTGCTTTTCCAAGCAGTTCTTGCGCTATTTTACGCTCGGAAATGTAGGAACCCAAAATGGCTTGAAATATTTGGCTTGGCGTTCAGCTCCCGATAAATTGACGTCGCTCGTTGAGCGCTTACCGAAATGTAAATGGTTGCCGCTCACAAACAATTTTACCAAAGCAAGAACAATCCTAATTGTTTTTTCCCGTTCTTTTGTTTTTTCTGTTTTTTTCAGTCTAACACACTCAGTCCAGCGAAATGGCTTCCTGAATATTCTCTATGGGAAAAAGTTGTGTTTCGTTTCCACTTGCTTCTTGCAAGCGCGATTTTTCATTTTTGAAGTTTCGGCTTGGAATATACACGCGATCGAATCCCATTTTTCTGGCTTCCAGAACACGCTGCACAACATGAGGACACGCACGGACTTCTCCGGAAAGCCCGATTTCGCCAACATAGGCAAAACGTCCGGGGAGTGCTTTGCTTCGAAAGCTGGATGTGATTGCCACCGCTGTGGCGAGATCTATGGCTGGCTCGGAAAGTTTGAGTCCGCCAGCAACACTGGCGTACAAATCGTTGGACGACAAATTAAGGCCGCCGTGTTTTTCCAGCACAGCAACAAGAATAGAAATACGGCTGGAATCGAGACCTGTGGCAACCCGGCGCGGCACGGCCAAACTGGAACGACCCACCAGCGCTTGCATTTCTACCAATAGAGGGCGTGAGCCTTCCATGCAAATGGCCACTGCAGATCCGGACACGCCTTTGCGATGTCCTTCCAAAAAAAGTGAACTTGGGTTGGGAACTTCAGCGAGCCCGTCGCCGTGCATAGTAAAGACGCCAATTTCTCCGGTGGAGCCGAAACGATTTTTAACAGAGCGCAAAATGCGGTAACCACTTGAAGAATCGCCTTCTAAATGCATGACGGTATCAACAAGGTGCTCCAATACTTTAGGTCCGGCAATAGCGCCTTCTTTAGTAACATGGCCCACAACCCACGTGGAAATTCCTTGCCCTTTTGAAGGCTCAAGGAGCATGCTTGTGCATTCCCTAATTTGCGTAACACTGCCTGGACTGCTCGGAAATCGTGGTGAGAAAACGGTTTGGATGGAGTCCACAACAAGAACATCGGGCTTTGTGGCACGTGTTCCTGCTAAAATAGCATCGATGTCGTTTTCATTTGTGAGAAAAATATTGGGGTGCACGGTTGAAAGACGATCGGCTCGCAAACGAATTTGTTGAGAACTTTCTTCGCCACTGGCATAAAGAACTTTGTGTCCATTTTTGGCAAGTGCGTGCAAAGCTTGCAGCAGCAGCGTCGATTTTCCAATGCCAGGGTCGCCGGAAAGTAATGTGAGTGAGCCAGGAACAAGACCTCCCCCCAACACCCGATCGAGTTCGCCAATTCCGGTGAACACTCGTTTTTCTTTGCGATGTTGAACTTCGTTGATGGGAATAATGTTCGATACTTTTGTTGAAGATGTTGCAGTTCCGCGATTCGCAACTGCAGAAATGGTTTCTTCGGTGAGCGTGTTCCATTCGCCGCAGTCGGTGCATTTTCCAAGCCATTTTGGGAATTGAGACGCGCATGATCCACAGACGAAAACAGTTTTTGAGCCTTTCACGATGATCTCCTACAAAATGCCGCAACGGTTTCATAGTGCGTGGTTTGAGGAAACATGTCATACAACGAAAGCGATGAAAGAGAAAAGCCGTGTTCAAAAAGTGTGCGGGAGTCGCGTGCAAGACTTGCAGGATCGCAGGCAACATAAATAATAAGTGCGTTTGTTTTTGCGCAGGCAAAGGCAATTTTTTCCATAACCTCGGGAGTGGCTCCAGAACGCGGCGGATCTAACACCACAATGTTGGGTTGGTCTGTGGCATTTTGTGTACAAAATGTGCCAACGTCAGAAGTGATACAACGCACATTCCATGGAACCGTGTTTTTTTGGAGAGCAAGGGTTGCTGGCCCCAAGCCTTCAACGGCGGTGGCTGTGGCTGGAATGTTTTGCTCCGATGCTGCTAAGGATGAAATCATGGAAAAAGGGCCGCTGCCGGCATACAAATCCCAGGCCCGAATTGCTTCACAGTGTGTATTTGCTTTCTGAGCAGTTTGAATTTTTTGAACGATGAAATTGTCAATGAGAGTTTTAATTTTTTTTGCGTAGCAATCCATTGCCGCTTTGTGCGGTTGAACAAAGCTTTGTCGATGAATAAGAAAATTGTTTACAAAAGGATGTTGTATTTTAATGGAAGCGCTAGCTAGAGAGTTTTCGTTGTTGCTGTTTCTATCAGTGCGATTGCGTCCTAGCACTGGCACAATAACAATATCGTTTGTTGAAACCGTAATTTCGAATTCTTCGGCGCGTGTTTTTTTGTGTTCAATTAAAATTTGTTCGCGCAATTGCTTCCAATTCTTGCGAATTTCGCTGTGTGCCACAATGCAGTCGTTGATGTTAACAATTGCGTGCGACTTGCGAGTGCGAAATCCCACGTTTTTTCCGTCGCAGTGAACGCGAATACGTTGCCGGTAAGAGGTGGTGTCATGAGCAAAAAATTCGAGATTTTTTTCTGCAGCATTCCACTCTGTTTGCGGCCACTGCCCCAAACGACGCAAAGTTTCCAAAAGCCATTTCTTTTTAAATTCATGTTGGGCGGCAATGCTGGCGTGTTGAAGATTGCACCCGCCACAAACTCCATAGTGTTGGCAGGGCGCAGCAACACGTTGTGGGGATTGGGTTACAATTTGCTCTGCCGTTGCTTCCCGAAAGTTTTTCTTTTGATGGTGAATAGTGGCCAAAACGGTTTCACCGGGAAGGGCGCCTTCAACAAAAACAATGGATTCGTTTGTTGGTTTAGCCACTCCGCGTCCATCTGTTCCAATGGTTTCTATATCAAGTTGTATGTTCATGATAACAGCGTTTTCCAGTTTAGTAGGCGTTGGGGTGTACAAGGCCCTTCAGCGGAGTGAGAATGCAAATTTTGAAGTCGAGCCACAAACTCCAGTTTTGCAGATACCAGAGATCGCATTCAATGCGCTTCTCCAATGATGTATTTCCGCGCCAACCGTTAATTTGTGCCCATCCGGTAATGCCTGCTTTTGCTTTGTGACGAAGCATGTATCCCGGAATATTATGACGAAATTGATCTACGAAGTACGGGCGTTCGGGGCGAGGGCCCACAACGCTCATGTCACCTTTGAGGACGTTCATAAACTGGGGAATTTCGTCTAAGCTTGTTTTTCGCAGCCATTTTCCGACTTTTGTGGTGCGGTTGTCGTTGGCTTTGGCCCAAACCGGACCCGAATTTGTTTCGGCATCAATGCGCATGCCCCGGAATTTAAGACAGTAAAAGACTTTGCCGTCTAGACCCATGCGTTCTTGTTTGTAAAAAATGGGACCGGGGCTAGACATGCGTACAAGCAGTGCACACAGAGCAAAAATGGGCGAGAAAACCAAAATAAAGAATCCCGAGAACGCTACGTCGAAAATGCGTTTTTGCAAGCTGCCAAAACTTCCAAGGGGAGACGAATTGAGTACCACTGCCGGAAGATTGTCAATCATTTCCGCATGGGGTCGCAGGAATGTGGGAACCCCAAAATCGGGTATGACAAGCACTTCTGCAACCGTATTTCCTAGTGAATCGTATATTTCTTGAAGATGCGGCGTTTCGGCGGGGCTTGCCGAGACAAAAACGACTTCAATTTTGTCTTTTTGAAGAAGTTCACGGGCGGCAGCAACCTCGGCAACTGCAAAATGTTGAACAAGCTCTACGTCCCATTCTCTGTTGGCGCGAACAAGGGCTGCAACGTGGTCTGCAGTTGTTCCCGTTCCCACCAGAATTGCGCGTTTGCTGGGTTTTGATGAATTAAGGAAAAATCTATTCATTTTGCGAATAATGCTGCGTCCAATTGCAATGACTAGTGGAGTTGCTAGCAAAAAGATGAAAAGAGTGATGCGGCTGAAGCGATACTCAAATACAAAATAAGTGAGGGTGACAAAGGCAACAAAGGCCAATGCGTGCGTACGGATGACGTCGAAGTGTTCTGCCCAAATGCGTCTTTTTTTTGCCGTGCGGACGTAGTGATCGCTACTATAAAAAACAAGCGAGTAGGTGAGCAAGAGTGTGGGCAGTAGCAGAAGGTAAAGTGAAAATGGAGCGTCGCCTTTGGGAAGCGCTATGACTCCTGCTTGAAAGCGAACGGCATAGGATACACACCACGAAATAGAAATAAGAAGCAAATCCGAAAAAAAGCGCCAGACATTGAGTTTCTGATTGCGGTTGTGAATAATCATGACGGCGTCCTTTCGGCTAGGGCTTCAAGAATGATTTTTGAAAAATTGTTCCGAAATGTATCACGGGAAAAAAGCGCTGCGTGCTTGCAAAAAATGGCGCGATCAACTCCAGATTGCCACTGTTTGCGTGCTTCCAATACGGCATTTAGCATGGAGTTTGGATCGCCTTCATTGAAGTGAATTCCGGTTATTCCATGGGAAACTGTTTCGGCTGTTCCTCCAACATTGGGTGCTACCACCGGAACGCCAGCGGCAATGGCCTCAAGTGGGACAATTCCAAAGTCTTCTATTGCTGGAAAAAGAAGAATTTGCGAACGCGAATAGAGTTCAGTGACTTTTTCGTCGGAGGGGCGTTCGTAAAATTCGGCTAGATTGTTTGCTCCGTGAGCATGTTTAGCTGCGTTGAAATCTTCCCCTGATCCGGCAGCAATAACGGGAATGTTGTTTGCAAGAAGAATTTCCAGCGCCCAGCGCATGCGTTTGTATGGAACCCAGGCTCCAAAAAGCAGCACTTTTCCACCGGCATCAGGCTTTCTGGGGCTGTTTTGAAAATGTTCCCACTCGACCGGAGGGTAAACGACTTGTGCTTGGCGCCCGTAGTAAAGTTTACAGCGACGAGCCACAAAAGCACTGTTGGCAACGAGTTTGTCGATGCGCATGGCCGAGGTGACATCCCATCGGCGGAGATTGGAAAGTAAAATACGTCTAACGAGTTCTACGGGGTTTAAGAGGGTGACGGGTTCGGGAAAATAGCGGTGTTCCTGATCCCATGCGTAGCGCATTGGGCTGTGAATATAGCTCACATGCGCGGCAAGAGGGTTAGGAATGATTCCCTTTGCAACGCAGCTGCTGCTGGAAATAATAAGGTCATATTTTTGAAGATTCCACGCTTCGGCTGCCACGGGAAGTAATGGTAGAAACATTTTGTAAAATTTTGAAATTCCGGGAATGCTGGCCAAAAAAGAGGGCACTAGGCGATGCTTTTCAATGTTTCGAAGTGCAGTGTTCGGATTTCCAAAAAGATAATGGAAGTCGGCCTGAGGAAAAAGATCCAGAATTTCTTCCAAAACCTTTTCGCCTCCGCGGCGCACAAACAGCCAATCATGAACAACTGCAACGCGTAGGTTTTGTGTTTTGTTTTTCGCTTGAACCTCGGGTGTTGCTTCCGATTCCGTTGTTGCACTAAGATTAGGTGTCGCTTTTGTTTCTGTCATGAGATGTTGCCAAAATCCTTTGTAATTCGTTATCGTTGTATTTGCACATCATGGTTTCGCATCGTCTTATGAGAACTTTTCCTGGAGCAAGATTTTTTTTGCGCTCAATATCGGCACGTGTTGCCACTCGAACTTCGCCGCTCATACTTTTGCTCTGTTTGGAATGGAAGATGGCCAAAATGGCTGCATCTCGAATGGCGCGTGGCGTGGGCTTGCCTTTGCGAGGACGCTCCAGCCATACATGACTTCCCTCTCCGGTGAGAATATGAAACCACATATGATTGGCTGGCATTAACTTTAGCATTGCATCGGCATCTTGAGCACTTTTTGAAACGCGAATAAACTCGCCAGTGAAGGCGAAATATGTGCGATACGGAAGCCTTTGTTCGGTGGCTTTGTGAGCCTGTTTTCGTTTTTCACCACTGGAAAGCCATTCAACGTCGCACATTCGGCAGAGGCGGACGCCGCTTTCAGAGTGGATGCGGTGTGCGTTTGAAGCAACCTGTTTGTCTATCACGCTTGGAACGATGACGTCGCTTTCAGAAAACGATTGAAGCTGCAGCAAGATTTCGCGGGCTGTTTGAAGCACGATTCCGGCAAAATCGGAGAGTGCGGCTTCACTTTGAGCGATGCGTGTTTGGAGTTCCTGCTGGCGGCGCTTGGTGCGTTCCAGTTCGTGAAAGGCCTCTTCCATAAGGTCGCCCGGTTTTTGTCCCGCTTTGAGTTTGAAGTACGCTGGCAAAGCATACTCTGCAATGATTTCGGCGGGAACGTACCAAGTTGTTGAAGCCTTAGGCCACAAATGCAAAAAGATTTGTAGACCCTGAGCGCGTTTCGACAGTCTATTGATGTCCGATTCGGGCGGGTAATCGGCTTTTTGGCGTGTCAGTCTGCGTTCCAAGAATTGGTATCGGGTTTTGGCGGCTCTACGAACGTGTGCGGGCAAGTATGAAAAGGCCTTTGTGAGACTCATGTCTTCGTTGGAGCTGGGGTTCTGAGGAATAGAATTGGCCGTTGCTTCAGATGTTTGCTGTGAGGGGGGTGTTCCGTGGAGGCCCTCATTTTTGTTCTCTGAAGTGTTTGGTGCCGGAGTTGCAGGGGTGCCAAGAAATGAAAAAGCAACCAGAGGTTCGGCAAATGTGGGTCGATGTTTTGTTTTTGTGGAATCGAGGCTCCACTCGCAAAAACTTTCGAAGAAAGGAAGTTGGGTACTGCGAAATGCATGGCCCACATGGCTATAACGGTCTTGGACGTTTTTATGTTTTTTGACGAGGCAGATACGCGCAGGCCGAGAGTCCAGATCGATGAGTAAAATTTCGGGTCCTTCCAGCAAGGCCTCGCGCTCGGGTGCATCCGCGGTGGGGGGGGTGAATTCCATGGCCACAACCATGGGACGCAGCGAGCACCAGGTTGAAATGATGCGACGTCCTTGTAGGTATTTTCGCAGGAGCTGAACCATGCCGTTGGGACGCGGTTGCGACAGTGGGCGACTGCGTTCCAGTGTTATGCCTGGGGCTGATTTTTGGATGCTAAAAACCACAACAGAGCGGTCGTCTCCGGGCTTGTAAACACCGAGTGAAAGAAATCCTTCGTCCGAGGCCGATATTTTTTGCAACATTGATCCTTGCAAGCGAGCCAGAATGGGCGAATATTTTCGGTGCCACATGGACAAAGCCGCGTAGCCTGAATTGTTTTCTTGAAAAAAACGCAGAAGTTCGTTTTGCGACATCGTTGCTTGGTTTCTCCCCGAGTACAGTATTGACATAGCAAGATGGCGAGGGGTAGGCAATGTTCCTGTGGTTCGGTTGTTCACATTCCGGTCGAGGAGGATACCTTGAGCGAGTTGCAGGATATTTATCGCCTTCAAGCTTTTGTTGCTGTCGTGGAAGAAGGAAGTCTTGCTGCGGCGGTCAAAAAACTTCATTTAACCCAACCGGCGTTGTCATCGCGTCTGAAGCTTCTCGAGGAAAGCCTCAATTGCGAGCTTTTGGATCGTACAGGTAAGGGAATGCGTCCAACTCCCATGGGACGTTTGGTGTATCGCCAAGCGGTGGAAATTTTGCGACGCATGGAAGACATACAGAAAACCATGGATCGTCATTTGAATTTGGGTGAGGGCTGGGTTCATCTTGCGGGTGGAGCCACTCCCGTTGCCGGAATATTTCCCGATGCCATTCGTGATTTTCGTGCTTCTTTTCCAAAAATTCGTTTTACATTGCAAGAACTAGACTCTCATTTCGCGATTGAAATGGTTCGAGATGGCTCGTGCGATTGCGCTATTGTTTCACAAAATTTGAATTCCCGTCGTGGAACCGACAAACCTCTTTCTGAAGTTGATGTGTTGGCTACCATTCAGGACGAACTTGTTTTGGTTGCCGCCCCCAATCATCCGCTTGCCGTTGCCGCGCGAGATCTTCGAGCAATTGGTAAGATTTTGTTGCCTATGCACTTGAACATGCAGGATATGATACTTCCTGAAGTTGGTACGCCCGTGCGTGAGATTGTCGACTGGGGTTGTCATCGCCTTGGGGCACGACCTCGCGTTGCCATGACTCTTAATTCTGCGCAAAGTATGTTGCAGATGGTTGAGCGCAATATTGGGGTCACTGTTCTTAGCAGAATGACAATTCCCCCTGGTGCGTCTGTGGAAATTATTCCTGTAGAAGGTCTCAAAATGCAGCGTGAGTTGGTGCTTATTTCACCGCGCGATAGAGCTCTCATGCCAGCTGCAAAAAAGTTTCTTGAGTTCTTGTGTTTGAGGCTAAAAGCTAATCTTCTTGAATAAGAGGTGTCAAAATTATTCTTGAGGCGGCTACTTGGTGCATTTCTTTCCTGAACCCACGGATTATCATTGATATTGATGATGAATGATGCGTGGGGGGATAATGAACATCAAGAAAGAGGAATTACAGCGTCTTGATCATGGTCTGAACGCAATTTTTAGGTCAAAAAATAATCAAATCATGCTTTCGAGAATTCATGAGCATCGTGATTTCAGTGCACTAGCGTATGGCCAGGAACCCGTTCAGGTTATTACTCCGAATCGAAAAATGTTCACTTCACTTCTGACTCCGGCAAACGAAACAAATACGGAATATTTGCTCACTCCAATCAATGAACGTCCTCCTGTTCGCGTTGAGGACTCGCTTCTGATTCTGTTTCAAAGCCAAGGGCAAAGCGCACTTTCGCAAGCACA
The DNA here is from genome assembly GCA_903932045.1 of uncultured Silvanigrella sp. GTDB lineage: Bacteria > Bdellovibrionota_B > Oligoflexia > Silvanigrellales > Silvanigrellaceae > CAIZES01. The sequence continues at coordinate 11,040 of CAIZES010000423.1, read as the reverse complement.
AGTTGTTGCTCTGCTGGGGGCAAAAGTCCGAGTTTCTGCGGTAGATCCTCGAGTTAATATTCGATACAAAACCCGCATTGCCATCCGCTGGCGCTGTATCTCTACTTTGTGCAGGGAACAACTTCAGTCTCAGACTTGGACTTTACTCCGTAAGCGTGCTTTTCCAGAATCATTTTTAAAGCCCGTGGAGGGCGTTTCCACTCTTGTTGACGATTTTATTTCGAAAGATGGCACCAATCCGCTTGCGGCAAGTGATGGAATCTGGGAATCGGACCTTATGAAAGGTCTGATTGTTGACCTTTCAGTGGGTGGATTTTGTATTCTTACAAGCGAAACGAAACATTTTGACGCTGTGAAATCCAATATCTTCATCGAAGTTCAAGCGCTACTGCCGCACGTTTCCAATGATTATGCAGTGTCATTTGTTATTGCTGTGCGGCATGTACGAGCATGGAAAAATGTTTGGGCATTGCATTGCATGTATGTTGAGCCGCTTGCGCCTGAGGTACTTGTTATATAGTTGGTTTAAGGTCCACGTGGCTATTTTCTACTGACGTTTTGCTTTTGGCGCTGGCTCGGCACTCGCTTTTGTGTGGAATGCCGCTGTTTCGCCCGTTGTTGCTTTTGCTTTTGCCGCTTGAGCTCTTTTTTCAAGTTCTTCGGCAGTGTATTTTTCCATTGCGGGCATTTTTTGCTCTGAAATACACTCAGCAACAATAGTTACTTTTTTAACATCTTTCATGCTGGGAATGTCAAACATAACTTCCAGCATACTTTCTTCCAAAATGGCACGGAGTCCGCGCGCCCCTGTTTTTCTTTTAATTGCTTCTTTCGCAACGGCAATAAGAGCATCTTTTGTGAATTCTATCTCCACGTTTTCAAAAGAAAAGAGGCGCTTGTATTGACGCACAATGGCATTCTTCGGTTCAGTGAGCACTTTAATAAGGGCGTCTTCATCGAGTTCGCCCAACGTAACAATTACGGGCAGACGGCCCAAGAATTCAGGAATCATGCCAAATTTAAGAAGATCTTCTATACGCACTTGGCGGAAAAGCTCGGTAACATTCAGGGAACTCTTGCTTTTGATGTCGGCACCAAATCCCATTACAGTTGCATCAACGCGGCTGCGGATGATTTCTTCCAGCCCCGAGAAAGCGCCACCACATACAAACAAAATATTTGTTGTGTCAACTTGAAGGAATTCTTGTTGAGGATGTTTGCGTCCACCACGGGGAGGAACGTTTGCAACAGAACCTTCCAGGAGTTTGAGAAGTCCTTGCTGGACACCTTCCCCCGATACGTCACGGGTGATAGAAGTGTTTTCGCCCTTGCGCGCAATTTTGTCGATTTCGTCGATGTAGGCAATGCCACGTTGCGCGAGTTCCACATCAAAATCTGCAGCTTGCAGAAGGCTCAAAATAATATTTTCGACGTCTTCACCAACGTAGCCGGCCTCTGTAAGATTGGTTGCGTCGGCAATTGTGAATGGCACTTGTAAAATACGCGCCATGCTTTGCGCAAGCAGAGTTTTTCCGCAACCCGTAGGACCAATAAGCAGAATATTGCTTTTTTGAAGGTCTACGTCGTCTTTGCTTTTGCCCAAGCTTTCTTGATCAATGCGCTTGTAGTGGTTGTGCACCGCTACGGCCAAAACTTTCTTTGCGCGATCTTGGCCAATAACATAATCATCTAAAACTTTTTTGATGTCAGCTGGATTTGGTATGCCTGTAGGAGCAGTCACTTCGGTGTCTTTTTGGGTTTCTTCGGCAATGATGTCATTGCACAACGAAATGCATTCGTCGCAAATGTACACATTAGGGCCAGCAATAAGTTTCTTAACTTCGCGCTGACTCTTTCCGCAGAAACTACAGACGAGTCCCGAACCGCCTCCGCTACGTCCACCACTGGTCGTTTTTCCGTTTGTCATAATTTATTTCTCTGCCTTTGGTCGTGAGGTTCAAATTCCTGTGAACGCGCTGCGATCGGGGCGCGGCATCAAAAGGTCATCAACAAGACCATATTGCTTGGCTTCTTGCGCACCCATAAAGAAATCACGATCGGAATCGGCTTCAATTTGTTCAATGGGTTTTCCGGTGTGCAGTGCCAGCATGGCGTTGAGACGTTTTTTGAGCTGCAAAATTTCTTTCGCTTGAATTGCAATGTCTGTGGCTTGGCCACCCGCACCACCCGAAGGTTGGTGGATCATGACGCGGCTATTGGGCAATGCGAAACGTTTTCCTTTTGCACCAGCGGCCAAAAGCAGCGCGCCCGCGCTGGCACATTGCCCGATACAATAAGTGCGCACTTGTGGCCGAATAACCTGCATGGCGTCGTAAATAGCAAGTGCCGCTGTTACGCTTCCGCCCGGACTGTTGATGTAAAAGTGAATGTCCTTCTCGGGATCTTGCGATTCCAAAAACAAGAGCTGGGCAACAATCAGGTTTGCAACTTCGTCATATATAGGCGTGCCTAAGAAAACAATTCTGTCTTTCAGAAGACGCGACCAAATATCGTAGGAACGTTCACCGCGGTTTGTTTGTTCAATAACAATTGGAACGAGTGGCATCGTCTTAATCCCCTATATGGAATGGCAGTATCCCTAGAAGTCTATCATACCTGAAAATGGTTTTCGGCAACATGGGCAAAATCATGAGGTGTCACGAAAACTTTGCCTCACGAAAATTTTGTTTCGTGGGTCGGTTGTTGCAAGGGCAGAGGGGGGGGGCCTGGGGAAGGCATTTCTGGGGAGAAAAGAGTAGACATTCGGACCGCCCAAAGTATACTCGCGGGCACGGAGGCTCCCCATATGAAATATGTGTTTAGCCTGATGGCGCTAATGGCGATAATGACGCTGATCTCGCTCTCTTTTTTTTCCGTTGCGTGGGCTGCGCAGCCCGAGCAATCCTCGTTTGCCCTGATGGCGCGCGTTTCCGATCGCAGTAGGGCTCAAGAGGTCCGGTTAGAAGGTAGGCCTGATCTCTCTGTGTTGGGCAAAAGTTTCCGTGTTTCAAAAGAGGACGTTCAACTGGAGCTCATTCCGCGATCGCGTGGAGTTGAGGGACTGACACTGTTTTACAAGGTTAGCAAAAAAGGTGTTGCCTTTTCTGAGGGCGAGTTTGTGGCGCGCGCGGGTCAGAAAACGCAGCTTCTCGCCGGCGACAAAAAGGGCGGAAACCTTTTGAATTTGGCCATTCGAATTCCCGGTGAAAATATTCCCTACGGCGCTCCCTACGGCGCTCCCTACGGGAAAAGTCATCCTTTGTTGCTTCGTGAAAGCTTAGAACGCACGAAACGTTACGTTCCAATCTGAGTTTGTGTTTTTTGAATTTGGTGATTGAGTTTTGGTTTCGCTCTGCTTTGGATACTTTTTTGGAGACCCTTATGCGTTTATTGCCGGTTTTCATGTTGCTAGGAGCTTGTTTCCTTTCTGCATGTGGTGTCACCGATCGCGTTGCTTCTGCTTCGCAGCTGTTTTCGTCGGTGTTTTTGAGGCAATCCGCAAAGCTTATTCCCGAGGGTTCTATTCGCATTCATTACCGACGATTTGATGGCAATTACGCTGGCTGGGGGCTTCATTATTGGGGAACATCGGTTTCTACGCCTTCCGACTGGACGAGGCCTCTTTATTTTTCGGAAAGCGACGGATACGGAACTTTTGTTGACTTGCCAATTTCTAATCTTTCCGGAAATGTAACGTTTCTTGTTCATCGAGGTGACGAAAAAGACATCGTTGAAGAACGTCTTATTTCCTGTTTTGAAAAGCAACGCGAGTTCTGGTTGAAGCAGGAACAACGAGCTGTTTGGACAGCTCAGCCATCTGTGGCTCCTGAGTTTGTGTATGCAGAGTTTGCTTCATCCACTCTTATAAAAGGTGTGCTGTCGTCTCCCGGATCAATTGACCCTCGAAGCGTTGTGGTTCGCAATCATCTGGGTGAGAATGTTCCTGTACGGTATGTTGAAATTAATGGCTCAAATGCGTATATTAACTTGGTTTCAGATGTCGATTTTTCAAAAACTCATCAGGTTGTGGTAGGCGATAATTCCCAGTGGGTGCGTTTCTCTGACGCTATTCTCGATTCGGAATATTATTATTCAGGTGATGATCTTGGTGCAACTTACCGTAGCGATGGGTCGGTGCAGATTAAGGTGTGGTCGCCTCCAGCCACCGAAATCGTTGCGCATTTTTACGATCCCTCTAACGCCGATCGTGAAATTGGGAGCAAGGCTTTGCGCCGCGGCGAAAAAGGTGTTTGGGTTGTTGAAATGCAGCCCCGCGAAGTTGGACTTTCGTCTTTGGACAGTGCGTTTTACCAATTTGAAGTGACAGCCTTTGGCCAAACTCGTCGAGCACTTGATCCCTATGCGCGTTCTATGGCTGCCTTCGATCCCAGAAGCGATGAAGTTGTTGGCAAGGCAGCTGTTGTTTCGCCGGTGCGCATGGATCCTCCCGGATTTGGCAATGATCATTTTCTAAATTCTAACATTATGCACAACCGTGCGGACATGGTTGCCTATGAAATTCATGTGCGAGATTTTACGTCCGATCCAAACTCCGGCGTTGAACCTTGGCTTCGTGGAACATTTCCTGGGTTTGCAAAAAAGATTCCTTATCTCCAAGATCTCGGCGTCACTCATGTTCAATTTCTACCGCTGCAAAACTTTTACACAGTGAATGAAACGGATCGTGGTTTTCGTGGGAACGATGCGACGGATTTGAATTACAATTGGGGTTACGATCCTCAAAACTATTTCACGCCCGAAGGTTGGTTTTCTACAAATGCGAAAGATCCGTACAGTCGCGTGTTGGAAATGAAGGACCTTATTCAAAAGCTTCATCAGTCGGGAATTGGCGTGATTATGGATGTTGTTTACAACCATACGTACAACGCCAATGTTTTTGAAAATGTTTGTCCCGGCTGCTACTACCGACGCGACGACCGCGGACGTATTTCTACGTTCACCGGTGCTGGGCCGTCTGTTGAAACTCGGCGTGGCATGGTGCGAAAGTTGATTATTGATTCTTTGAAATATTTTGCAAACACGTATCACGTAAATGGATTTCGCTTCGATTTGATGGGATTCATCGATCGTCGCACTATGGAAATGGTGCGCGATGCTTTGGGGCCGGATGTTATTTTGCATGGCGAAGCCTGGGAATTTACTGATTTGCCAATGGGACAGGGCGCTACAAAATCCAATCTTCCGGATGGACGTGAAGTTGCTGCATTTTCAGACACCACCCGCGACGCCTTTGCTGGACGCATGGACACCAAGGGATTTGTTCAGGGTGACTTTTCAGCAAATGGGAAAGTTCGATCTGCTATTATTGGAAACATTCGTAACTATAATCCCGATTACGACGGCAACGGTTATCCGGATGTTAATTTGTCTGCTGATGCATACGATCGTTTTGCACGTTCGCCTCTTGAAAATTTGAATTTTCTAACAGTTCACGACGGGTTTACGTTGTGGGATAAAGTGAATTTGACGTGGAATGGTACGGCCGACGAACGCTCGCAAATTTGCCGTTTCGCCTACTCAATGCTGCTTTCGTCGCAGGGAAGAGTGATTTTGCACGGAGGTGACGAAGTTGCCAGAACCAAGCCGTTGGCAGCGAACGATCCTTATCCCGAGAGGGCTCATACCAGCAAGCTTATTAACCAGGATTTTGATGTGATGGGCGTGCGCTATTTTCATGAGAATACGTACAAGAGTTCCGATTACACAAACATGGTTCGTTGGGGTAGAAAGAACACCTCGTTTGGAAATGATCTGTTTAACTACACAAAGCAGGTCGTTGCATTGCGCCGCGAACTTCCAATTTTACGCATGGAAAGTTCCGACGATATAAATCGTTCGTTGCGTTTTTTCACTCAGAATGGTGCTTTCGCCTTTGCTATGGGAAACGATCCTGCTGGCTACAAAAGTTTTGCCGAGGTAGACAGCCTCACACTGAAATTTGAGCACGGCGTGCCAAATTCGGTTCTCTATTTAACTGGCGAGATTTATCCGGTAGGGGCCGATAAGAACCCTATTAAATCTGCGTATGAGGTTCGTTTTGATGCTGGTGGGTTGGGAGTTGTTCACTTTTCCAAAGAGCAAATTGCGGCATTTGATTTGCGTTCCTGGAATGATCCCGATAATTTGCAAGTGAAACTTGTGACAAGGCCAGGGGTTTGGAGTTTTCCTGATGGTGTGTATTCGCCAACGGGGAACAACACAATACGCCCTGCGGCTATTCAAAACGATGGCTCTGTGTCTATTGATCTCTCCATTATTGATTACTCTCCCGGCGAGATTCGTATGGGGGAAACAAGTTATGTTGGGTATGAAATAGATCCAGACAAGGCCCGAGTCCTGCAATCTGGGAGCGAGACCGTGCCTTACTCTCGATTTATAGTGATTCACAACAGCGGCAACACAGTGGCAACAGTGTATGCTGGTTCACTAGACAATCCTTCTGAGTGGGTTGTGCTTCTTGATGCCTCTGGTGCAAATTCTAAAGGACTCGTGAAATCTGTTGTGAGCCTTAGAAAAAATTTGGTTATTATGCCCGAAAAATCCAGCGTGATTTTGGGAAAAAGACGCTAATTGAGGCGTTCTTCGTTGTATACGTGAAACTTTTGACACCCATTGTTGTTTTTGTAGGTTGCGAGTAATCTCAAGCCTTCGGTTTCGAAAATTTGTTAAGCAGTTGTTGCAGTTGTTGCAGTTGTTGCATTTGTTGGCGTTGGCATATGTTAGGAGTTTCTTCCTTTTAAGGGTTGTTGCTGCGCGAGAATTGCTGCATTCCAAGTTGAACGAGGCTTTGCTGATAGCTTTTGATAATAGGGCGCGGCAGTTTGGAGCAATGGCAGGCTCTTTGAGGTGATGTGAATTGAGTTGAATCTTTTTGCGGCGGAATTTTTATGCAGAATGATAAAGAAACTAAAAATGAAAATGAAAATGAAAATGAAAATGAAAATGAAAAAAATACGGGAGCTTTTGCACCTCCGTTATGCAACAATAAAAACGCCCCTGTGGCAATTGTTGCTTTAGCGGGTTCCGCTGGAGCATTTGAGGAGTTTAAAGCGTTTCTTTCCGCAATGTCGCCCGAGAGTGGTGCTGGTTTTGTTATTGTTCAACACTTGATCCCGTCCCATGAAAGTTTGCTAACCGAAATTTTGGCGCAATTTACGAGTATGCCTGTGATGAAAGCGCAAGAAGGCGTGCAAGTGAAGGCAAATTGTGTGTACGTTGTTCAACCCGGAACAATTTTGGGAATACATGACGGTGTGTTGAGTTCCAGTGCCATGGAACACCGCGCAAGTTCGGGCTTGCTTATCGATTATTTCTTTCAATCTCTAGCAGAGGATCAAAAGGAAAAATCCGTTTGTGTCTTGTTTTCGGGTGCAGGTTCCGATGGCACTCGCGGGGTTCAGTATGTTCGGAATTTTGGTGGATTGGTGCTGGTTCGAGAACCCGATACCGCAGCATTTCCAAGTATGCCTCGCAGTGCAGTGAGTACTGGTGCCGTGGATTTTGTGTTGGAACCTGCCCAAATTCCGGTTGTTTTGCTCAACTATCTTCTCCAGCCATATGTTCACGATTTCCGTGACGAGGGTGTTTCAGAAGGACAAAGAAAACATCCTCTACCCAGCATGGAAACAATATTAAATCTTGTAGCCGTTCAAACAGGACGCGACTTTCGCTGTTACAAAAAGGGAACAATTGGACGTCGTATTTTGCGACGGATGTTTTTGCATCGAACGGAAACCGATGCGGAATATTGCGAATTTTTACGCAGTCATCCTGGGGAAGTGGAGCTTCTTTTTCGAGATCTCATGATTAACGTAACTTCTTTTTTTCGAGATTCAGAGGCTTTTGACGAACTGTTTCAAAAAGTTGTTGTTCCGTTAGTTCAGTCCAAAGAACCCGGTGCTGATCTGCGTGTTTGGGTGGCAGGCTGCGCTTCCGGTGAAGAAGCCTATTCCTTGGCAATTCTGTTTTATGAGGCTATGGAGCGAACGGGATTGGGTTATTCGCTGCGAATATTTGCTTCGGACCTAGATGAAGATGTTTTGGCTTTTGCACGCAAAGGAATTTACTCTGAGGGTGTTGCCAGTGAAGTGTCGCCCGCGCGTTTGGCAAAGTTTTTTGTGAAATCTCTTCAAGGGTATCAGGTTGGCGAACTGTTGCGCAGTTCAGTGGTTTTTGCAGCGCAAAACGTGATTTCGGATCCGCCGTTTTCGAAAATGGATTTGGTAACGTGTCGCAACCTTCTTATTTATCTTGAGCCAGAAACACAGACCAAAGTGCTTCGTATTTTTGGTTTCGCTCTGAATACAGATGGATATTTGTTTTTGGGAAGATCGGAAACCATTGGCGATCATAATAACATATTTCAAACAGTGTCAAAAAAATCGCGAATTTACAAGCGCTTGCGAACCCCTAATGCGGTTGTTTTTGGTCCGCATGTTATTCCGGAGAAAAAAAGAATGCTGCAGCCGCCAGGTCCTGTTCTTGCAAGAAATTTGCTAAAAATGCACGATAGCGCGCTTAAGAATGCTTTGTTGAACCATTTTTGTGCAAGTGTTGTATTGGTGGATAAAAATGGGAATGTTGTTCTTTTTCAGGGCGATACTTCAAAATATTTGGGTATGCCAGAATCGGCTCCTTCGTTTCACCTTTTCGATTTGGCCAGGGGGGCTTTGTCTGCTCGTTTGCGTTCGGCTTTGCGACGCGTCCAAGTGGAAGGAAAGGAATTGGTTCAGGACACAGTATTAGTGGAACGCTCGGTTGGAGTGGGGCGGGGTGGGGCAAGAGAGAGTGCACGAGATGACGCAATAGAGGCAGCGCAAGAAGATCTGTATGTTCGTATCTCTGTGAGAGCGATAAAACAGGTGAACGATTCGGAGCCTTTGGTGGCTGTGATATTTGAAGATGTTGATGCACCCAAAACTAAGAAAGTTGATGATAATTCCTCTGGAGAGAATGAAACACTTATTCGGCAGCTCGAAGAAGAACTGCGGGCAACGCAACGTGAGTTGAAAGCGTCCATTGAAGATTTGCAGTCGTCAAACGAAGACCTTCGGGTTGCAAATGAAGAAGTTCTTTCGGCTAACGAAGAACTTCAGTCTACTAACGAGGAACTTGGAACTTCGCAGGAGGAGCTTCAATCTATAAATGAAGAACTGACAACGGTGAATTCTGAGCTTCAAGAAAAAGTAGAGGCATTAGACTCGTTGAATTCCGATATGACAAATTTGCTGAAGGCAACGGATATTGCAACTCTATTTCTAAACTCCGAGTTGTGTATTAATTTCTTTACTCCGGCAACAACGCGTGTGTTGAACTTGCTTGCTTCCGACATTGGCCGACCCATTGTTGATTTCTCCGTGAAACTTGAGGGTGTCGATTTGCTGGAAGACGTTAAATCGGTTCTCAGCAATGGAAAAGTTATTGAACGACGAGCTCAAAACACCAAAGGATTTTTCTATCTCGTTCGTTTTATGCCATACCGCTCTTCTGCAAACGAAATTGAAGGTGTGGTGATTACCTTTGGTGACGTCACAAATTTGCTTGCTGCAGAGTCGGCAAATGCAGCTCGTCATGCTCGCAATTTATTCTTGGCAAATATGAGCCATGAAATTAGAACTCCGTTAAGCGCTTTGGTGGGCTTTTCGCAGCTTCTTAAAATGCAAGAAATGAGCTTGGGAGATGTGAAGTCGGAGCGACGCTTGGCGTACTTGGAAATGATGCTCACTTGCGGCCGCCAACTGGAGTCTCTTATTGGGAATATTCTTGATATTTCCAAAATTGATGCCGATGAAATGCCAATTCATACGAAAGAGATTTCACCTACAATTGTGCTTCAGGAGGTTTTGCAGGTTTTGTCGGTCGCAAGCCATGCTTCTCGAATTTCCGTTGATGTTGACATCGCTCAGGCCATTCCCGATGTTATAGTGTCTGATGAAACCAAGGTGAGGCAAATCCTGACAAACGTAATTGGAAATGCCATTAAGTTCTCCAAGGAAGGCGCTCGCATTAAGGTATCGATATTTTACTATTCCCAAGAAAATATGCTTGTATTTTTAGTGAAAGACGAAGGTCCGGGTATTTCGCAAAGCATGCGCGCTCAGTTGTTTGAACCTTTTCATCAAGGTTCGGATTTGGTGGTGCGGGAAAAGGGTGGTTCGGGGTTGGGCCTTGCTTTGTCCCGAAAGCTTGCACGATTGTTGGGCGGAGAAATTGCGCTTTTGGAAAGCACGGAGGGAATGGGTTCTACTTTTGCAATTCGGTTGCCAGTGAATGTTTTGGAAAGCGAATTGGCCGCTTCGAAACCTCTGTTTGAAAGTCTTCTTCACGGTCAGGATTTGGCTGGCTTTTCTATTTTGATAGCTGAAGATGATCTTCCGCTGCAACGCTTTATGCAGCAGGTTCTGAGTTTTGTTGGGGCCTCCGTGGAAGTTGTGGACAATGGTGGGTGTGCGGTTGAAAAAGCTCTGTCGCAAGCATTTGATGTTGTTCTCATGGATTTGATGATGCCAGTAAAGAATGGCGTGGATGCTGCACGGGAGTTGCGTGCGAAGGGTTTTTCGCGACCCATTATTGCAATGTCGGCAGACTCTTCGGATAATCACAAATCCGAGGCGTTGAGTGCAGGATGCGATGAATTTTTTGCTAAGCCTGTTTCTACGGAATCGTTGGTGGCTGCCATTGGAAAATATCGTCGTGTGGTTACTTAGAATATTAGATTCGAACAGTGGAAATTTATCAGGGGCATCGCATCTAAAAATATAAGGTTTTAAGATTGGTAGAATTGTGATAAGAGAGGTCTCAAACTTTCAAAAATGAGGCCACTTATGAACTCGTTTGGAATGACATCCAGATAAAACTAGGATTATCTGCTGCAAGTCAAAAGATTTGGTGACAAAATATTCGACCTACAAATTCTCATTTTTAGGATTTGAATTTCGGAGAAGGATGGTGCACAGCGAGAAAACAAATCAAACGTTTCTCGCTTTCACGCCGGCAATCTGCCCCAAAGCCTTAAAAGAT
>CAIZES010000422.1 GCA_903932045.1 uncultured Silvanigrella sp. | reverse complement strand
CTTACGCAGTCAGGAACAAAAGGCCGCCCTGCTTCGAGTTGAACAAATGGTGTTGGATTTTTTTAACAAAATTCCCTTTCCACCAAAAGAGAATTTCGCTATAAACGGAGTCGTTTCGGCGGTGCGCCCATTCTCTATGAGAAATAGCATACCAAACACCGACATATTACCACTTATCATCAATAAAACTATCAACACCTACGGCGATCTTTTACGTTATATTTCTAGCAGAGTAATTTCATTAGTACCAAATTTGTCGGCAGAATTAAACAGACTGGGTAACCAAGGCTTTGGCTTTTACACCCAAGAAGAAGAGGCCGACGATTTGTCTGCGGAATACTTATCACTCATCAATCTCGATCCCAAGAAACTTGCCGACGCCATGATCAGTTTTGGTGTAGATGATCAAGCATCAGGCAAAGCCCAAGACTTATTTAAGATCCCAATGTCGAAATGCCTTGAGCTACGCAATCAACATTGGATGCAGAATGCTCAACCCATACGCGTGATTTTTGGTGCCAGTTACGAGGTTCATCATTCAAATTGCTACCGCATTTTTAACATTGATCAAGAGATCAATCGTCACAATTGGACCTTTGATCCCTCAAAAAATCAACATCCAAGCGGCGATGACTGGAATACTTTAGTGCAAAAAACCCTTGCCGCTGAGGTGCCCGCCACAAGTGGCGAAACTTCGGCCACTCTGCCCCAAGCGCTATTAGGACAGCCAGCTTTAGTTCAGCAGGCGCGTGTCCGCATGAGAACATTGTGCAGCCAAGGTTTCATTCAACACTGTCCTCTCGTCTCACCCTAAGGTCTGTCTCTTTTAGGTGAGGGTAACTCAATTATAGGATCACCACATGCCTCTTTCATCCGATGAACTTGAAGCCTTTGCGCATATCGCTAGAACCGGAAGTTTTTCTCGCGCCGCAAAACTTCTTCATGTAACGCAATCCGCAGTAAGTCAGCGTATTGCTCATTTAGAGCAAACATTGGAAACAAAGTTGCTTTTGCGCGATCATCATAAAATTTCTCTCACCACAGCGGGTGAAGAGCTTTTGCGATATTGTCAATTTCACGAACAGCTAGAACATGATCTTCTGCAAAAATTTGTGGCAAAAAACCATCAAAAAATGTTGAATGGTTATATTCGAATTGCTGCTTTTTCAAGTGTCATGCAATCAGCTGTTATGCCTGCACTGCAGCCACTGCTTATTTCTCAGCCAAATCTGCAGCTGGAAGCTCGAAATGCTGAGGTAGATGTTCAGTGAGGATTTTTGGGTTGCCATTTCGCGAGATCGCGGTTTGCTCGTTAGAATCGTTGCTTCGTTTCATAATGCCAGCCTCATCGATTGTTGTTGCTTGGTTCCATGATAACATGGTCTGCGGGTTTCTTCCAAAATGAAGTGCCACGCCGGACGGCTACAAGGCTCTGGTGGAGTCTCGGAGATGACCGCGTGATTTACAACGCGCCAGAAATCGTCAATTACTCAAGACAAAAGGTCTCTTAAAGGAGTTGCTGTGAAAGTCGATGAACCTTATGACCCTAGCCGCAAAAGTATCGAGGCGCCTGAAGGTTTAGAATTTAGGATTGCAGTGTTAGAGCATACTCAAGAGCTAGTAGAAATAATGCGAGAAAGAAATCCCGAGATTTCATACGAAACGATGGAGAAAAAAATACGAGGCGAAATTACCCTCAATGAAAATGATCCGTTCTACTGGCTATATGTTGTAATCTTAGATGGCAGAGTTGTCGCACTTTGTCGTTTTTTTCATAGCATGGGTATGCCCAGTGACAAAAAGAAATATCCTTCTCCAGAAGGTTGGTACGGTATGGGAACTCTTGTTGCAAAAGGCTACAGGAGGCGAGGAATTGCACGATTTGTTTTTGGAGAACGGATAAGAATTCTTAAAGAACTAGAGGCTGATCGTCTATTTTCCATTGTTGACCCAAGAAATTTAGCTTCCATGAGAATGCATCAACAGTTCGGATTCTGCGAAATTGCACGCGATAAAGGTTTTTTGCACTTGGGTTTTGAAGGACATGAGGCAGTCTTGTTTGAAGTTAGGATCTTTTGACTACGCGTAAAATCTTGCTTAGACTAAAGACTTCTGACAATGTGAGAATTAAATTAAAGACT
>CAIZES010000421.1 GCA_903932045.1 uncultured Silvanigrella sp. | reverse complement strand
CGTTGGGATATTGGAGATGGCGCCACTCTACCGAAAAACCAAACATCTAAAAACACTTACAAATGAGATGAGACACCCCTGCCTGAGCGTCAGCGAAGGTTGCTGCGAACAACGGCTCAACAACAAAATCTATTTGCAGTCAAAATCAATATTCTGCCCTTGTTGAAACTTAGAAAGATCGACAGAATACTCTCCAACAATCGGAACACCTTTCATAACGATTTTTTCTCCCGTAAACTCAACCGTAGACAAGTCGAATCCAGGATCTATCGGGCCCGGTAGGTCAATTTTTGCTGAAATACCGTGGAACGACATCACAACACGATCGTTAGCACTTTGAGCCGGAAGCTCAACTCCAAAATCTTTTCGAATTTCTATCACGATAGGAACACCATCTGCGCTACAAGACAATTTTCCTCCACCCAGCAGCTCTCCAGTAATGGCTGCCTGCCCATCGCCAGCATCCAACGAAAGAACATTCACTCGCAAAAGCACCTTTCGAACAGCCTCATACCATTTGCCGGCACTTTTGGGTTTAGGAAGAATAACGTCGTAGTCTCGCGCTATTTCTTTTAGAAAAACCTTATCTAAACTTAAGGACACATCCTTATTCAGAAACCATCCTAAAAAACGATTTGCACCAAGAGCCATGTTCGTCGTGGAAACAGGTTTCGTTTCGAGATTATCCAATCCCGAAAAAATTTCTCGCTCCACAAACCAAGGAGGAACATCCGTTACCCGAAACAAATCGGTTTCAAACGAAAAGGCATTTGTATTTTGCACAAGAGCTCGTTTAACAAGAGCGTTCTTTGCACCATTGGTATTGGATATTTTCATCCCAGAAAACACTATTTCCGAATCACTTTCAAAAGAAATAAATTGTTCCTGTGACATTTCCCAATGCAAGCCACTTGGCCCAACATAAGCTCCAGCGCCCCCAAACGTCACGCGCAATTTTGCCGAACCATCGCCCCAAACATCATGAAATCCAAATGCCAAAAGTTTTTGAGAAACTTGTTCGTACAATTTTTTTTGCTCAAAATAGGAAAACGCCTGCGTCATACCAGACGATTTCCAATCATCCTGCGAAAATCCCCAATGGGATGATCCACGCAAAAAAAGATCGGCCAAATGAAAGACGCTCTTCACTTGCGGCAAGGTAAAAGGAGGCAACTCTTTCTTTCCTGTAGGTTCACACTGAAGAGCCCAACTTCCGCACCAATCGGCAAAAGAAATTTCCGAAGCCGGATTCGAAGTAAAAGTGGAATCCTCAAAGGATGCCATCCGAGACTTCTCGGGATTTGAGCACGATACAAGAACTACAGCCAAACCAGTCCATCCCGACAATACGGATTTGGACAACAAACGAGCAGCAGTAACCATGGGTTTTTCTCCTCTAATGACCACGGTGAACACATTCACATGGTAAAGATTTCCCATGCTCCAGTCAAATATCCCGCAACTCCTAGCATCTGGCAATTTTTTCCTCGAAGCATCTGTTCATTCCATCTTACAATATCCTTACGCAATATCCCTACGCAAAACTTTTTCCGCGAGGCAAGCGTGCGCTCTTTAATTCCGATTGTGATAACTGCATTTTCACTTGCTGGTTGCCAACAATTTAATCCGTTGGAAACCAAAATTGTCACTTCAAAAAAAACAGCTTGTGCGACACACGCCTCGGTAACACACTCAGTAGCACCATCAACATCAGCAGCATCAGCAGCATCAGCAGCATCAGCAGCATCAGTAGCAGAAATCACAACCATGGAATGGGAAAAACAAGTTAAAGCAGAAACACCATCTGGTCTTTTTCTACAAGAAATTCAGAGCATTTTTTCCCTTACGGGTAACTTTAAAGACTATCAGACTGAATACGAGCACCTGTGGAACACCGTTCAACCCAAAATCGAAAAACTTTCAATCATCGACAAACACTTAGGTTATATTCTGCGAGGATATCCACAATACAAAGACGTTGCCAATCAGAGAAAAATTCCTTGGTGGTTTGTTGCAATAGTTCACGGACTTGAAGGTGGATACAATTTTACGACACACTTACACAATGGCGATCCTCTTTCGGGACGCACATATCATGCCCCTTCAGGACGCCCCCAAACAGGAACACCCCCATTCACGTGGGAACAAAGTGCAAACGACGCACTCTCCAAGGAAAGCGAGCTCAGCAGTGCCAGCTGGCAAGATCCTGCCACTGTTGCGTATACGTTTGAAGCCTACAACGGATTTGGATACCATTCCAAAGGGATCAATTCACCATACTTGTGGTCATTTTCAAACCAATATACCTGCGGAAAATATATTGCCGACAACAAGTTCGATTCCAGTGCCGTAAGTCAACAAGCCGGAGCAATGGTTATTCTCAAACAAGCCATCAGCCAGGGAATTGTTAATTTGAGTGACGCAACTTTTCAGCCACCCGCTCAAATTATCCAGGAGTACGAAAAAAAATACCCCAACCTTCCAAACATCAATAGCGGCGAATCCAACTGCGCAAATTAAAGGAAAGTTACAATCCTAAAATTTTATCCTGCAATGGCTTGGGCAAAATGGAATAGTGATCGAATTGAAGAGAGCTGCTAGCACGACCTTGCGACATCGAACGAATATCAGTTTCATAACCAAAAAGTGATGCCAACGGAATTTCGGCGTCCACCACCTGCAAATGACCACGGGTGTGCAAACCCATTACATTTCCGCGCCTAGCACTCACATCCGAAACAATTGTTCCACTGAAGTCGGGTGGAACAGTAACTTCCACCTTCATAATAGGTTCCATAAGAACAGGAGCTGCTTTTTCCAAGGCCGCACGAAGCGCGTTGGCTGCAGCAACGCGATAGCAAACTTCATCAACTCCCTGAGTGTCATACGAATAATCGGTAACCCGCACCTTCACATTCACCATTGGATATCCACACAATGCACCACTCGTCACTGCATTCGCAACGGAATCACGAATCACAGCAAGAAGTGGCTTTGGAACATTCGCTTTTTCAATCATTTCAATAACAGGCGAAAGGTGATCATTATTGGGCTCAACAGTAAGCGATACCGAAGACGTAAAGCTCTTATTATTCACCGAGCGCGAGTATTCATCAAATCCATTTGCCGACTTGGAAATACATTCGCGGTAAGAAACTTGAGGCTTACCAACGTTTGCGTCCACACGAAACTCTCGCAACAACCGATCGGCAATAATTTGCAAATGCAATTCGCCCATTCCAGAAATCAGAATTTGCCCGGTGTCTTCACTCAACCTCACCTTCAACGAAGGATCTTCTTGAGCAAGGCGCGCCAAACTTTGCTGCAACTTATCGAAGTCGCCCGTAGACTTTGGCTCAATAGCAAGGGAAATAACGGGTTCAGGAAAGTTCATAGATTCATAGCAAATGGGATGTTTTTGATCGGCCAAAGTGTCGCCAGTGATAGCCAACTTCAGTCCAGCAATGGCAACAATTTCTCCAGCCCCAACATCATTCACTTCTTTGCGATCGTTTGCGTGCATTAAAAACATTTTTTGAATACGTTCACGCTTATTTTTAAGAACATTCAAAACCGTTTCGCCAACTGTAATGCGTCCGCTGTAAACACGCACATAAGAAAGCGACGAAACAAAGGGATCGCTCACAATTTTAAAAACAATGCCCGAAAAAGGTTCGTTATCCGATGCTTTTCGATGTCCAACAGGAACCCCCTCCACCTCAATTCCCGGTAAGGGGGGAACATCCAGAGGCGACGGCAAGTAATGAACAATTCCATCAAGCAGAGGCTGAATTCCTTTGTTCTTAAATGCTGTTCCCAAAAATACTGGAACCAACTTCATTTGACAAACAGCCTTACGCATGACTTCGTGAAGTTTTTCGGGCGCAACGCTACTGTCCGACAAAACAGCTTCAGCGAGTTCATCGTCAAAGTCTGCAAGGGTTTCCAGCAAAATTTGACGATGCAAAAGCGCATCATCCCTTAAATCGCTGGGAACTTCACCAATCTCTGGCTTGGTATCTTTATCATCGGACGTCCACCGAATAGCCTTCATTTCCACCAAATCAATCACACCCGAAAAACGACTTTCGGACCCAATAGGCAACTGAACCAACACGGGATGAGCGTTCAACTTGGATCGCATACTTTCGATACACATTTCAATATCGGCGCCCACTTTGTCCATCTTATTCAGAAATGCAATGCGCGGAACATGATAACGTTCAGCCTGACGCCACACTGTTTCCGACTGTGGCTCAACGCCATTGGCGGCATCAAAAACAGCAACCGCACCATCCAGCACGCGCAACGAACGCTCCACTTCGATTGTGAAGTCAACGTGCCCCGGAGTGTCAATCAGATTCACTCGGTAGTCTTTCCAATATACCGTTGTTGCTGCGGACGTAATGGTGATTCCTCGTTCTTGCTCTTGAATCATCCAGTCCATGGTGGCCGAGCCTTCGTGCACTTCGCCAATCTTATGACTCTTGCCTGTATAGTAGAGGATGCGCTCAGACGTCGTTGTTTTGCCGGCATCGATATGCGCCATAATGCCAATATTGCGGAACTTCATAAGATCAGTAACCATATCACCATCCTCGATTGCATGCTGCGGTTCGTCGGGGTCATAGCAAATTGATTGCAAAAGGTCACGCAACCAATATCAGGGGGGCTTTCTTGGGCTCAGCCCGTGCCAAGGACTTAGCACAGCGGACTGGCACGAACCCAAACAAACAGGATATACTGTTTTTGAAAGCCAAACGCGATCACGACCGCACACGAAAGGGAGTCCCATGGCTCAACTTGAAGAACTTGCCTCTGTTGTTGATACCGCTATTACAAAGCAACTTTACGCGAATCGCACCATCGTATTGTCCGAAGGAGTCGATTCCGACACAGCTCGCCGCGTGATTTCTCAACTTCTCGCATTCGATGCCACAGACCCCACAAAAGACATCATCATGATTTTGAACAGTCCGGGTGGCTCGGTCACTTCGGGCTTTGCCATTTACGACACGATGCGCTTTATTCGCCCTAACATAAAAGTTGTTGTGTCCGGACTTGCAGCAAGCATTGCCACCGTTATTTTGTTGGGTGCAAAAAAGGAAAACCGTATATCAATGCCCAACGCACAGCTCCTCATTCACCAACCTCTTATTCCAGGTGCCGTACAAGGCCAGGCCAGTGACCTGGAAATTACGGCAAAGGAAATTGTAAAAACACGTGAGAAACTGGCAAAAATGTACAATGAAGAAACAGGCCAACCCGTAGCGAGAATTCAGAAAGACATTGAACGCGACTATTGGATGTCTGCACAGGAAGCACTAGAATACGGACTCATCTCGCGCATTGTGACAACCTTGAAAGAGGTTGTTTAATTCATGGATGAGCAGCCCGCAAACAGGAATTCACATCAGGAAGTTCTTGAAAGGGCACGAAATCGTGCACAGAAATTTGAAAGACGCACAGCCAAAATCGAAAATCAATTTGCCCTACTGCGTCTCGCAGGAACTCTTGCCGCCTTAGGTCTGTTTGCGGGAGTATTTGAAAAGATATCATTCATACAGCGCGTTGAGGCTGCAATTGTCTTTCTTATTTTCCTCGTTGCGCTTTCGTGGGGACATCAGCGTTTCAAAGAAAAATCGCAAAAATGGTTAAACCTAAAAACTTCATTCTCGCTCTCGCTTTTACGCTTTAATCGTGATTTCAAAGGAATTTCAGAGCATCTGCCACCATGGCACAAGGAAATCCGCGAAACAATTCCAGCCGGACATCCCTATGCAGCGGATTTAGACATTTCCAGCAATGTTTTTTTATTGCTGAACTCGTGTTCAACCCGAAGCGGAAGCGCAAAACTTTTTGAGAACCTTCTAGAGTCGGGAACAAAACCACTTTCTTTAGAGAAAATTCGAGAACGCCACGAACGCATTCGCGCTCTTTGCAGGCAGGGATCGTTCTTGCGCCAGCACGAAATCATCCGCATGAACACCGAACTCGTGTCGGATTATTTGCGATCTCTCCAACAAGAAAAACCATTGTCCCTTGAGGAAATCTTTTCACGCCCCAAAATTGCCAGTCTCATTGCGGCAATTGTCTTAGGTTGCGTGGCATGGTTTGCGCTTCTTATTCCAAGCCTTGTCAAATTCGCTCAAGACCGAAACGTAGAAAACCTTTATCACATGGTTATTCTCTATGCTGCAATTCCACTTTTAGGAGCTTTATTCTTTAAACCAGTTGTAGACATAGGCACATCCCTTCGGCAGCGCACTCAAATGCTTGAGCTTATGCTCTCGACCATTTTTTCATTAAAGTCGGGCGAAGCGCAAAAGGCCTTTCAAAATTTTACATGCATTCGCGATGATGCCTTAAAAACATTCCGCAATCTTAAAATGGGCCTGAACCTTGTTTCAGTACGCAACAACCCAATCCTTTGGCTGGCTCTTCACGCCATTGTTCCCTACGATTCCATTGCCTGCGCAATACTCCTGTTCAACGCTCACAAAATATCCAACTCGCTCCCAATCTGGGAAAGGGAAAGTGAAGAGTTTGATGTTTTGTGTGCACTTTCTCGTTTTCTAGCAGAAAATTCCCATTGCAATCTATTCGAACCCTCACACAGTTCCCCCGTTGTGCAAAACATGGGGCACCCACTTCTTGCACACAAATCGGCAGTGCATAACGACTTCGCACTCACACACGAGCAGCCCATGGTGTTACTCACCGGCAGCAATATGTCGGGGAAAAGCACATTTTTACGCACGCTGGGCCTCAACTTTTTGCTCTTCAATATGGGAGCTCCCGTATGCGCCAAAGAGTTTCGTGCCCCCTTAATGCGGCTGATGTGCGCTATTCGCGTTGACGACTCTCTTGCCGACGGCATGAGCTATTTTTACGCTGAAGTTCGTCGACTGAAATTTATTCTCGAAACACTGGAATCCAACAAAAAAAACAACGAACCCGGGCTCTTTTTGGTGGACGAAATTTTCCGAGGCACCAACAATCGCGAACGCTTTGTTGGAAGCTGGAGCATTTTGCACACCCTGCTGGACAGTGCTGCCTTTGGCCTTGTGTCAACGCACGACCTCGCCCTTACCGAGCTTGAGACTCGCGACACCCGTATGCGCAACATGCACTTCCGCGAACACCTCGAAAATGACAAGCTTGTTTTTGATTACAAAATTAAAGCCGGCCCCTGCCCTACAACCAATGCCTTAGCAATTATGGCCCGAGAGGGCCTACCCGTTCTAGAAACCCTAACTAGAGCTTGACCAAATCCATCACTGCAGCTATTTTGCCGAGCCTGTATCGACGTGTCTCGTCTCGTTCATTTTTTTTCGAAGGGTGTTCAATGCCAACGATTAATCAGCTCATCGCGAAGGGTCGTAAGATTATTCGCTCGCGTAGCAAATCGCCTGCACTTGTGCGCTGTCCACAGCGCCGCGGTGTTTGCACACGCGTTTACACAACCACTCCCAAAAAGCCGAACTCCGCTATCCGTAAGGTGGCTAAGGTTCGCCTCCAGTCCGGCTTTGAGGTCATTTGCTACATCCCTGGTGAAGGTCACAACCTCCAGGAGCATAGCGTTGTGCTCGTACGCGGCGGTCGTGTAAAAGACCTTCCCGGTGTGCGTTACCACATCGTGCGCGGTACGCTCGACTCCACTGGCGTTACCAAACGTCGCCAGAGCCGCTCGTGCTACGGTGCAAAACGTCCTAAGGGCGGAGCCGCTGCTGCTGAACCCAAAAAGAAGTAAGCATGCGGTCTTGGTGAGTGCCGGAACTCCCAGCCTGAAATATGGCAAACCCAACCGGACAGATTCCTGGAAATAAGGCTCGTGGCCCGGGAATTTGAGTAAGAGTTTCCACGAAACTTTGAAGTAACACAGATTGTGAGGTCATTATGGCTCGTAGACGTCGTCCGATTCGCAGGGAAATCCTCCCTGATCCCGTTTTTGGTGACACACTTGTAACCAAATTCGTTAACTGCATGATGGAAGATGGCAAAAAGAGCGCTGCCGAGAAGATTTTTTACGGTGCTCTTGAAATTACTACCCAAAAGTCCGGCGAAGAGCCCCTTCAGCTCTTCAAAAAGGCTCTTGAGAACATCAAGCCCCAGGTAGAAACTCGCAGCCGCCGTGTTGGCGGTTCGAACTACCAGGTTCCCGTGGAAGTCCGCCCTGACCGTCGTCAGGCTCTGGCAATCCGCTGGCTGATTTCTTATTCACGCCTTCGTAGTGAAAAGTCCATGCGCGACAAGCTCGCCGCTGAAATCATGGATGCCGCAAATCGTCGCGGT
>CAIZES010000420.1 GCA_903932045.1 uncultured Silvanigrella sp. | reverse complement strand
ATCGAGAATGGCACCACATTCCATCGTTGAACCTCTTGCGATGGCAAAGAAACGTGCGCGATCGTTTACGCCCACCTTTCCCGATGCCTCAGCGATATTTAACGGAATGGATAACGCTGCCCGCCTTAATTGATCCCGAAGCTCGGCTTCACCCTTTGCCAGCTGCCCTTGAATTTTTACAGCCAAAGCAAGAAATTCAATAGCACGGCGATCAACATCTCAGTTTTGAAAGTTCAGCAGACCTTATATTCCTCCATGCCGAGGGGCTTATCTCAACATTAAAAAAAACAAAAGTCACCGTTCAAGTGGGCGATCCACTGTCAAGTTTTTTGAGATGCGATGCCCCTCCGCTTTGCAGGTTTCGCTTTGCAGGTTTCGCTTGGCAGGTTTCGCTTTGCAGGTTTCGCTTTGCAGGTTTCGCTTTGCAGGTTCCGCTTTACCGCGTTAGAGCGGACGCATTAGCGGAAACAACACAGTGTCTTTAACGTGTTCGCAGCCACACAAGATTTGCGTCAGCCTATCAACGCCAATTCCCACTCCGCAAATAGGAGGAAAACCGTGCTCCATAGCAAGCAAGAAATCTTCGTCCAAGGGCATAGCTTCGTCGTCGCCTTTTTCGCGCGCAGTCATTTGCGCTTCAAAGCGCTCGCGCTGATCGATGGCGTCTACAAGCTCGGAATAGGCCTTTACCAATTCAACGCCCCCCACCAAAAATTGGAATTGGTCGACATAGTTTGCATCAGTGGCGTTTCGACGTGCGAGCGGCGACATCTCGGCAGGATACTTCACTAAAAAACACGGCTGAATGAGCTTGGGTCGAGCGACTTTCTTATACAAATTATCAACAATGGCAGGCCAATCCAACTTGGGAAGATCTTCAATAAAAATATCTTTTTCTTTAAGCTGAGCAACAAGAGCATCGCGGGTTTTGGAAACTGTAATATCAATTCCGGAGTGTTGCTCTATAATTTCCGTATATTGATACACGGGCCATTCGCCTGAAAAATCGACTTCATGACCATTGATTTTCACTTTTACTTCGCCAAACACATCATTGATGAGTTTGCGAAACATTTCCTGCACAAATTGAATACCTTTTTCGGCATTCCAGTAGGCGGCGTAAAACTCAAGCAAAGTAAAATCTTGCAAATGCGAAGGAGAAACGCCCTCGTTACGGAAACAACGAGCGAACTCGTAAACGCGATCGAAACCAGCGCCAATGCAGCGCTTTAAATATGTTTCAGGAGCAATTCGCATCACACACTGAATACCCAAAGCATTATGTTGAGTATAAAAGGGACGAGCCAATGCGCCCGATTGTTGCGTTTGCAACACAGGGGTTTCAACTTCCAAGAAGCTCGTTTTCTCTAACGTGTTTCTTAAACTTTTCACAATGGCAATGCGCTTCCGAAAAACTTCGCGCGACTCAGAATTCGTAATAACATCCAAGTAACGCTGACGATAACGTGTTTCCATATCGCCCAAACCATGAAATTTTTCGGGCAAGGTACGAAGACACTTGTTGAGCAACGTGTAGCCATCGGCGCGGATTGTGATTTCCCCTGTTTTGGTGCGCACAATTTCGCCGGAAACTCCCACAAAATCGCCAATTGCAACGTCACGAGCAAAACCTTCAAAAACCTCTGGATGGTCTTCGGTGCGACGAATCATAACTTGAATACGACCGGTAAAATCGTACAAATGAGCAAACACCAGCTTACCCATGGTGCGCATTCCCACAATCCTACCTGCAGCCCGAATGCCTGTGGTTCCCTCGGCGGCGGCCATAGCCTGTTCACAGGTGTGGGTTTTTTCGTATTGATCGGCAAAGCCGTCACGAAGTTCCAGAAATTTCTCTTTTTTGTGCTCAAAGACAGCGTCAGACATCGCACTTCCCCAATTTTTTGAAAAGCTATTCGTTCAAAAAATACTCAAAAATACAAAAAAATAAGCCAAACAATTTTCGAAAATGTTCTAAACAATTTTGAGTTCAGAAACAACGAAGAGCCCTTACCACGACGGCCTTCCCCAAGACAAGGAACAGACCCAACGTTACAATAGCGCTTCCCACCGGCCAATCGAAAGCCAATGCACCAAGCAAACCCAAAACACCAATACCCAAACTCAAAAGAATAGATTTTGGTGAAACAACCCGGCGGGAACTCACTAACACTGCAGGAAGAGTGAGTAGCGCTGAAACCATTAAGGCCCCAACCGAAAACAACGAAACCAAAACGGCAAGTGTCAGCAGCACTGGAAAAAACCGCTCTAAAACATTCACGCGAAATCCTGCAAGGCGAGCAAACTCAGGATCGCAAATCCAGGCTTCCCAATCGGATCGCATAAAAAATAAAAGACACGCTGTCACCAGTGCAACCAAGCCCAATAAAATAACATCAACCCAAGTCAGAGCCAGAATATTGCCAAACAAAAAGGCATGCAAATCGACTCGCGTGCCCTTCAGTTTAGAAACCGCGACAACTCCCAACCCAAAAAAACCCGTAAGGGTCACAACCGAAGCAGCATCGTTGGGCACTCGCAATGATTTTACCAAAAATTCGACCACAAAAGTGCCCAAATATCCACTTAGGGCAGCTCCAACAAATAAGGCCGGCAACATGGGGATAGAAAAAAATCCGGCAACAAAGTAGCCAGCCACAACACCCGGAAAAACATAATGAGCCAACAAGTCGCCAACGTACGACTTTTCTTTAAGAACAACCGACGGACTTAACAAACCACTCAGCAAAGCAACAAGCAAAGTTCCCACCAAGGCAATTTGTCCAAATTCCATTGTAAAGTAAGAGAAAATATCCTCAAACACCTTTAACATTCGAGATCACTCCCTTCCGTATGAATAGGGGTTCCGCGATCCCGCGAAAAAGCAATGGTACAAACATCCAAGTA
The DNA here is from genome assembly GCA_903932045.1 of uncultured Silvanigrella sp. Classification (GTDB taxonomy): domain Bacteria; phylum Bdellovibrionota_B; class Oligoflexia; order Silvanigrellales; family Silvanigrellaceae; genus CAIZES01. Next base: position 19,015 of record CAIZES010000420.1, on the reverse strand, counting down.
ATGTTCGCGCTGAAAAATAAAATATCCATCCAACAGCTCGGAGTGGTGTTCTAAATGATGATCAATAATTAAAACACAAATTTGAGTTCTATTGACCAAATCTTTCAATGCATTAATCAAAACATTCTGACAATGCGCATCTAAACTTGCTAAAGGCTCATCCATAAAAATGAGTTTGGGTTGAGAAACAAGAGCCCTTGCAACCAAAGCGCGTGTTTTTTGACCCATGCTGAGTTCGTGAAACGGACGACCGGCATCGCCCATGATGTCCCATTCCAACAAAAGTTTTTCGACACGAGCCAAACCCTCTCCATCCACTGTTCGCCCAAGCCCCTGTCGCACGAGATCACGAACAGTAATGGAAAAATGAGGATTCACGCGATGAAATTGCGGCACATATCCCAAGCAGGGAGTGTCGTTACGGCTGTGTTTACAATTGCAGTGCTCTATTTGAGAGGTTCCCGACAGCGGATTCATGAGACCAATCCACGTCCGCATGAGCGTCGATTTTCCGCACCCGTTGGGTCCAAGAATTGCATACAAACCAGGCTCGGAAATCTCGCCCGAAAAAGGCTGATTAAGCGGATTGCTTTTTGCAAATCCAGTCACAAGATTTTCCCAACGCAAAAACATCAGAATCCTTTCAACGGACGAATGGAGAAATAGAGAAATGGAGGCAATGGAAACATGAAACACAAAAAGCGAACAGGAAATACTAAAACAATGCGGGAGATGCCACTATTGTTAGAAATTCTTCTCGTACCCAACCTTTTCGTTCATCCGCAAGGGACACCTGAATCCATTCGCCACGACGCTCCCCCAAAACAACTTCGGTTCCAGCGTGTATCACAAACAAAGTGACGTTGGAGTCACCATTTCCGGATTTCACCGAAACCTCTGGAGTGACAACTGCAGCGGCCGCGGGGTCTACCCAAGAAAACAATTTTGTCATTGTTGTGAGACCCAACAAAATTGAAAAAACTGCAAAAAATAAAGGCAGCAAAAAAGGAACTTTTGAAAAAAGTCGTCGCAACAAAACAAACGTCATCATAATGGTTGCAGCAAGCGAACTTAAAATCAAATATTCACGCAGTGATGCCCATCCCGCCCAAAAAACCAGCTGATCCAGCGGCCGTTTTTTTTCGTCGACACTATCCGTTTTTCGTTTTCGGGCAGACTCCAAATTGGATGCAATTTCCGCATCTCGCGGCAAAAATCGCGATGCTCCTCGAAAAGCTGCCACAGATTCTCCCACCCTATTCAACCGGTAATAGGCGTTGCCCAGATTGTGCAAAATAGCGCCATTCACAGCTCCCGAAGCAATAGACGACTGATAGAGTGCAACAGACTTTTCGTAATCTCCCGCTGCATAAGCTTTTCCCGCTTCCGAGACCGTAAGCAAAGAGCTTTCGGTTGCAGCTAAGCCAGCCAAAGAATGAAAAAGAAAAAAAATGGACGTCGCAAGCACCAATTTCAATTTCATCGCTTGCCCTCCTTTTCAATGGCAGAAACAATTTTTTCAGAAGCAGAAACCAAATCCAGCAAAGACATTTGGTTGGAACTGCCCGCGTACTTGCCCATATCAATACGCGCCAGAATTTGCGCACAGTCGGTAGCCAAAGTTTCAGAACATTTGTGCTCTATCAGCACATTCTTGACTTCATCAGATGTCATTGCCAACGCCACACAGTTAAAACGACTTCCCACATAGGCTCGAATGGCTTTAACAAGCAAATCTTCCACATGTTGACTCTTTTCTGAGCCAACACTCAGAGCACTTTCGCGCACTGCAGAAATCGATTTTTTCCAAATACCGTAAGCCCGTCGTGATGCGAACTGAACATTTTCAGAACGCCCGCGGGCCAGCAAAACATCACGCACAAGCAAAATGAGCCACACAAAAATCAAAAATAACGGAATCGATACCCACCCCAAAACAGTTAGCAACGAAACTCTTTCGTCACGAGAAACCGCGAGCCAATCTTCTTTTGGTGGATGAATATCGCTGCCGGTTTCACGCACACTATGCTGAATGGAAGGTGAAGCCAACGACTGCGACGCAGCACCAACAGATCCACTCGTACCCGCATCGCCACCAGCCCCCCCCCTCACGTTCAAAGCAAACTCCGGAATTTTCCGTTCTTCAAACGCACCAGAAGCGGGATTGAATACAAAAACACCCCGTTCCTTTATAAGGAGATGTCCTTCTTGAGTTGGAACAATTCCAACACTAAAAACTTTCCGTTGCCGAAAAACTCCTTGTCCGTCACGGGATGTATCCAGCACAGGTTTATCGGCATATGTTTTAATACCATCGGCAACCCCCAAACCAGGAACGGTCATGGTCGACAAATCGGCCATCCCCTCGGCACGCAATGTGAGCGTTGCATTTTCACCAACAGCTAATTCTGTCTTCGATATTTCCGTTAATATTTTGACATCGCCCACAACCCCAGTCCAACCCGCTGGCTTAGGCTCAGGAAGCGGACGCACTGCAAATGAAATGGGTGGTGCAGCAACAATTTTAGGCTCAACACGTGCCATAAAAGGATCGTCAAACATTTCTTGCATGCGCTCGAAGGGGTCATCCGACGATGCGGCATCGCGCCGTTTTCGCTGCGAAGAAACTTGAGTTTCCAGCCGTATGGATGGAATTTGAAACTGCCCCGCAGAACGTGCAGAATAGGTTTTTCTCACTTCCACAACTTGATATTCTTCGCCATCCACAACTTCACGACGTTCAGCCTGCGGAACATCTTTGTCATCAAACGACACAAATTGCGAAAAATCAGCCTCAAGAAGTCGCGAATTTGAAACAGGGACTCGAAAATAAAATTTAATAGTAACAACGAAAGGCTCATCTACCCAAACTTCCTTTTTCGCAATTTCAGTGGTGAGAAACACATCCCGCCCAGCACGGCTTTCGGCTTTTTTGGCTTGCTTTCCATTGACTAACCCGTTACCCGAGGCACCACCGCTTCCACCAGATGTCACACCCGACCCGGATCCTTTTTTTGCAGCTGCAGCCGCAGCTGCATCCAAAACCTCAACATTGACGGAATTCGAAACAACTTTTTTTCCGTTAGCTTTTACCGAAAATGGACCCAGTTGATATTTCCCCGCTTGAACTCCGATAATAGAAAAAACGATGCGATTCACACGTTCAGAACCACGCCCTGTTCCAAATGAAAACGATGTTTGAGAACTCTGTCCAACAATTTCAAATCCTGAAGGCAAGCTAGGTTCTACCTGGGAACCACCTGCATCTCGAACCTCAACGGTCAGCCGAAAAGCCTCACCCGTAACAACCTGAGCTCTATCGAGGCGCACAACCATGGACGGCTCGGCAGCAAAGGCCTGCGGCACCACAAAATGTGAAACACTCACAAAAAGCATCAGCAAGAAAACCAGCGAAATCCCGCGCTGACATAAACAAATCGCTTTCAATATTCTTTCAAAAAAAACACTACCAATCATAAGAATTCTCCGGAGCAGATCGGGGCTTCCGCATGTCTTCCTTCGACTTTTTCTTTTCATCATTCAAAGAGTCCAGCAAACGCTCAGCCTCATCTTTCGAAAGTTTGCGCTGCTGCTCGTGTGGGTTGTTTTGTTTCTGCTTTGGTTGTTTGTCTGGTTGTTTGTCCCGCCCACCGTCCTGTTGATTTTCCTGCTGCTTTTTCTCGTCTTGTTTTTTGTCCTGCTTTTGTTCTTGTTGCTGCTCTTGTTGCTGCTTAGATTTTTCCTGCTGTTTTTCTTTTTCCCTTTGTTCTTTAGGCTTTTGTTGCTGTTTCTGCTGTTCCTCTTTCCTACGTTTTATTTCCGCCAGCGCAATCTCCAAATTGTGCGCAGCTTCACGGTCGGCCGAATCCATTTCCTTGGCAGCGCGATACGAATTTACGGCATCTTCCAAACGTCCTTGCCGATAGGCAGCATTTCCCAAATTGTAAAGAGTTTCCTGTTGCAAACGCTTTCTTTCAACCTCATTTTCCATTTCACGCGTGCCCTGCATGAGACTTTTCCAAGCCTCTTCCGCTTTGGAAAACTCACCCGCTTTATAGTACGCCGACCCTAGGTTGAAACGCGCATCTGCATCCGAAGGATTTGCAACACTTGCTCCCTCAAAAGACTTTGCGGACTCTGGATATTTTCCTGCCTCGTACTTCTTTTCGCCATCATAGCGTTGAGAGGTAAAAGGAACCGAAAACGCTTTTTGCGTATGAAAAAAAGAAGCACAAATAAAAAACGCCAATAAGGCCGTTGTTTTTTTTCCGCGAAACGTAAATAGCATGAGCTCGGCAAAAATCAGAGCAATTGCAATTCCCAGCGGCCATTGAAACCGCTCTTCAAAGCGCTTCACGCGCGTTGATTTCTGGTTTTTTGCCTCAATATCCTTTCGAATGTCGTCTCGATAAATGCGCACAAGATCGGCATCATCAGAAACCGATCGCACAAAAGTTCCGCCGGTAACCGAAGCTAATTTTGCAAGCAGTCCTTCGTTCAGCTTAGAAAACACAATTTCGCCATCGGGCTTTTTGCGAAAACCACCCCCGTCTCTGTTGGGAATAGGCGCTCCCTTTTCACTTCCCACACCAATGGAGTAAATACGAATTCCCTTTTTCTTTGCATCTTCTGCTGCCGGAATTGCGCGCTCATCTAATTCTTCGCCGTCGGTTACCAGCAACAGAGCGCGTGATGTGCTTTCCGCCATTTCAAAAACTTTTGTAGCTTGGTCAATAGCAGCTCCCAACGAGGTGCCTTTTACGGGCAAAGAATCGGTATCCAAATTACGCAGAAAAAGATCGATTGCTCCGTAATCCATGGTGAGCGGACTCTGAACAATTGCCATTCCAGAAAAGGCAACCAAACCAATGCGATCGCCTTCTAAAATTTTCAGAAGATCGTTTATTTTGCGTCGTGCACGCTCCAATCGATTTGGGCTAACGTCTTCCGCAAGCATGGAATCGGAAAGATCAAGTGCCACAACAATATCAACGCCTTTTTGTTCCACTTCTTGCCAACGATATCCCCACTGCGGACGCAAAAGTGCCAACACACAAAAAACAAGCACGCCGGTTGCCAAAACAGAACGCCAAACCAAACGCAGCGAACTGTGAAGCGGAGCAATGCGAGCAAGCAATTTTGCCTCTGCCAACTTTTTTGAAAGTTGTTGAAACGAAAAATATCGCCAAATCAAAAACGCCGCCAAAATAGGAAGCGTCCAAAGTAGAAAAACCCATTGCAGCATTTCAAAGCGCATGGTGTTGTCCTCGTGGGTTTGTTTGGTATTTCATGGAAATATCCTCAATCGCCATTCCTGCAAAAAAACCGCAGTTACAAAAAATACAACAGCCAATGCTGCAAAAATGGCATATCGTTCTTCATAATCGGCTTTTTCCTGAATTTTTATTTCCGTCTTTTCTAAACTGTCAATCGTGGCATAAATATTCCGCAGTTCATTGGTATCCGTTGCGCGAAAAAACTGTCCTCCGGTTGTACTGGCAATTCTTTTGAGAGTCTCTTCGTCAATAGGCACCTTTTGGTACACAATGCGCTCGCCACCAAAAAGAGGATCCTGCACCGGAATTGGAGCTTCTTCTGCTGTTCCGGCTCCAATTGTGTAAACCTTAATTCCCAAACTCGCAGCAGCCTGCGCAGCAAGATCTGGCGAAAGTGTTCCCGCATTGCTCACGCCATCCGTAAGCAAAATCACTATTTTCGACTTTCCAGGAAGGTCTTTAAGTCGCTTGGTTGCCACCCCCAAGGCCGACCCCAAAGCAGTGGCATCACCAGCCGCACCAATTTGTACTTGCTTGGCAAGACTTAACAAAACACCATGATCGAGAGTGAGCGGGCATTGCGTGTAAGCTTCTGATCCAAACACCACCATGCCAATACGATCGGTGGGTCTTTTTTGAACGAATTCTTCTACCACAGTTTTAATAACATTCAAACGACTGTGACGTTTGCCATTCAACTCAAAATCCAACGCCTGCATACTGCCAGAAGTATCAATGGCAATCATGATATCAACACCGCTAGAAACAACCTCCTTGCTACGCAACCCAGCCTGAGGCCGCGCCATGGCAATCGCCAAAAAAATAAATGCCAAAAGTTTGAGCGCAAACGGAACAAGGCGCAAGCGAACCGCCCAAGTTGAATGCAAACGTGAGGCAAGCTCGTTGGAAGAAAATCGAACCGATTGAACGCCTATCGCTTTTTTATGTCGCCACAAAAAATAAGGAATAAGAACCAAAAGCAATAGCCATATTGGTTCGGCAAAATGCATCACGACTTTTGCCCCCCATTGCGCCAAGGTTCTTTTTCCAATGCCCGCAGAGACGATTCGTCGGCATCACGCACTTTTTCTACGATACCTTTCACAAATTTCTTTGCTTCATCAAGAGTGACCTCTGCTGCGTTTATTTTCGCGAATTTCACCAAATCCGCCGACTGCAAAAACACTTTGCAAGCTATAATTGTATCGGAACCAACAACCTCACACATTGCAACGGAATCACGAATTTTTTCCCACAACTCGTCGGCGGTCATGTCCGTTGCATTGGCAATAAATCGGACTTCAAGATATTCTTTAAAAATACATCCCAATTTAAAGTGGAACTGCGACGCTAAAACAATTTGTTTTTCTCTTTCTAAAGACTCACAATTGGGAACCAACAGATTTCGAAGTGCCCCCAGAGCCTTTTCGTGACACGAAATTTCACTCTCCGGTACTTTCTTTTTAAAACGAAAGTTCTTGCCAGAAAGCTTCCAAAACGCCAAAAGAATAAGCCCAATAAAAACAATAGCACCAAATACAACACCCACCAAATAACGATATGGCCACCGTTCTTCTTTGATAGGACGAATATCCAAAATATCTTTTTTGTTTTCTGCACCGTTGTTTTTTGCTGCAGCCACCGAAACCACGTCAAAAGAAATGGCTGATGCACTTTGTGTTTGCGTCCCCACTGCCACATCCAACTTGGGAATTTCGTACGAACCTGGCAAATCTGCCATCACGTCAAATACATATGTGCTGAACAGTTTTCCGTCGCGGTTCACGGGTTTCTCTTCGCGTTGATTGATCACACGCAATTCTTGCGCAACAAGAGCATCACGAAGATTTGGCGCAACAACAGCCACACTGGGATCATGCAAAACACTGATTGTGTATCGATACACATCTGCGGTTGTTCCTTTTAATGGGACCAGCGATGCGTTTGTATTCGATACCGCCGTCACCGTCACTGTTGTTGGCACCGTTGCAGTTGCAGTTGCAGTTGCAGTTGCAGTTGCAGTTGCAGTTGCTGTTGCTGTTGCTGTTAACGCCGCATTTTGCGCCAACCCAAGCGAATGACTCGCAACAAACAACCCCAGCATGAAAACAGCCCATGTTCCTAACGTCCGTGCTTTTCCACGACGTTCAAAAAATGCAACCAAAGGCTTAAGATACGATTCACCGGTTTGCACAGAAATACGTTCAATGCGGCATCGCCTCAAAAAATTCACCAAAGATTCTTCAAACTCTCGTGCAAGTGCAGCAAAATGATCGCGCACACGAACAGATGCAGTATCAACAACGCAAAGGTGCCCTGTTTCAGAATCTTCTAGCGCAATCAAACCAACATCTGGCAACATTTTTTCCATGCCATCATGGGGAGTGATTGCAACAACATCATGACGTCGAGCGGTCATCCGCAGCATCCGCTCGTACCCTTTGCACTGAAAATCGGACAACAAAAAAACCACAGCTTTTCGACGCGCCACTCGCGAAAGAAATTGAAGTGCTTGGTTCAGATTTGTTCCCTTTCCGGTGGGTTCAAATGCCAGCACTTCGCGAATCACACGCAACACATGGTTGCGTCCTTTTTGAGGCACAATATATTTTTCAACCGTATCAGAAAAAAGAATCACACCCACTTTATCGTTATTTTGAACCGCAAGATACGCAATGGCAGCGGCAATTTCTGCGGCAACCTCACGCTTAAAACGCTCCCGTGTGCCAAAACTTCCCGATGCACTCATATCCACAAGTAAAAAAACAGTCAGTTCACGCTCTTCACGAAACTTTTTGACATACGGCACCTGTGTGCGCGCTGTCACATTCCAATCAATATGCCGAACATCGTCGCCGGGTGAGTATTCGCGCACTTCCTCGAACTCCATACCCTGCCCTTGAAATGAGCTCGTGTACTCGCCCATCATGGCATCGCGCACCAAAAATCGAGCGTGCAAATGAATTCGTCTGATATTTTTTAAAACTTCGCGTGACAACATAACGCGTTCGCCTCCACTCAGGGCACGTCCACGTGGTCTAGAATTTCTTTCACAATTTCGTCTGAAGTGAGTTCTTCCGCCTCAGCTTCATACGAGACCATAATGCGATGGCGCAGAACATCGGGTGCCATTGCCTTCACATCTTGGGGCGTTACAAATCCGCGCCCCTGCAAAAAAGCGTGAGCCTTGGCTGCCTTTGCTAGCGCAATTGAGGCACGAGGCGAAGCACCACAAAAAATAAGCGGTTTGAGCTTTGAAAGTTTATGCTCTGCAGGTTCGCGCGTTGCCAGCACAAGATTCAAAATATAACGCTTTAGTTTTTCATCCAAATAGGTATCAGCAACAAGTCCCCGCATCCGTCGAACATCTTCGGGCGACAACACAGGGCGAGATTCGACACGATCAAGTCCCACATTTCTATTCAAAATCTCCAGCTCTTCATCAAACTTTGGATACCCAATTTTTAGTTTCAACATAAAACGATCCACCTGCGCCTCAGGCAGCGGATAGGTTCCTTGTTGCTCAATTGGATTTTGAGTTGCCATCACCAAAAAAGGATCATCTAGCGTATACGTTTGTGTTCCAAGCGTAACTTGACGCTCTTGCATAGCCTCAAGCAACGCACTCTGAACTTTTGCCGGAGCGCGATTGATTTCATCGGCAAGCACGATGTTTGCAAATATCGGCCCCTTTTTAACAGAAAACGAACCGTCCGATGGTTTATAAACCATGGTTCCCACAACATCGGCCGGCAAAAGATCGGGTGTAAATTGAATTCGCGAAAAACTCACTCGCAAACAATTTCCCAGTGCGCGCACGGCAGTGGTTTTTGCCAAACCCGGCAATCCTTCAACCAACACATGGCCGTCACACAGCAAACCAATCAACAATCGATCGACTAGATAATGCTGCCCAACAAGAACTCTTCCCATTTCCTCGCGCAAAGTTGCGATACGGGGTCTTTCCGATGCAATTTTCTCTGAAAGCTGCTGAATGTCTTGCGTCATGTTACAATCCTCCAATGGCCTGCGAACATTGTAGGAATTCGAAACAAAGATGCAAGCTCCGTGGGGGTTGCAACCATTAGTTGCGAAACTTTTGAACAGCTTGGGCAATGAGCTTTGCGCCTTCGCAAGCATCGTTCTCGGTTGTAGGCAGCCCAAAGGACACTCGGAACGTAGATAACGATTCGTCCAACGGAAGCCCCATTGCCAGTAAAACATGACTTGCACTTGCATGCAGCGATCGACAGGCACTCCCAACACCCACGGCAACCTGTTTCATATCTTCCACAAGTTTTAATGGATTCACGCTATCAATAAGCAACGAGACAATACCCGGCGCACGCAACGCGCCACAACCTATCGTGCGAAATTCCACATGCGATTCGAGTTCGCGCAAAAATGTGCTCTCAACATTTCTAAGATGAGCGTTACGCAGGCTTCGCTCGCACTCCTGCAATTCCATTGCTTTGGCAAAACCCACAACGCCAGCGACATTTACAGTGGAAGAGCGCATTCCAAATTCTTGTCCCCCGCCAGTGAGCTGCGGCTCAATACGAATGCGAGGCGAACGACGACGAACCGCCAACAATGCAGCGCCCCGTGGCCCATAAATTTTCCCAGCGGACAAAGTTATGGAGTCCCAGTCTAAAGATTTGCTCAAAAACTCGCCCCGCGCAAAACCTTGCACGGCATCTATGTGCACCGGAACTCCATAAGAATGCGCAATGGAAATCACCTCAGGCAAGTTTGTCTGTAAAATTCCAGTTTCGTTGTTCACATCCATCAAGCAAACGCACAAAGTATTTGAGTCAATAATTTGCCGGGCATCATCCAAGTCAACTTGACCCTGTTCATTCACACGCAATTGCGCAGACTGAACTCCCAGAAATTTTCCAAAATTCTTCTCAAGCACGCGGGCCGTAGTTACAACACTGGCATGCTCGGTGGCTCCATATATAATCTTATTCCTTAGGCGCTCGGGATTTTCTACAATCCCTCTCAAAACTAGATTGTTACTCTCTGTGGCAGATGATGTAAAAAACACGTCTTCAAAATTCACACCCAACATTGCCGCAACCTGAGCTCTGGCTCCCGAAACGGCATGAAAGGCCAAGCTGCCCATGGCGTGAAAATTTGAAGCTGGATTGCCAAAATAGCCCAACAGCCACGGCTCCATGGCCGCGAATACAACCTGATGAAGCGGCGTGCTTGCAGCATAGTCGAGGTGAATAAAGGGGGTTGGCAGCGATTCGCCAGCCTGACTGACTTCTGGGCACGAAAAAACCGAAGGCCATTGCCCTTCGCGAGAAAGGAAGGCCTTCGGTAATTTAAAATCCTCGCGTTTCACGGCGTGGACCAGCGCTTATCCAATGGAAAGCGACGACCGCAACATATTGCGGGGAAGCGTGCGATCTTTGTAAGTTCCGCAAGTTTCACACACAGAGTGCGGAAGACGGGGGGCGTTACACTTGGGACACGGACAAAAATTCAAAGGTGTGAGCGCATCATGTGCACGGCGTTGGTTGCGGCGCGATTTCGATGTCTTCTTACGTGGCACTGCCATGGCAAAAACTCCATTTCCAGAAATTCGAGAAAACTTTAGAACATAGGTGAAACCGTTGCTCTTCAGGATACCCGTGAATAGTTGAGAATTGGGGTGCTGTCAATACCTCTCAGGTTTGCCGACAAAAGCATCGTACCGAAATGAACTTGAGCTGCCGTGGGGGAGCTGTTCCTGGAAGGAACGGTAAAATCCTTGGCAATAAAAAAAAAATCCTTAGACTATTCCTTAGCAGCAAAAACAATTTCAACCAGGAGTCTTCACATGCCGTTTGATGCGAAACGTGTTGCAAAAATTTGCCCTATCCTTGTTTGTATAAGCCTGAACGCCTGTAACCAGAGAAAATTCAATTCAAATCAATATGAGACAAATGCCTCGTCCACTCTTTCCCAAGAGAGTTCGCGAGCCGCCGCAATGGAAGCTGAGCGCAACGCACTTTCGGCGCAACGCCAAAAGTCCGATGCCTTAACAGAATTGATCCGCAATCTTTCGCAGCAGATGCAAGAATTGCAGGTTATTCAACGCAGCGGGCGGGGGAGTCCACTCACTTATTCTTGCCTTAATAACGGTTGTCGCAATGAGGTTGTTGGGAATTTGCCATTATTTAATAAAAAAGTTGGTATTCCTGTTGGTTTTCCCTTTCCAAAAATATCCAACAAAGATGGAGAGTGGTCGAGCACGATTAACGTTTTCCCGTCACTCTGGGGCGACGCAGAGGGGGAATCTGCGGTAGAGATTCCTGACTCCAACGTCTTTGTAACCGCTAATGCCATTGTTCCTCTTTATTTGCTGCAAATATCCAACAATTCTCGGCCTTTTTTTGATTCAATGATGCGTTCAGCCATCAGCGATATCAGGACATATGCCCGTGGCAAGGCCTTTTCGTTTTGGCCCCAACACACCAGCACCCATGGTTCTTTCACTGTGGTAGGTCCACTCAATATTCCTTTGAAAGTGGCCAACCTTCAAAAACTTTTCACATGGATTCCTCAGGGGCCGAATACTCCGCCAGCAAAAGCTGCCACCATAAAATGGTTAAAAGATGCCCTTGATCCTGGCGTCAACCCTACACTGGAAGAGGGGCTTGTGAATATTCCAAACGACTCCGATGACTCGGCAGTTTCTGCTGCGGCTTTATTGCTTGCTTACAAACGCGGATATTTGACGCCCGCCGAAGCTCAGGACATTTACACGCAAGCGGTCACTGCACTGTCTGAGCTCGATAAATTTAAAGACGAAGGCCGTAACAAAGAAGATGGCCGTGATTCGTGGAAGCCGCATAATAGCGGAGCCTATCTTACATGGCTGCGGTCGGAGGATAAATCTGCCTTTGCAGATCCAAATCTTGGCTTTATTCCGTCGAACGTTAACAACGTCGACTGCGTTGTAAATGCAAATGCCCTTTTTGCAAAGGGTTTGCTTGCCACACTTCAAGAAAACAGCAATACGGAGGCTGCAGTGTCTGCACGCGCCGCAGCTGTAGCTGCAATTACACTTGCCGTTCAAAAACAGGCGTGGCCCAACTGTGGTCTTTATTATCCTCAGCAAATGATATTCCCGTACACGGCATCACGTGCCTATCGCGAGGGCAACATCCCAGAACTAAAACCTGCTATGCAATTGTTATTAAAGCAACTCATAGCCACGCAAAAAAACTATGCAAACCAAAACCCCGCGCTTGCAGGAGCATTTCCCGGCGGCGTTGATAAAACATTTGACTTATCAACGTCCCTTGGGCTTGTCACTCTTTTAAATATCGGAAAACCGTTGGCAACAGAACTCGCATTGGATGCCGATTACGATGCAGCTGTGACCAGCGCTTTAAGTTTCATCCAAGGGAGAGCAGCACATAACGCGCAAAACCTAGAATCCGGAGTTTTCTTCTCTGCCTCCAGTTGGAATTTGGCACAGTGGCGTTCAAAACCCTACACAGTTGCAATTGTGCTTGAAGGAATTGCGAAATATCTGGCTGCTTACGATGTGGGCATTGGAAATATTGCAACCGGACTACACATTAACGAGCCGTAACCGCCCTTTTCAGACAGAATCGCTTGATAGTTAAGCTGGACAGAATCGCTTGATAGTTAAGCTGGACAGAATCGCTTGATAGATACAAACAAAAATATTCTTCTCACTTTTTCGAAAGGTTTGCCGATATATATAGAAAGGCCAACCGAAAACTCATCTGAAAACGGAGGACTTATGCTACGACTCTTGTGCACCAGCTCCGTTGTTGTTGTATGCTCATGCAACAGTCAACAATTTTCCGGGCGAACAGTTACGGGAACGGTCAAAAAACAAAGTGCAGCAACGGGATCAGTATCAACTTCAAGCAGCGGCGATGCCACAGTTGCTCAAGGAAGCACTGCGCCGGGCTCCGGCACAGGTTCTGCGCAAACAACCGAAAATTCAACAAATAGCCCCCCGCAAACGCAACCTGCTGGAACTCAAAACCAGCCAAGTGTCACAAATTCTGCAGCAACGAGTACTCAAGGATCAGGAATCATCGGCTGCGAAGATGCCTACGGAACTTGTGGAGCAAAAGCATCTGTTAGTGGGGTTTTGTGGACCTTTAAAGGCATACCCGCAGGCGCACAAAACTGCATGTTTTTTCCGCGCGATGCAAAACTCACAGCAGAGACGACAGAAAGAACCAATACTTTTCATGAAGACGAACGCGCCTCTCCCATGGATTGCGGCGAGGCCAACAGTACGCAAGTCACACTTAAGGGCATGGTGAATACGCAAATTTTCGCAAAAACAAAAATCTGGCTCCGAGGCTCTACCTGTTACCAATTTGAGGAAACACGCTACATGTGGGCTGCTCTCACACCTGCAGGCCTTCAAATTGATGGCCAAACCGTAAAAATGGATGCCTACGGACCATCTTCAGTTTGGCGCGGAAGTTATACCGTTTCCACAAACACATCAGGCTGGCACGATGCAAATATCAATATTCCCGATTGGATTGACGATCAGCACGACATCGACATCACACTTCGCTACAAAACCTGCGATGACAACGGCGCTTTTCGCGATTTCAGCCCGGAAAATCTCGGAACGGATCAATAATTGGCCTTAACCTCTGATGCTATAAAGCCATGCTTTGACTTTTACCGTAACTTTGACTTTAGGTTTTACCTTACCGACATATCAAGGCTAATGGGAGTCCCGTTCCGCATCACCTTTACTTTCACATCACCCTCGCCCCGAAGTCCGTTTAAGAGTTGAACGGTGCGAGTCACATTATTCAAAGGAACACCGTTAATTTCGCTAACAACGTCACCATCCTTTATACCCAGTTTGTGAAACATCGATTTTTCATCGAACTGAAAAAGGCGGAATCCAACAATCTGCCCACCCTCCATGACAGGTTCACTGGATGCTTCCATCAAAACCTTTGGAAGTTCTTCGCGCACAATGCGATCACGATACCGAGCGTCCACTTGAATTTTGTTGCCAATACGCTGAAAACCATCTTCAATATAGCGATCTTCAGAGTCAACAACAGGCCCCTTTTGCAAACGCCGAGAGTCGCCACCAAACCGCGAAAAAATGATTATGGAGCCCTTCATTGGAGAAAATAAACGCATTTCATAGCGATCAACATATAAAAGTCGACCAAAACCAAACACATCTTCGCCAACTTTAAGAGCCTTAATTGTTGCCGTTGGACGGTGTTTCACAAGAGCCACACCCGCGCCCGACTTTGCCACAATGGACCCCAAGAGCTGCAACACCTCGGAAGGGGCGCCTTCCCCAATAGCCACTAAACCGCTCACAACAATACCCAACCAGAATAAGGCTCGGTTGAATGCTTGCATCTTAAACTTCATACTCTGAAACCCCAATCACATTATTGCCCACCCCACCAAATTGAGTCTGTCTGTGATAGCATAAAGCCTTTGTTAGCCAATTCCTCTACCACAGCGTCAAAGAAACCTGTAAGAAGGCTGCTGCCCCAAGGCACGGAACGCCCAAGAACCAAGAAAAAACCCGAAATTGCGAGAACTTATGCAAACCAAACTTTTTGACTACCACCTCCCAGAGCGCCTCATTGCGCAAACCCCCCTCCAAGAGCGCGACGCAAGCCGTCTTTTGATAGCTGACCCCGCAACAGACCACATACAAGACAGCTTCTTTGCCAATCTACCATCCATTCTGCACCAGGAGTTTTGTCAAAACGGAAAAAGACCACTTATTGTTGTGAACCGCTCACGGGTTTTTCCGGCGCGCGTGCGAATCAAACGCACTTCGGGTGGCCGCGGAGAAGTTTTTATCCTCGAACAAAACGACACCGGTTCAGCAGTTTCTTGCCTCATTCGCCCTCAAAAAAAATTAAGAGTAGGTGAAATCCTATTCGCAGATCAATCTAGCGAACACAATCCCGTTCCTCTTTTTCAAATAGAAAAGTTAGACCCTCCAAGGGTTATTCCTATAAATTCAAAACTTAGTGCAATCATGAATCAGCACGGCGAAATGCCTTTGCCGCCCTACATTCAGCGAGACCCTTTGCGCGTTGGCAAAGAATATTCAGATCTCGACAAGCAACGTTATCAAACGCTTTACGCACAAGAAGAAGGCAGCGTAGCCGCAGCAACAGCGGGACTGCATTTCACAAAAAAAATAATGGATGAGTGCAGCGCCTTTCAATGTGAATTTGCAGAAGTTATTTTGCACGTGGGTTTGGGAACCTTTCAGCCAGTTCAAGCAGATACACTTGCAGAACACCAAATGCATCACGAAAACTATCTTATTCCCATGGAAACAGCTCAAAAAATTGCTGACTGGACAGCAAAAGACTGGCCTATTTTGTTTGTAGGAACAACCTCGCTACGGACGGTAGAATCGTTTGTGCGACATGCCTTTGCTAAGCATGCAATACCAATTTGTCAACTTCGCAATTATGTGCACGAAGAGTCTCAACACAACGCCATTCTCTTCCGAAAAACTTTTGAAAACATGGCAAACATTTGGTTTTCAACCAATTTATTTTTGCATCCTGACAACTTGGAACACAGCAAAACGCCCACACTTGGTGACGCCATTCTTACCAATTTCCATCAGCCTCAAAGCACTCTCACTATGCTTGTGGCTAGCATTCTCAGTTACCCATTCTGGAAAAAATTATACGCACACGCCGTGCAACAGGAATATCGGTTCTTGAGTTATGGCGATTCGTCGCTTCTCTTTTTCGCCCAAAGGACACACCTATGAAATCCAATCGCACCGAAATGCAATTTGAACTAAGACATTCTGTTGGCCGTGCAAGACGTGGAAAAATTCGTTTTGGAAATATTGAAGTTGAAACACCTGTATTTATGCCAGTAGGAACAGTTGGAAGCGTGAAAGCTCTTTCTCCCGAGGATGTTTGGAACATTGGATATCGACTCATCCTAGGAAATACGTACCATCTTCTATTACGCCCAGGCACGGAAGTATTGGAAAGTTTTAACGGCCTACACAATTTTATGCGCTGGCCCGGAGCTATTCTCACCGACAGCGGCGGATTTCAAGTCATGAGCCTGGCAAAAATCCGCAAAATGACCGAAGAAGGCGTTAACTTTGCCAACCATATAAACGGAGCGCGAATTTTTTTAACACCCGAATCGGTGTGTGGAATTCAGGCCTCCATTGGCTCCGACATTCATATGGTGCTTGATGAATGCACTCCCTACCCAGCCACACACAAGGAAGCAGAGGCCAGCATGCTTCGTTCCATGCGCTGGGCAAAACGAGCCCGAACAGCACACCAAAGTAGCCCACACGCTCAATTTGGAATTGTTCAAGGTGGAATGTTCGAAGACTTGCGCCGTGCAAGCGCACAGGCCCTTGTGGACATTGGATTTGACGGATACGCAATTGGTGGCCTTTCCGTGGGCGAACCCAAAGCGGAAATGCGGCGCGTACTAGACGCCACCGAACCATCGCTCCCCGTAAATTATCCCCGTTATTTGATGGGCGTTGGAGCGCCTGACGATCTTTTTGATGCTGTTCTGCTAGGCGTAGATATGTTCGACTGCGTCATGCCCACTCGTAATGCACGCAATGGGTGTCTTTTTGTAAGAACGACCACATCAGAAACCGGAAAACTTCACATCAAAAATGCCGCCCATCGTATAAGCCAAGAGCCTCTCGATTCAAAATGCAAATGCTACACCTGCCAAAATTACAGCAGAGCCTACCTGCGTCATCTTTTTGTAGCAGAGGAACTTCTCGTCTTTAGGCTTCTGACCATTCACAACTTACAATTCCTTTGGGACCTCATGCAGGCCATGCGTGATGCTTTAGACGGTG
This sequence comes from uncultured Silvanigrella sp., assembly GCA_903932045.1. Taxonomy (GTDB): domain Bacteria; phylum Bdellovibrionota_B; class Oligoflexia; order Silvanigrellales; family Silvanigrellaceae; genus CAIZES01. The sequence goes on along the minus strand of CAIZES010000420.1, from coordinate 1,876 downwards.
GCGAGCCTGAGCTAAATTTACAGAAAATCCGAAGGGAGTTTATTGCAACGTGATTGAAAAAAGTTCGCCCATAGCCGTTATTATGCCGACGCAAAAACAAGCCGACCTTTTTAGCTCAACAATTTGCTCCATGGGATACAAAAAGGTCACAACATTTTTATCATGCGAAGAAGCCTACGAAGTTGCAGTCCGGCAACTTTTCAAATGCTTTGTAACGCAAGTGGAAATGCCGCAACAAAGCGGACTCGTGTTCATGCAAAAACTGCGTGACTCCGGAAACTACGGCTGCGAACCTCATCTCTTTGTTTGTGATGCTCTTGAAGAATCTGTTGCGCGTATTTTGCACGAATACGATCTTTCATACGTTCTTGTAAAAAACGTAACGAAGCAAACAATCACCGAAAAATTTAAACATCTTGTGACTACTGAAAACAGTCTTTCCCCAATTGAATTGCGGTACCGAGAAGCTCACACAGCCCTCGTCACCAACATGATAGATATGGCCGAAGAACTGGCAACCGACCTTCTCAGAGAAGAATCAAACAACGACAAAGTGCAAGTGCTTCTTGGGGATATTCGCAGAAAACAAGGAGCTCCAGCAGCCGCAGCAGAACTTTATCGAAAGGCTTTGCACGCAAATCCCAAGTCGTTAGGAGCCGCACACAAACACGCCATTGCCCTCAAGGCGCAAGGAAATTTCCGCGAAGCCGCCCGAGTGCTCGATCAACTTGCCTTGCTTAATCCCTATCATCTCAAAATTTTGGAGAACGCTGGGCTTTCGTGCTTCGAAGCCAACATGATAGAAGCTGCCAAGTTGCACATTTCACATCTGGAAAAAATAGACGTCACAAACAAAGTTGCTTCTGAGGTACATGCCGAAATTCAAATCAAAGAAGGAAATTTGGAGCACCTTGTAGAAACCCTCAGAAAGGGACACACAGAAGAAGAGCTTGTTCGTTTTTTAAACAATGCCGGTGCAAAGCTTTCCATGAACAACGACGTTGAAGGCGCTCTCAAAATGTACCTTACGGCGATAAAAGAGTTGGGCGAAAAAAGTAAATTTTCGTTCGCAATTTTCTACAACATAGGCATTGCACAAAAACGTCTTGGCAACACCGAAGCGGCCAAGAAGGCGCTCAGAAAGAGCATTGACCTCAAACCAGACTTTGACAAAGCCAAACAATCTCTGGCATCTCTTGAGTAGTGAAAAACGGTTTGGAGGAACGCCGTGGCTACTCAAAAAAACAATCCCATCACACCTACCGGATTTCAAAAACTGCTAGACGAATACAATGCGCTTGCTGCCGAACGTCCCAAAATTGTTGAGGAGGTTTCGTTTGCAGCCAAACAGGGAGATCGCTCCGAAAACGCGGAGTATTTATACGGTAAGCGTCGCCTACGCCAAATTGATGGGCGCATGCACTTTTTATCGACGCGCATAGAATCGGCTCGGGTTGTAAATCCTGCCGAACAACGTTCCGAGCACATTCTATTTGGTGCCACAGTCACTCTTGAAGACGAAAATCTCAAGCAATCGACGTACCAAATTGTGGGCGAAGATGAAGTAGATGTTGCTAAAGGAAAAATCAGTTGGAAGTCGCCTGTAGGAAGCGCGCTTATTAAAAAGAAAGCAGATGATGTGGTAGAAGTGGAAACACCGCGCGGCGCGATGTCGTACCGTGTTGTTTTGTTTGTTTTTCGATAATAAATTTTCATGAGGCGGTAAAACCATGAATTTTTGGAATCAGCACGATCTATTTTTTGTTTTATTCATCTTCTTTTTTCCAAGGCTCACGCTGCTATTTTCAACTGTACCCTTCGGTGGAATTTTTTGGTGGCTGGGATGGATTTTCGCTCCTTTATTGATGTAAGATTT
>CAIZES010000419.1 GCA_903932045.1 uncultured Silvanigrella sp. | reverse complement strand
TTTGAATGACAGCTTTTCTTGTTGAACTTGAAATCACGCGAACAGTCATGATACCTCCACAAAAGTAAGGAACGATATCAGGTTTTCCGCGCGTTGTCTACATTAAATGGCCTCCACACCCCACTCGTCTAAGGAGTAGAACAGCAACTTAGGGGAGCTCTAAATAACGTCAGAATATGCCAATCCGCAAAAATAAAAGTATGTGGCAATACTTTTCTCGCCCTCTGCGCCGATCCTCCGGTTGTTAAAACATCATCCACAAACAAAACGCCATCCACACACTCGCCGTCGAGACTTCGCTTTTGCGGATAAATCAGTCTGGGATTTTGTTGTCTCACCAAACGTTCTTTTGCACTAAATGAAGCTTGTCTTTCAACACCATCAATTGTAGGCACAATCACTCTCTGCGGAAAACTTTTGCAAACTTGCTCAATCAAATGAGCCGGGTGCCAACCACCGTTCATCACACGCTCTTTTCGAATGGGTGAAATAACAATATGAGAAACCTTCTGACTCGTTATAATTTCCTTCATCCTTCTATGAAGCGCAACCTTAACAAGGCTCTCCAAAATCCAACGTGACACAGCGTCATTCTGATCTTTCGCGCGCAACAGGAGTTGAGCAGTATTATTGTCCAAACGAAAAAGTGAGGTTACCGACAGAAAATCAGAAAGTTCCTCACACACTGCGCATTCAAATTTTCCACACCGAGCACATCCGGTCCAACTTTTTTGATCCAAAAATTTTACAAAACAATCCCTGCAAAGAGCGGTACCAACACATTCACTTCGCTGCTCGCATACAAAGCAGCGCTCTTTTCTAACGTTGGGATTGAAAAAGTTCCGAAGCGTCTGCGTGATGATAAGGATGGCCTCCCATTATGGTTCGCGCGCGATATACCTGTTCAGCAAGCATCGCAAGAGCCATTTCATGGGGGAAAGTCATGGCCGAAAGGGATATCATATGAGCATTTTCAACAATCTCCGAAATCTCACTGGGAAGACCATAAGCACCTCCCACACAAAATATCGTTTGCTTTATCCCTTTGCCTTCCAACGCCCCCAAAAAATCGGAAAATTTTTGGCTCGACATTGTTTTGCCATTTTCATCCAAACAAACAACTGCCGTTCCAGGAGTGTTCAGTTTTTCTAACTCTCTTACCAAAAACTGCGTCGCGCTCTGCTTGTCTGCAGGAGGCGATCGCGGGCAAGTTTGATGACAGGAAATTTGTTTGGAAATGCGTTCCAAATATAGTGAAAACAAATTTTGTGTAGGCGCATTCTTTTCAAATCGCCATGGCGTCAAAAAAAAATAGCGCATAGGAATCACTCAAAAATTTCGAGGAAAAATCATTCTGCGGAAGAAGATTGCACCGAAGCTCGAACATCCTTCAAAACAGTTTCAAGCGCTTGCTCACGAATTTCAATGAAGCGCCCTTTGGACCACAGGTTTTCCAACTTGTACAAATCGCGGGTTGCTTCTTGGAAAATATGAATAAAAAACGAACCGTAGTCCAGCAAAACCCATGTTGAGGTTTCAAATCCATCCGCAGTGACAGGATGAACGCCAAAAACTTTTTTAAAAAACAAACGAATTTCCTCGGCAATAGCCGAAACTTGGCGAGGGTTTGTTGCGCTCAAAATTGCAAAATATTCCGTAAAAGCACCTTGAGGCCGCAAGTCGATAAGCACCGGACGAAACGCTTTCTTTTCCAAGCCCACCGCAATGCCAAGACAACTTAATTCTTCCGTAGAAAAAGCACGATCTCCCAATTTATGCCCCGAGAAAACGTCTTTATTCATAATTATTCTTCCCTTTTTGCAAGCAATTCGACAAGCGAGTCTAGGAAAGGCTCAATGCCCATGCGCTGAGCTGCACTCACCTTCAAATGACCAACGCCTTTTTTCTTAAGATAGGCGCTAAATTCGTCTAGCGCATGCGTATCTTGAAGCTCTTTAAATTCTTCGCCAGCGACAACAAGATCAAGCTTCGAAATAACCGTAATACGCGGACGAGAAAGCAACTCGGCGTTGTAAATACGAAGCTCATTAAGAATGCCTTCATAGTCTTGAATCATTGCTTCAACGGTCTCTTGGCTTCCATCAACAAGATGAACAAGAACACGTGTGCGTTCAATATGTCGCAAAAAATCGTGTCCAAGCCCCCTGCCTTCGCTTGCTCCAGGTATGAGCCCAGGAACATCGGCAACCACAAACGGTGATGCGTCTTTGTGACTCACAACACCCAATGTTGGAACGAGAGTTGTAAACGGATAATCGGCCACCTTCGGACGTGCTGCCGAAATAACCGTGACCATTGTGCTTTTGCCAGCATTCGGCGAACCAATAATTCCAACGTCGGCAATCATTTTTAATTCCAACGAAACGGAGCGACGCTCACCAGCTCCCGGAGGAATCACGCGAGTTGGAGCCTGATTTTGTGAGCTTACAAAATGGGAGTTCCCAACGCCGCCCTTGCCGCCATGCGCCACAATAATGCGGTGACCATGCGACAGGATCTCACCAAAAATTTCATTGGTATCCAAATCAGTAAGAACAGTGCCGCAAGGAACCTTCAAAACGAGGTCTTCGCCGCGTCGGCCGGTACGGTTATTTGTACCGCCTTTACCACCGTCATGAGCCTCATGATTGCGTTGGAATCGAAAGTCCAGCAGTGTAGAAAGACCTTCGTCGCCTTCAAGGACAACGTTGCCACCTTCACCACCGTCACCGCCATCAGGGCCGCCAAACGGAACATATTTTTCACGACGAAAGTGAGCCATTCCAGCTCCACCATCGCCTGCTTTCACTTTTATTTCTGCAACGTCAATGAACTTCATGTGGCCCAGCCGAGAGCAATGATGTGTATGCCAATAAGAAAACAAACCCCGCACAGCAACGCCGCGCGAGGATGTTCAAACGACTGCGTCCAATGCGTCGCAATGCGACTTTGTGGCATCAAGCCCGTGTTGTCACGGGATAGACGCTCACTCTTTGACGCTCGCGTGATACGTTTTCAAACTTTACTTCGCCTTCAACACGCGAATACAAAGTAAAATCTTTGCCCATGCCCACGTTAAAACCGGGATGAACCTTTGTTCCAACTTGGCGCACAATAATGCAGCCAGCCTTAACAAGTTCGCCGCCGTAAGCTTTTACGCCGCGGTATTTGGGATTGCTGTCGCGTCCGTTTTTGGTGGATCCACCAGCTTTTTTGGTTGCCATTTTGCAATCACTCCGAATTCAAATTCGCGCACAAAACGATTTATTCAAGCGCGACCTGTTAGCAGAATCAGCCTTCGATTTTATCAATCGAGAGGATGCTGTAGGGCTGTTTATGACCCTGAAGCTTCTTATGCTTGTTCTTACGAAGATACTTGAAAACAAGAATCTTCTCGCCGCGTGTGTGAGCCTGAACGGTTGCCGAAACCTTCGCATTCGCGATGGTTGGCTGACCGATGGTCACTTTGCCAGCTTCAGAAACGAGAAAAACATCAGACAGCGTGAGCTGAGTGCCCGTTGCACAGTCAACAAAATTCGCTTGAATTTTGTCGCCTTCTTTAACCTTAAACTGTTGGCCATAGGCCTGGATGATGGCGTACTTCGTAGTCACGGAACGCATCCTTCACAAATTGAGAAAAGACCAAGACCGGGACAAAAACCATGATACCCGGCTGAGACAAGCACTCTCCTGTATTTCAGTTTCACAGAGAGGTCAAGCACGATGTCGGATTGTAGTGAAAATCAACTCCGACTGCTACGATGTTCAGGCGACTTGAGCTTTTCATCCTTTTTCCCTGAGCCCCCAAAGGAGCCAATATGAAAAAACTTTTTGCTATACTGATGGGCATCATGGGGGTCGGAACTCTTGCACTCACAGCCACAAAAAAGGGCTTTGCCGCCCCCGTCGCTGTCCCTGTTGCAGCCCCTAACAAGTGCAATCAAGCGCCTGATGAACTCCGCCTTGCATCTCAGGGGGGCCTGTACAGCTGCAAAAAACTGGGTTGCGACGGCGAAACTATTCAAGAGCCACCTTTCGCAAGTTCGAATCCCGTACCGATCAATGCTCAAATTCTTTGCGATGCTGCAAACCGATTTATTGTTCGAGTTCAAAACCAAGCACTCCCAAGAGAAGAGTTTGGAACCAAAGACCGCTGCCTTCGCGCTTCGGAACAATTTAAAACTTACAGGGGTTGTTACTGCACTCCGGAGTTCACTCCAGTGTGTTTAATGCATAAACTTTCAGTTCATAAATTTGAAGAACTCTCGCAACCCTACTCGCGTCAAGACGCATGCATACAAGCCCTCGAACAGCTGTCTCAGTCTGTGGAACTGAAGCAGCGCTAACCTGTTCCTTGCATTTTCCCCCATTTGTTGGTTATAGGGATGCAAGCCATGGAGAGGTGTCCGAGTGGCTGAAGGAGCGCGATTGGAAATCGCGTTACGGCTTATCCCCGTACGAGGGTTCGAATCCCTCTCTCTCCGCCAGATTCACGAGAAACCCGCACGAGATGCGGGTTTCTTTTTGGCTAAATCGGGTTTGCGACCAAATGCGACCAGCCTCTGGTCGCGGCTTCTCTCCGACAGTTTTTCTACGAGCCGATGGCCACGGGTTCGGGCGCGGGCGTTTCAGGCTTGGACATGCCTTGCCACGCTGTTTCGGCCACCTTC
>CAIZES010000418.1 GCA_903932045.1 uncultured Silvanigrella sp. | reverse complement strand
TATCATGCCCACATTTTGCTAGCCTGCACTGTCGAGTTGCGCTGCCTATTGAAACTGGCCTTTTACAATATGCTTTCCGTGTCACTGCCGCTAACGAGTCCTTCCTGTCGCATCTTTCTTACATGCTGCGACAAGATAAACTTTATGTAGGTTTGGTAACCTATATGATCTCGGCGTGCTAATGTTTTTAGTTCGTCAAGCAGTTCTCCTGGCATTTTAATTGATATAGCCTTTGTGCGGCAGTCGCCATGCACTGCATTATTCAACTGTTTGGTTTCTTCATCACTGGCTGGCTCATGATGAACAGAAGATGTGTCGGCATCGTCAGCCTTCACCATATCCTCGTATTTTTTACTTAGTTCTTCTGGTACATCTTTACTATGTATAACTTTCATACTCGTCTACCTCCCATGGTTCGGCCGGAAAGGCGGTTTTTAATACCAGGGTTTTGGTTTCGTGAACTGGAATAAGGGCAATCTTTAGAGGTTGCCCTTCGCAGGTAAACGACACAAACCAAAAAGTTGGTGGCCGCGTTTGATGCTCCCGTCGCACTTCCTTAACAAATACCCCAGAGCTATTAAAGAAAGCTTCTTCAACCTCTTATTCAGTAACATGGTGAATTGCTAGCTTTGCCAGCACCCAGTCGGATATAAAATATCGTAGCGTTCTAGCTCCATCAAACACCTCATCGGATATTCGGAGTATATACTTTAGCATTTTAATTGCAAGTGTAACCGTCAAGCTGGCATTATAAACTTCGATTGTGGGGTATGAATCCTTTCTCGCGTTTAAACCCGCCGATGGATAGGCGTCGATGTACCGGAGGTGGTGCGTTTTTGGGATCATTCTGAGAGTGCTTGAGTTGACAACATTAGGTTGATCGACTACACTCCTTTTTTACGAGGTAAAAACGGAGTATGTTCCATAGAACCATTAAGCTGCCAGAAGCCCACAGTTTTTTTCTTTTCGGCGCCCGTGGCACAGGGAAAAGTACTCTTCTCCAGCAAGAATTTTCTCAAGCTCACGTTTTCGATTTGCTCGATGCTCGACTCGAGGAAGATTTTGCCTTGCATCCAGGTGCTTTTGCTGAACGTGTCCTGGCATTACCTGATGATGTACGTTACATTCTTGTGGATGAAATTCAAAAAATTCCCAAATTATTAGATGCAGTTCATCGTCTGATCGAAAATAAAAATAGAGACTTTATTTTCCTACTCACGGGTTCAAGTGCACGAAAATTAAAGGCTGGAGGTGCTAATCTTTTAGCAGGACGTGCCTTTATGCGCCAATTGTTTCCTTTAACACATAAAGAATTGGCTGAAAAATTTTCACTCATTGATGTTGTTTCCTACGGCAGCTTGCCAAAAATATTTTCATTGAGCACCGACGATCATAAGAAAGACTTTCTGGAATCCTATGCTCAAACTTACTTGAAAGAGGAAATTTGGGGCGAACAGATCGTTCGGAATTTAACGCCCTTTCGCAAATTCTTAGAAATATCTGCGCTGCATTCGGGAAAATTAGTGGTGATCGCCAACATTGCGCGCGACGTTGGTGTAGACCCAAAAACCGTGCAGGCCTACTATCAAATATTGGAAGACACGCTCATTGGATTTTCCTTAGAGGCTTATCATACTTCTGTGCGTAAACGCCAAAAACATGCCCCAAAATTTTACTACTTTGATACGGGGATCAGTCGCGCTTTAGCAAGAATGCTTTCGGTTTTTCCTAAAGAGAACACAAGTTATTTTGGCGACTTGTTTGAACAGTTTTTGATTAATGAAATTTATCGGCGAAATATCTATGAAAGACTGGATTATAAATTTAGTTATTTGCAGTCTGCTAGCGGGGTTGAGATTGATTTACTGATTGAAAGGCCAGGAAAAGTTATGGCTCTTATTGAAATTAAGTCCACGACAAAAATTAACGCTGAACATTCCTCGGCGCTGCAAAATTATGCCGATGATTTTCCTAATGCCGAATTGTATTTATTGTCC
>CAIZES010000417.1 GCA_903932045.1 uncultured Silvanigrella sp. | reverse complement strand
TCAAGTGCATTGTAGAAGATGTAAGGGCAATTACTGACACACTCGTTGCACTGGGCCTAGATCCTAAGCCCCCAGACATTTTTCCTGCGATGCCAACCACGGTATTCTCCGAGGGCTGGTAGACAAAAAACTTAAATATACGCCTAGATTCATTGATATTCTCGCCTAAAAATCAAAATTCTTTAAAAAAAAGCCCCGCTGAATCCCCAAAATTGACGCACTCCCGTTGAGGCAGGCCAAATCAGGTTGATTGGTGTTGCGTTGGGTCTGATTTGTGGCAAAATTTTGGGGTGAGCTGGGAGAGGTTTGGGAGTGAAAAGGCGTTTGGAACTCTTAGACCCGGGAATCCAGAAAAAGAAAACTCCACAAATATGGGAAGAAGCTGTTTATGGGCAACCTCGCAAAACCAAAATCCTCCTCAAATTCACCGATAGGTGTCGTTTACAAAGACAAATCACAAGGCAGCAGTCCAGTGGTTCAAACTGAGTGTGAGCCAGCTGCCTCGCTTAAACCATGGATCCACTCTTACTGGACACTCCGCTGGGATTTGCCAAACTCTGAAAAGATCCCGATGACTGTTGTGCCCAACAACAGTGTCAACCTTATTTTTCAACAAAAATCAGAGAACCAGTGGCTCGGCAGCAAGGTTGTAGGGCCACGAAAGTCAGTGTACCGTTATCACCTCGAGGGATCAGGCTTCATGCTTGGGGCGCTCTTCGAACCGGGCGGCGCCTTCGATTTTCTGCACAAATCGTTAGTCTCACTCACCGACTCTATTGATAAACTTAGCAGTTTATTTGGTGAGTCAGCGACAGAGCTTGAGCAAGAGCTTTTAGCCCTCAACGATTTTGAGACCCTAGCTACAAAACTTGACCAGACTTTCACAGCACTTGCACCAACAAAACCAAGCATCGATTTTAGCCTCCTCAAAAAGTTCTATCAATTGATCGTCGCAGATATCTCGGTGGTGCAAGTCAACAGGCTCATGGATGACTTTGGCGTGAGCGAACGTACTCTGCAGCGGCATTTTAATCGCTATATCGGCATAGCACCCAAACAAGTCATTCGCATTATCCGATTTCACGAGGCGCTTCGAGCCATGAAAGGCGGCAAACCAGTCGCCTGGTCTGAATTTGCCACGTCCTTGGGATATTTTGATCAATCCCATTTTGTTAATGATTTTAAAAGCATTACTGCTGAAACACCCGGGGATTTTCTGGCACAGAAAAAGGTGTGACGGGTTTTTCCAATACGGCTCGAAAGCACGGTGCTACAACCAGGTAAGCTCGATGCGCGGTTGCTTCGAAGCCTAAATCCCACTTCTCAGCAAGGAGAATGCTATGTTTCCATCATTTTTTTCGAACGCTTTTTTAGCTTTAACTTTAGTAACAACAACCTGCACCAACGCACAGGGTTTTGCGGGCGAGGCTCTGCAAGATACCGCGGCCAGTACTCAAAAATTTATGATACTGCTTCAAGAAGATCTGCAGGCATCAGAGCTACCACACTGTATCGATCGCATCGAACTCCACACGCACTCACTCAATATTTTGGTGCCAAATCTGATTTTGGAGGCTGACCTCGACCAAGCCCAGTATGGCCTGCTAAAGAATGAGACCTGCATTGCGACGATAGAAAAAGAAGGCACAGTTGGAGCACAATAAAGCATCGCGCTTGTCAGCATAAATCAATTCAAGGAGAACATCTCGTGACTTTGCTAAGCGTTTCAAAGGATTTTCTAGTGCCTACGGTTTTGCTCGTTGGATGCCACCAAAGTAACGTCAGTGCACTCAGCACAACAAGCGCTGATCAAGGGACGGCCAACGGTGTCGCAGCGCCTCCGACTCCTCCTTCAATGGCAGCAAATACACACTACTATTACGGCGAATATCGTATCACCTCCCTCATGAGTGGAGAGAAAAGCAAAGGGCAAGTTCTTCTTCTCAGAAAAATGGAACCTGCAATCTCTCTGCTCACCGAAATTGCTTGTGTCATTGACCCTAGTGGCAAAGTAAGCCGTAGCCCCGTGTCCATGAAAATTGACGCCGAAGGAAACACGTTGTCGGTCACTGACACTTTAGATCCTCAGGCCAAACCTACACTATCCGGAACCGGCACACTCATTGGCAACGCATGGAATTGGAGTTTGCTTCGTTTTAATATGACAACATCGTCAGGCATTAAAATCACCGACTCAAACTGGCTCGTTGCCAAACAACTCATCGCCCGCAAAGAAATTAGTACACCAAACGGCGCACCCATTATGCTTTGGGAAGCCGAAATCCCAGAGCTCACAAGTGACGAATTTGCCAACAAAAGCAAGTCATTCGCCTGCCCAGCGTTTGAATAAAAGTCACAGGTTCGGCCCGTTGCTCATCGGCTGCACTACCGGGAAAAGCTGAAACGCCGTTTGCACGACAGCGAGCGAAGATCTTTCAGAAAAACCCTCAGAGGCCTGAATATACTTTTCCACAAGCGCTTTGTAGTCGAGAACAAAGGCACGAATCTGATGAAGTGGAAGCGCCAAAGTGTCCGCTACACTTTCAAAAAAAGAATCATCTGCAACATCCAAACCAATGATAAAGCCAACAGTGGTTGTACTTGACGACGATGCTGTAGTTCTCATGGGCTGGGAAATGGAGCTTCAAAACGATGTTTTCGTAGTTCTCGTTGAATCGGTTAACCAACTCATGCAAAAATTTGCAGATGACACCTGCATGCCTCAACGCATCAGTTGCGTCATTACCGATTTCTGGCTTGGCGAACAGAATGTTCTAGACCAAAACATCATCGAAAAACTTCGCGCCCAAAATTATAATGGCCCTATCCTTTTGTCGTCAAATGTTGGACCTGAATTTAATTTGTCCGCTTTTACCGCCACGATCCCTAAGCAGCCCATGAGCTTAGAAGCTCTCCAAGAATTTATCAAGTAATTCGATGAATTTTTTGTAATACTGCCACCCGACAACGCAATTTGGACTTCACACGCTCAACCACTCTGCAGTGAATCCGTGAAAGAGGTTGTAACGCATCCGAGTTTCAGCAAGTCATCTGAGAGCCTTGTTGAAGAAATAAGCAAAGAACGGTTTGGTGAAATATCATCTCCGTCTCGTCGGTTTTCAAATGCAAGACGTCAGAGTTGCTGCGGGAAACCTGAAAAAAAACTTCTCGAACGATCAAGGATTCGCCCGATTTTGTTTCACTAAATGAATGTCTTGAAACCATAGAGCTCTCAGCGGCGCGATATCATTCATAGGTGAAGGGTCAAATGAAGAGCCTTCGCCTGACGAGTTGTCATGCCCGAGGCTTTCACCGACGAAAATAACAAGCAAAGAAACATTGATCATCAAAGAATTGGTCACAGCCAAAGAGTTTGCGCACATCATCGAGATTCTGGTGCCAACGAGTCTTCTTCTTGTCAGAAAAAAGTGCTAGAATTTCTGACAAGAATTGGAGTAATTGTAGCTTTAAAATCTCTGAAGAACATATAATTAGCAGAGTCTACGATAAGGGAAGGGGTTTGGCATTTTCCCAGAAAGACTTCGCTCGACGACAAAACGCAACCCTTTCTTCGAAGGAGTTTCCGTGGAACAAACAACAGAAGACTTGATCGAGTTTTCGCAGGAAGAACGAGATTTTCAGACAAAAAACAGGAACGTCTACAACAGCGGCAGAATCCGTGAATCGTTCGAAGCCGCCGCGGAATTTCATCAAAATCACCCCGAAAGCGTTCTCGCTAAACTTGAACACGCCATTAAAGGCGGTGACTATTCCTACGATTCTTCTTTGGATGAAACCACAAGAGAAACATTGCGCAATCAGGCGAAAGTTTGGATTGCTGAAATTTTTCATCACCCTCAACTGCAACGCTACCCGGCACAATTCATTCGGAGAGTGCGAAACGAATTCTATTGGTTTTTCGAGCTCCACGAAGAACAGTACCGGCTAGGACTCGAAGAGCAGGCAAAAGGCGCTCCGCGATCCCATTATCCACAGTGTGTAGGGGCGTCTGCCCAGGCCAGAAAGGTGTTGATCGAAAAGGAAGACCTAGCTGAAGCTGAACGCTGGGCGGCACTCTCGCTAGCCGCATTTTACGAGTTCGAGAAGGAAGATCCCACGTGGTACAATATCAACTATTTTGCCGCACAGGCGCTCGCTGTACTCGGCCGATATAAAGAAGCAATGGCCGCATTCCTTGACATGTTTCGCAAGCAACAAGGTCCTGTAAACGAAGCAGAGGTTCAGGCCTTTCGCTCACGGATCGATGACATTCAAAGAGCTCGCGCGGCTTGCCTTAAAAAAAAGAGCCGCCAACCATTCGGTGGACGATAGCCACGTCAGCTAAAAGAAGCGCTTCTTTTGTCCTTGCACAACTTAATCTTGATAAGCAGTCCGAGCGTCTTGAACGCCAAAAAAAACCATCGCGGCATTAGCAAGGCGGCAAATCCCATCAGTTGCACCTGACACCGGAACGTGTCAAGCATCGTGAGACTCTTTCCCAAAAAGTTTATGAGAATGCCTGCGCCATTTCCGGCGGCCTGACCGATTCCAGCGGAACACATCGTACAAAGAGAAGCAAAAACGCCTCTCCCCAAAAATTGAATTACGCCTCACCAAGAAAAATCGGGCCACCCTATTTGCAGGGAAGGGTACCACCACTTTTGCGCTTAACGGGGCCACCAGTTTTGCACTAAACGGGGCCACCTCTTTTGCTCCAAAGGGGACCGGTACTTTTGCGTAAAGGGTACCACCCTGCAAATAACGTG
>CAIZES010000416.1 GCA_903932045.1 uncultured Silvanigrella sp. | reverse complement strand
CAGAAACGGCAAACAGAAACGGCAAACAGAAACGGCAAACAGAAACGGCAAACAGAAACGGCAAACAGAAACGGCAAACAGAAACGGCTAACAGAAACGGCAAACAGAAACGGCTAACAGAAACGGCAAACAGAAACGGCTAACAGAAACGGCTAACAGCAATGGCAAGCTCCTGGCAGCCTCCCCTTCCATGATAAAAACATGTCATACACAAAGCGTAGGCATTACCTGCCTATCGCCAACGGGACTCGTAGCACGAGTGCGCGCTGGGACTCCGCCCAATAGGAGCGAGAACTGACTGTTCGAACAGGTTGTAAGAACAGGTTGTAAGAACAGGTTGTAAGAACAGGTTGTAAGAACAGCAAAAACGACAAACAGAATTACGGCACATCCTGATTCAACGCCCGCCGAGTTTCTGTCAGAACGTGCTTGCGTGCACGTTCAAAATGGCCTTTCAGAAAAAGAGCGTTCTGCTCAGTATTGTCCAATTCTGTTGTCGATTTTCTATCAACATTATTTTTGGAATATTTGTTTAAACCCAGTAAGTCAGTGGCAACAGAATTGTCGTTCGATTTTGGCGGAGAACTCTTGGTTGCACAGATAACATCCATACCAAGAACTTCAACAAGCTGTTTCCAGTTTTCGCCAATCTTCAAATCAATCGCAGGATTCAAAGTATAGAGACCTCGGCTTGTTCTCACTAAAAATCGAAAGCTTCGCGGCTCGTTGCTGAGAAATTCACTGCGCGCCAAAACAGCGTTAATATATTTTCGTTTGCAGCGGTACGCCAATATGGGCTTATCGACAAACCCAATCATCATGTTTTCGAGTTTTTCGGATGTGATTAGCGGAAACTGGCTGTTTGCAAGACCCAACGAGAGTTGTTCACGGAACGTAGAAAGAATAAGCATCAAAACAAAAAATTCGCCCTTATGGCTATCAAGTTTAAACATTTTATCGTCTATTTTGAAAATCAGAGACGAAGGCGCAAGAATTTTTGAGATCTTTTCGAAGACATCGTTGCGATAGCGAGAATCGCGAACAGCTTCGCGCAAGGCGAGCCCGAACGATGTGAGTCCGGAAGGTCCAATGACGTCTCTGTCTGCGCCTTCCGCAACAAGGAGTTCAGCAAGAGCCACATTACCTACCCGCGCAGCTGTTGTCAGTGGAGTTTCTCCCAATTGAGTCAGAAACTCGAGTCCATGTTTTTTAACCAAAGTCATTGCTGGTTGCGTGTGGGGAGAAAGAAAGGCGGGAAAATATTTTCGAGCAAGATATCCCGGTGCATCGCTAAGATCTTTTGCAAATGAATATTTCGCAGCTACCAAGTGAGGCATAACATGTAAGTAGTTATGCGCAACAGCATATTCAAAAACAGCACGTTGCACTTTCTTATCCAGTTTATTTGCATCAAATGCTCTGGGCTGCTGTTCGGCAAACATCGCATCATCATACACCGTCCAAGGCACCGGTTCACATTGTAGAATTTCACTTTTGATTCGATTCGCTTGTTCTATTTTTCCCTGAAGCTCCAATTTTCGAGCTTCACGTTGCCATTCCTCCTTTGTGGACTCTTGCTTTTTCAAGTGTGACTTTTGCGAAGACTCAGAAAATCCCAACAGGCGCAAAATACTGTGTTGATGGTTCCGTTCAACAATGAAAACACCATTTATTGCTCTGGTGAGGGCAACGTAAAATGCATTAATGTAAAACTTGAACGCCTCGCCCGATTTGTCGGTTTTGTCACGGCCTCGTGCGTATTCTAGACTTCCATTTTGGTTTTCATCTAGGTCTACATGAGAAATACCACTCGCAATGGTTCGAAATGCCTGTTCAGCATCTGAAACAATATTGAATAATACGATGTCGTGATATTCAAGGCCTTTTGCCTCATGAACAGAAAAAATAAGAGGACTCGCGAAAACCCTTTCAGCCTCAGCTTTCGATTCATCGGAAAGAACAAGAATAGCGGTTTGTGCAGAAAGGGCGGTTTGTTCATTCAATTCCTTGCGCACAGCGGGAACATCTTGAAGAAGATCAACAACTCCGTCCATTTTTGACAAGCTTGTTGCAAGATAATTACTTTCGCGATCCAGCGATCCAAACCGCGCTTGCTTGAGTCGCAAAAGCCGATTTGCAACAGATACAATGTTGCGTCCGTTACGGTAGTTTGTGTGCAAAACTCGTAAAATTTCGCCTGATTCAAAACCCGCGACGTGCGATCGTGCTTCAGAAGAATTTCTCTCACCACGTTGACCGTAGTTGTACAAAAATGTTTTGAGCCGCGCCCACGAAAAAAAGTTGGGGTGCACAATTTGGTTGGAGTCACCGGTTAGCAAAAAATTGCAGGGATTGCGCAGTGTACGCAAAACGAGAGCGAGTTGAGCCGTTGTGAAGTCTTGCACTTCGTCTACAACAACCCAATCGTAAGAGGGCTTCGCAAGATTTTCATATTGGCTCGCAAGAATGCTGGGATCAAAAAGATTGTTTTCCGACATATGCCGAACAAAACGTTGAAATAGCGGATATGCCTCTTCTCGTTCCGCTTCCAACAAAATAGATTGCTTCACTCCAAGCGCCAGATAGTCTTCTTTATCAATAATATCTTGCGATACCGCGTGGCCAGTAATAATTCCACGAAATTCTTCATAGAGTTTGCGTGCATCCTTAAAGGAGCTTTTCATGCGAGAAAACCAATTTGAAAAGTCGCGAAACGTAACTTCGCGCCCTTGAGGAACCCGCATGGTTTGCAAAAATTCTTGTGACGACAAAAATTCAATGTTCTGATTTTCGTTTTCAAAGCCACTTGCGTAAAAGAGGTTACGAGAGCTTTCAACCAAAAACCGGGAGTGACTGATATAAAGAACATCACCCAAACATTCTTTCATTTTTTCAAGTGTGACAACCGTTTTACCACTTCCAGCTGAGCCTATCAAAATAAGCGGAAGCGAAAGGGAAAAAATATTATTTTGATCTTCATCTAAAGACAAAACTCTGTCTAAAAAATGAAATTGAAAGGAGCTTTCATTGACGTACCGTAGTTCCTCAATGTCTTCCTTAGGAAGATTTTCGCCCTCGGATATTGTGCTGAAATCGGAATCGGCAATGTGTCCTCCCCGCAGAAATCGGGATTTTTCGTAAGCATGATTGCGGATCACCTCCAAAATGAGAATCACCCGCTGCCCACCAAAGGATGCAAAACGAAAAAGAAGGCGATTTGTGTCGTCGAGACGAGCCCGATAAAACGAGGTTCCTTTAAGTTTTCGCGCATCGGCGCCCCGAAAATCGCCTTTTTCAAGAAACAAAGCAACCTTGTCAATTTGCCGTTTCAAACCTTCGCGGTCCAGCTCTCTGAAAAAAAGAATGGAAATTTTCATACCTTTTTATCCTCGGTAAATTCAATTTTTTCCATAAGCACAAAAACGAGCAGATTCGAACAGCCTAATGCCCAAAGTGCTGTTAAAAAAAACAATATTCCTATTGACACAAACCCGCTGATGAATCAACACACGGAAGGACACAACACCGTTGCCGGAGTAGGAATTTCGGTCCAACCGCTATAAAAATACAAATGTAAGCTAAATTTCAGAAAAAACATCGCCAATCAATTGGTAAGTACAAACTTGTGCCTATGAGCTACGCTTATATAACAACTCCCACCAGGAGCGGTGACATTGGTAAAAGGCAAAGTTCTGTTCCACGATAAAGATAAAATTGCTGTGGAATCTGGAATCGTCAAATTAGTCATATCTGATGAAGAAAAACTAACCACACCCGCGGGATTCGCCTCCGTAAAAGACAAAGAGTGATATCCTCCCGCTCGGTATTCAGCCACAGTTTCTTGCGAAAGTCCCCCAAATCCAGTACCAGCTCCAAGCGGCGCAGTCATGGTTACAGAAAAACCGCCAGACCGAGTTTGTGAAGCAGGAATATCACTGGCAGTGAAATCCAAAAATGAACATTCATTTGTGAAGTTGCGTCCATCGGATGTTGTCCAAACGAATGTAAAAGTATTCGGCGGAATTCCAGTCTTTGAAACAGAGGAATCAACACCAGTAGGAGCTTCGCCATTGATGGAAACACTCTCACCTGGAACGAGTGCAGAAACATCTCCATAATTTGTGTCAGCGTGCATATTCATTCGCGCCGAATAACTCCAGGAACTGCTAGCAACGTCATAGGTGGCCGATACGGAGGCATATTGATACGTGTTGTCGGGCGAACGAGATTTGGCTGCCTCGGGCTTTAGCGGACCGCAAGCAGATTGCGCCAATAACACAAACAAACCCCAACAGGTTGCGAAAGGTAGCGCTCTCTGTTTTGCGCAGTCAGTGACTCTTGAAATCATAAGAAAGTCCTGCTGTGAGAGTGTTGTCGTACACATGATCGTTTGTTTTCATAAGAGACCCCAAAACGCCTAACATACCGCCAAATTTAATTCGGAATTTTCCAAAGCTCACCGAAAAATCGATCCCGTAACTCAACTTTGGTGCGAGGGTCCAAAAAAGAGCTTGGTCTGAACGAAGAGACATATTTGCTTGAACCGGAAGCACAGATGTCGTTGTCGGCACAACGCCAGAGGAGCTGGTGCCGCCCTTTTCAGGACCAACCCCAACCATTGAGTAACTCGTCCAAGGAACAATGGTGCAGCGTTTTGCAAGCTCAATACCTAAGTCGAGACCAACTTCATATTTTGAAACTGTGTACGTATACTTTGTGGTGGTTTTTGAGTTGTACGCAGACAAAACCGTGCCAATGCTCTCATGGACCACATTCAAAGATTTACCGCCCACAAGAAAAAGAGGCGTTACAAAATTCGGCAAAAACCTTGCTTCCGGGATAAAATATCCGTAAAGACCAATACCACTGAATTTTGCATTTCCAAATTCTTCTGCGTAGCCAGAACTTGTGTCATCAATATAGTGAGCTTGAAGCTGCCCAGCCTCTCCAACAAATCCAACACCAAATCTTTTGTTTGAAAATGAAATAAGAGGAGTTGCTCGCAACCCTGCATAGTCCAGTCGGGGCGTTGTGCTTCGGGAGCTCTTATCAACTGTTTTATTGTACGGAACAACTGTTGCATCCGGACGCTCTACAGACACCGAAATTCCAATCACATCGCGCTCAGGCACAATATGCGACTGGGGCACCGAAGCAAAAAGGCTACTCACATCTTGCCTGTAGCTACTGAGAGTACTCTGCATGGACTGCCGCTGCGAAAAAACAGTTGCGCTATCGGCCGCAGACGCAAAACCCGCTATCCCCAAAAGGAGAAAGGATCCCGCACCAATTTTGAGCACAACTCGGAACATAAATCCTCTCAAAGTCCTCTCAAAGTCCCCGCACCGCGCACGTTTTTCACACACCCGCACAGAGCATGAAACTCAAAACCCAAACAACCCCAGCCAAGCCACAACAAGCGCAGCCGTCCAGCCATCTTCGGCGCATTTGAGGCCAAGTTGAGAAAAAGCAGGTGAATCGCAAAAAAAATGATGCGTGAAAAGACAAAAAATGATGAAGAAATAGCAATGCCGCATAGCACAAGCAGCACTAAAAAAGTGCCAATGAATATTGTCAAACATTTGACCTTTGGGGCAAAACAGCCCGCCACAAAACTTCCCGCACATCACGGCACATCAAGACACTACAGACCACTGCAGAGCACTTCACAGCAATGCAGCGCACTTCACAGCAATGCAGCGCACTTCACAGCACTGCAGAGCACTTCACAGCACTGCAGAGCACTTCACAGCACTGCAGAGCACTTCACAGCACTGCAGAGCACTTCACAGCAATGCAGCGCACCGTTTCTGGACACCACCCACACAGAGCCTTGCGTTTTTATCGTGTGGTGCTTAACTTGCCTCTATTCTCAGTCTTCAATCCCTTTGCTTCCGAGGAGTCCACCGTGAGTTACAAATCCCCATCCATAGTGCACCGCTACCTTCCCAACGGCATGGAAGTCTATTTAGAACGCACAAATCTTGCTCCATTAAGCTGCATCCAACTCTGGATCAGAACAGGAAGCATAGACGAAGCCGAACACGAAGCCGGACTTGCTCACTTTACAGAACACATGCTTTTTAAAGGAACAAAACTTTTTCCTGGCGTGGGCGAAGTCGCACAATTTATTGAAAGCGCTGGTGGTGACATCAATGCTTTCACAAAATTCGAGAATACAGTTTACCAAGCCACAGTCCCCTCCCATTTTACCCAACCAGCATCAGAAACTCTTTTGGATATGGTAACAACCGCCAACTTCGCTTTCGACGAAATCGAGCGCGAGCGCAGCGTTATTCTCGAAGAAGCCAGTCGTTTGCGCGATCATCCCGGCAGCGTAGCTTCGCTCAATCTTTTTTCTGAAGTTTTTAGAGGCTGCCCTTTCGAACGCCCGATCATTGGGCACATCGACGTTATCAAAAACGCACCTCACGGACTTATCCAATCATTCTACAAACGCTGGTATGTCCCCAACAACATGATTTTTGTGGCTGCAGGTGATTTTGATCCACAAACCCTGTTTGAATATCTGCAAAAAATAACGGCTAACGTCAAACCCGGTCAAATTCCCACTCGCAATCAACTTTCCATGCCGCTTGTGCCACAAAAGCTGCGCGCAGCCCGCATCACACGAGGCCCATGGCAAGAGGCTCGCGTCACATTTGGTTGCGCAGCTCCTGTGCTGGAAGCGCCTGAATGCCCAGCATGGCACATGTTTGCAAGTCTTATGGGTTCGGGAGACTCCTGTCGCCTCACCAGAATTGTACACGACGAACTTCAACTTGTTGCCGCAATTGACGCGGGAATTTTTATGCCGCGCAGCCCCATGGGTATGTTCACCATGAACTATTTTGGTGAAGCCGCAAAATCGGCTGATGCAGCAGCCGCGGCTATTGAAGAACTCATGCGTTTGGCCCAAGACGGGCCCACATCTTCAGAAATGTCACGAATTATCAACAACATGTTAGCCGATCGCATTTTTGGGCGTGAAAGCGTTGAAGGACTGGTGAACAACGCAGGATTTTCCCTTCAAACATCACGCAAACTTGCATTCGAAGACGAATACATCAAAAACCTCCAAAAGGTGAACGCCACGCAAATTCAAGAAATTGCAAACAACGTGTGTCAGAAAATAAAAAGTGGGCATGCCATATTTTCCATTGCAGCCGATGAGCACGCTCCACAAGATTTTTGCGAAGAAGGTTTTCTCGAACACGTACGTGCCCCACTCAATAAAAGCGTTGCCATGCAAGGATGGCAGCAAAGTGTCGCCAGTAAAGAATACAACCACACAGTATCAAGTCGCGACCCCAACGTTCAGCAAATTCAATTTTACTTTCCGGGGGGCAGCGAACTCCATATCAACTATCGCGAGGTCAAACGCCTTCCAATTGTAAGCGCATCACTTTCATTTCGAGGTGGAACAAGCCTGGAAGACGATGACAAACACGGCATCGCACATATTGCGACAGAGCTCCTAACCCACGGCACCGCACGCCAAACCTATGAGTCGTTTGTTGATGAACTCGAAGATAAAGCAGCGTCACTTTCCACATTTTCAACTCACGATTTGTGTGGCATACAAATGGACTGTTTATCGGAACATGCGCCACGTACCTTTGAAATGATGCTGGACTGCGTTTTCAGACCAACCTTATCGTCGGTTCAATTTGAACGCGTCCGAACCGATTCACTCAACGCTGTTATCGCACAAAAAGACAACCCCATGGTGCGCATCCGACGTAAACTGTCACCCATTCTATTTGGGAACCACGCCTACAGCAAACATCCATTGGGAACTGAAGAATCTTTGGCAGCACTCACACACAACGATGTACAAATTCAGCTTCATCGGACACTTGCCGCCAAAAAATTCGTTTTGTCTGTGGCCGGCGATTTCGACCTCAATAGATTCGTATCAAAAATTCACACAGAATTTTCACACCTCACAAAACTTCTAGATGCCGAAATTTCTGAACAATGGGAAAATCGAGTGAATGGAAAAACTCCAGCTTCACCCACAGTTCATACAAACCGCTTCGCTTTTGAAGAAATGCAACGCGAACAATCACACCTTGCCATGGCTTTTCGCACATTTCCCATCACCGACGAACGCCGCCTCGCCATAGAACTCGGATCAACCGTCTTGGGTGGCCAAGGCGGCCGCCTCTTCCGCGATTTGCGCGACGTACAATCGCTGGCCTACTCTTTAGGCACATCCCAAACTGTTCAAGCTCAAGCGGGTTGCTTCTATGCTTTTATGGGAACCGCCCCACAAAAAATGCAAGACTCATACAGCGGCTTAAAGTCGCACCTCGAAAGAATGGCTGCAGAAAATATTACAGAACAAGAACTGGAACGCGCTAAAAGTTCAATTTTAGGCGGACGCAACATCGATAGCCAGTACTTTCACTATCAGGCTTCACAGCTTTCTATGAGCGATTTGTATGGAATGGATTTCGATAATTTCTTGCGATTTGACGAACGCGTTCATGCACTTTCAGCAAACGATATCCGCGAGGCTTTTGCCAGCGCACTATCACAGAATCCGCTGGCGGCATGCATTATTGGACCTTCCGAAACCTGGCGCCCAGAAGATCCAAACTTACTACTATGGCATTAATTCTGGCTTGCTAAACCCGCACAAACCCCTGTTTAAAAGCCTCTATCAAAGTTTTCAAGTTATCAATTTGCAACAAAAGTTCTCGTCCCACATCGGTTTCTCTAATACGAATGACTTCCATACGTCGTTCCACCACAAACCGTTCCGGAATAACATCAATTTCTTCTTCAATTGCCTTCTTAGTTGACTCAAATGGCTTGTGTGCAGCCAAAACAAGATCATGAGAACTTGATATTAAAGTGTACCCAGCAATCCCCGTTTCACGCTGATAGGCCTTTGCAAAACCACCATCAATCACCAAAAGCTTTCCACTCGCCTTAATGGGATTCTCTCCTTTTTTCACCTTCACGGGAACATGGCCATTCACAATACGACCGTACTCAGGGCTCAAATCGAATTCTTCAAGAATACGCGAACAGCAATCCACCGAGTCGCGGAATTGAAAATACGAATTTCTTTGCTCAATATGAGATTCTTTGTCACTAATAAAATATCTCTCAAACGTAGCCATATGCGACTTCCCAAACAAAGGAGAATCGCGACCACACCACAAGAACCACATCATATCGCATCCAAACTCTTTTTCCGCCACATGCTTCGAAAAATGCCCCAACCGCACAGTGTGTTCAAACCAGTCCAGTAATTTCTTTCCCGATCTCACTTTGCCATCGAAAGAAAATTGCTGAAACGAAGAATCCGAATTCATGGGTATACATCCATGAAACAGCAAATTTCCGTTATAGCACAAATACATACTCCCCTTTTCGAACAAGAAACGGACATGCTTCTGCAACTTTTCGCTGCTCAAAAACGAGCTCCGCAAACGTTGCATCACAATTTTTTCTTCTTCAGAAAGAGCAAAAGGATCGGCTTTGTCTAAAGTGGGAAAGTGTTTGTCATTCAATTCCCATTTCTTACCTGCAATAGTGACTGTTCCTGCCTCTAGATTTAAGCCATCCAAAAGCATTCTATCGGTCATATTAAATTCGGGACGTCGTTTCACTACATCCGCACTTAACTTTGCCTCAATCACAGCAAGTGCTTTATGCATACGCGCAATCAGCAAAATTTCTTTTTCAACAAGAGTGTCCGAAGAAGGACGGAACATGGTTGCAGGATCGTCGCCATAAACTTCCAAAGCCAAAGTCACCAAGGCCGAAGTGTCAATTCCGTATCCTTCACGCAACAATTCCACATTGCCATACCGCAACGAAATACGCATGGCCGTTGCAATACATGCCAATGATCCGGACGCAGCGCCCATCCACAAAATATCGTGATTCCCCCACTGCACATCAATGGAGTGGTGAGT
>CAIZES010000415.1 GCA_903932045.1 uncultured Silvanigrella sp. | reverse complement strand
CTGCTATCAACCCTGCTATCAATCTTGCCATAAAAATCGCTATCAAAATTCGGGGTGAAAAAGTTTTTCGCATTCCGCAAGGTGTTGCAGTCCTGAATGTGAAAGAACTCGTCCGCGCTGCGAACGCACTATAAACCCACGGTAAACCAAATAGGGTTCGTGCACGTCTTCAAGTGTCGATCTTTCTTCATTGAGGGCTGCAGCAACGGCTTCTAATCCCACAGGTCCGCCATCGTGACGATCGCGCATGATCCGTAAAATTTCGCGATCCATGCGTGCAAGTCCAACGGTATCAATTCCTAATTGCGTGAGCGCTTTGTTAACAGTTTCTGAATCCACAATTTCTTTTGCGTCAACAAGAGCAAAATCCGTGACGCGTCGTAAGAGTTGGTTGGCAATACGCGGAGTTCCTCTGCTGCGTTCGGCAAGCGAAAGGGCGGCGTCGTCGGCAATTGAAGTTTGCAAAATGCGAGCGCTGCGCTTTAAAATAACTTTTAAAGATTGCGGTGAGTAATAGTCTAGGTGTTCGGAAATTCCAAAGCGGTGCCGAAGCGGAGCCGAAAGCGAGCCTGGCCTGGTTGTGGCGCCCACCAGCGTGAACGGTGGAAGATCGAGTTTTACGGTACGCGCAGCTGGGCCTTGGCCAATAAGAATGTCGATACGTCTGTCTTCCATGGCCGAATACAAAACTTCTTCAACATTTGAAGGCAGCCTATGAATTTCGTCGATAAAAAGAAAGGTGTTGGGCTCCATTCCCGCAAGCAAGCCCATGATGTCGGCGGCGCGCTCAATAACCGGCCCTGAAGTGACTTTCATTTCGCAGCCCATGGCATGTGCCACTATTCCTGCAATTGTCGTTTTTCCAAGGCCCGGCGGACCGTAAAATAAACAATGGTCTAGCATGCGACCCCGAATTTTTGCAGCTTCTGTGTAAACTTTGAGACGTCCGACAACGTCCTCCTGGCCCGGATAGTCGGTCCAGTTTTGTGGTCTGAGTGATTCTGCGCCAGGTTCGGTTTCTTGTGCTAAGCGCGACACAACAACGGTTTCGGGCTCTTCTTCAAACACTGCGTGTGAAGATTGTTTCCGCCTGCGTTTTTGAGTTCCACTTTCTGAATTTTCGTCGAAAGTCATAATTATCCTTGAATGAGATGCCCCGACAGACGCTTTAAAGAGTCGCGAAGGGCTGTTTCAAGCACAAATTCGCCGCCGCCTTCCAGTCGCTTTTCGTGTTCGCGAACAACATCCGCAACTTGTTTTTCTTTGTACCCCAAATTAGCCAATGCACTTTGAAGATCTTCAATTTGGCGTCGGCGCTCGGAAAGAAGTGTTGCTTTTTTAACGGCAGCCGATTTTTCTTGTGGAACATCATTTTGGTGGAACAACGTTTGTGGAAGTGTTTCTGCTGCTGGCGCAAAACTACCACCGTATTCCGATGCTCTTGCTTTAAGCTTTTGACACTTTGTTTTGAGTTCTAGCACCAAGCGTTCTGCTGTTTTGAGTCCAACCCCAGGGGTGTTTACCAAAAGTTCGGTGCGCCCGTTTGCAATGACGTTGCAAATTTCGATGCCGTCCATGGGCCCTAGAAGCGCGAGAGCAAGTTTGGGTCCCACGTTGGTGACGGAAATCAAGAGTTCGAAAACTTGCCGATCGAAAAGAGAAGAAAATCCGAACAGACGAATTTCATTTTCACGCACGTGAGTGTGAATGTAGAGAGAGCCAATGGAAGAAACCGTAGGCAACGCACAAAAGCTTGAGGCCGGCACGGTGACTTCGTATCCAACACCAGAAACTTCGAGAATAAGAGAATGGGGAGTTTTTTCAATTAAAACACCGCGTAGGTATCCAAACACTGTTTTTGCTCCGTCAAAAAGTGGCGAAACGGTAAATTTCTGCATTGTTCAAAAATTCCGTTGTTCGCAAACTGTGGCATAATATTTGTAACAACTCAACCGTACGAGATGAATCAGGGGAGGGGGGGCTTATGGCTTTCTGGATTCGTAAAAACGCTCCAACGAAGGTGGAAACAGGAAAAGAGCAAGAATCGAGCATAAGTCGCAAGCGCAAAGACGAAAAATTGCGTCCGCAGGTAAAACGCATCGATAACTTGCGCATTCCTCATCAACTTGGAATTGTGATGAAAAGTTTGGGAACGCGCAATGAGTTTTCGTTCTTAACAAGAGATCTCTCGAACAATGGTGTTTTTGTAGTGTGCCAAGCCTTGAGTGACTATCCTTTTCAGCAAACATCCACTCTTCTGGATTGTGAAGTTGATTTGGGAGCTCAAAGCAACCCACCCTACACAAAAATTCGGTTCCTTGGAAAAATTGCGCGTATCGTGGAAAGAAGCTCTGCAACAACCGACATTCAGTCGATTGGTTTTGGTGTTCGCATGGTTCAAATTTCGCCAGAAAGTCGTGTGGTTTTGGAAAACTTTATTGCGGCGCATGGAAAGCCCGATCTTTCCAATGCCGCTATTGCTGATATGAAATTTGGCACGCAAAAAAAGTTGGAAGTGAATGAAGTGGGTGTGGATTCAAATTTGCCATCTGCAAGCTAAGGCTGATTGCTATGTCTTTACGAGAATCTGCTTTTCGGCATGGAAAGCGTCCTTTGAAAACGATTCATGCCGTGCAATCTGTTTTTCACAATCTCCTAACCAGGCCTTCGGCTCCTGAAATTGATTCTGCGTTTGCAATCAGTGCCACAGCCGCTAGTGGAAAAAAACGCTATTCGTGCCGCATACTTTGGCTGCTTCTTCGCGAAACGGTTTACCAAGCTCAAAATCACGACCTTGGAACAAAGTCGGGTGCACTCACTTACTCGTCAATTTTGGCTCTAGGACCTTTGTTGGCAACTGCTTTTTTCTTTTTTCAGCAGTTTGGTGGTTTGGAAAAGCTTATTGAAGAAACGCTTGTTCCGCTTATTTCTGCATACTTTAGCGATGCTGCGGGTTCCCAGTTGCAATTGTATTTGAAAGATTTCGTACAAAACTTTAAGCCTGCGCTTTTAGGGTCGGTGGCTATTGCAACATTTTTGGTAACAGTTATTGGTTTATTATATGGAATTGAGAAGGCATTTAACGATATATTTGCATCTCCTACCCGTAGGCCTATTTGGCGTCAGGTGCTAAATTATTGGACGTTGTTGTCAATAACGCCGTTTGTTGTGACGTTGTCCACAACGAAGTCAACGTCGTTTCTTTCCAAGCTTCCCAACATTCAGGATACTCTCGATAAATTCTCCTTTGTGGGTGGCGTATTTTCGTTTGGTGTATTGGTTGCAGGTTTTGCCTTGTTGTTTTTGATTTTGCCCAATCGATCGGTTCCCATGAAATGTTTATTGTGGGGAGGCGCTCTTACCGCAATCCTTTTTAGATTGCTTCAGTATATTAATGTATTCCTTACGAGAAATATTTTTGCGAACACAACAGCAACGGCGCTATACGGAACTGCGCCTATTATTGCGGTTGCGTTTTTCTTTTGGATTCGTTTGGTGTGGCTCGTTTTGTTGATTGGTGCCTGTTTGGCGGTTGCTGTAGCGAATTTCGAAGAGTTTGCAAATAGTGATAGCGGTGAGGCAGCTCCGGTTGACAGCATGTTCTTTTGCGCAGGCGTTTTTTCGGCAGTTTGTGAGGACTATCGCGCATCTGGAAACGGAATTTCCGTTGCCAGAATTTCGGCGCGCATTGGAGTTTCTATTGGCAGTGTTGAGCGCTGGATTTACTGGCTTGAAAAAAGACGTGTGGTGTTTTCAGCTACCTCAAAATTTGGGGCCACTTTCTTTCCAACCCACTATGGGTTGTCGTTGGAAGAACAACCCAACGTATTCCTGGAGAAGATTTTGTTCTTTCGTTTTGGCGACGAACATGACGCTGACGAATCCGCCGGTCCTTTTCTGACGCGAATTGAATCTATATTGCGGCAGGTTGTTAAAGTGTAATTTTTGTTGTCAATTTTTACTTTAGAAGAAATATTTTGAAAGGTTCGTTGTCTGAAAGCTGAACAGGAATTTCCAGCCGTCTGACGGTTTGCTTGAAATTTTGAACCCGATTCATTCTTCCGTCTGGTTGTACATCCAAAACGGCATCAACCCCAATGTCGTATGGTATGTCAACTGTTATATTGGCCGATAGAGTATCCAAAATCCAGTTGTCTTTACCCGTGATGAGGCAGTGAATATCATTGGGTTTGCTCAAAACCTTTGTATTGATGACGAAAATAAGTAGAAAGTTTTCACCAACCAAAGATTGAACAATCATGTCGTTATTTGTGGAAAAAGCGCTGTTATCAGGATCTGAGGTTCTGATGAATGTGCCAATGGAATTGATTTGCTGATTAACTTCTTGCAGAGCCTTCCACGCAAGTCTATTTTCGAGGTTAGAATTGCCGTGTTGTATACTGGTTTGAAACCACATCAATCCTTTTGATCCTGCAGCAACAATGCTGGCTGCTTGAATTTTGAGTTCGGCTGCACTGGGCTGACTGCTCCATGCGCCCGAAAACCCTTGTGTGTAAATCCAGGTTGAATTCGGTTTCTGATTGTTGCGTGCAACTCGTGCGTAGTCGAAGGAGCCGCGAATTGCAGGATATTTTAGGAAAGAAGTAACGTGTGGTGCGCATGCTGCCGTATAAAAATCCATGCCCTGAATGTCGGTTACTCCAGCAAATCGTCCGTTTTTTCGATTTCGTGAGCCGCCAACGAAAGTGGGAATGGAAGGTTCGTTGTTCCAAAACGAACGAGTGGAAGCCGCAAGCGATTTGAGCTGTTTGTTTACGTCATCTGGGGCATCAAGCTCATCACCTAAGTGGCGTGCCACGATGTGATCGGCATAGGCTTCAAAAATGCGCGGTGTGACGTCGTGTTCTATAAAAGACCAGAGGCCATCGCTGCGCAGAGCGTCGATAATGCGTTGAGGATTGGTATAGGCACTCACTCCTGCATCGCCTTGAAGAAAGAGTGTGTTAATTCCAAGGTTTTTTATTTGGTTGAAATTGTCGTTGTTGGCTGTTGGATAAGCATTTTCGTTTGCGTTGGTCCATGCATCATTCACAAAAACTTCGGGAATAATTCTGCCAACACCTATTGCGGGTGGTGCGTCTTCAAAATCAACCACAACGCCATAGGGGCTTCCGCTGTTCAATGGTTGTGTGAGCGAAACAAAATAAGTTTGAACGCCGTTATCTTTTATGACGTTTAGAGGCATGCATGCGTGTTGTGTGACGTCGCGTCCATTCAGAAAAAGTTTGCGGACATGCCTCATTTTACCCGATTTGTTTTCTACAAAAATGTGAACGCGTTTGTGCTGGTTTGATGTTG
The DNA here is from genome assembly GCA_903932045.1 of uncultured Silvanigrella sp. Lineage (GTDB taxonomy): Bacteria > Bdellovibrionota_B > Oligoflexia > Silvanigrellales > Silvanigrellaceae > CAIZES01. The sequence continues at coordinate 6,654 of CAIZES010000415.1, read as the reverse complement.
TGACGTAATTAATTCGAATGGGTTGATCAACAACTTGTGTTGTTCCCGCAAACAGCGTTCCTGTTGTTCCTGTTACTTTAACAGCGCGCTTTTCCGTATTGGTTAAGCTGCTATTTTGCGCATGAAACGAAATCCAAACAGCGTCGCCTTTGTGTGCGTATTTGGGCCAGACGTGGACCCAGTCGATAGTTCCTTCTTGTTCTGCAGCGAACAAATCAATATTGTTGAAACTAACCTCACGTACTTCGCCACTTTGTGACGCAATAATAACTAAGGATACTCGCGCTCCTTTGGAGGGATCGGAGAATCCTGGTTCAGCATATTTTTCCAAGGGTAAGAATGAGTCGGCTCGGCGAGCGGAAAAGGTTTCTTCAATAGCGGGCTGATTTTTTAAGTCTATGGGAGTTTCGTTGCAGGTCCAAAGTTTTTCGGTAATTGCTGCGTATGCAAAGTTTTGTAATATTGACAGGGTGAAAATGGCGAACACGTGAGTGATTTTCACAAGTTGAACCCTTATAAATTGAGTTCTTAGAGGTTTAATTCTCGTGAGTTTTGTATTGCAGCCATGGGGTTAAAGGAATTCGAGATGGAATAGAGAGAACAAACGGGAACGCAAGAACACCGCCCAATGTGAATGTTTCAAAAATAGCAGCGGCGGTGGCTCCCAAAATGCGCGCAGAGAGTTTTGGATTTGCGAGTTTAATTCCCATGGCAAATCGGCCTGCAGTACCCCCTGTTGCAAGAAGCATGGAAAGTTGAGCTACAAAAATAATTCCAAGGGCTCCCGTAAATACCTTGAAAAGCATGATGATCAAAAATGGGGAGCCAATTCCGGCGATTGTGTTTAAACGATCTAGCAAACCCATAATTGGCGTGCCAATTTCGGGATTTGCCGAAACGTAGCTTGCCCCCATTGAAATGACAAACGCCGAGCAAGCAACAACGGAATCCAAAATCCACGCAAGAATGGCGCGTCCCACGGTAATCTCTGCCGTGTTTTGTGATGTTGCCTTTCGAGAATTTGAGTTCACTGTTTCGTTGTTTGTTGTTGCGTTTGATCCATAAATTTTTGGTGGAATAACCTGCGCAAATGTTTGTGAATGCTGTTTTTTAGAATTCCCTGATGCCGGAGCGGGTTCAACAATGGGGGCTGAATTCGAAGTCGAAATGGAACTGGAATGGGATGCGTTTGGTGATTTGGGCTGGGAAGACATATTTATGGGAGCGCTTAACATTTCGTGCAAGCGCGAGTTTTTCAGTTCTGTGGCCTCGCGTGCCACTTGCAGTGACTTTTCGCGAATGGCTTGTGCCCCGAATCCAAAACCCTGATGTGCGGCTACGGCTGTTCGATTTCCAAAACGGCGGATAGCAGGTTGTGAAGCATAAGGTGGGGGAGTGACGTCGTTGTTCCAGTCGAGCCGAATGTCGTTTTGGGTATTTTGTGCGAAATTTTCATTATTGCTATTGTGCAAAGTCATGCGACCTCCTCAACAAAAAGCTTTAAAATACAATCGCGGATGTTGTGTACGGTCATGTTGCCAAACTTTGCTTTCCAAACCGGAAGGGGAATAATCATTTTTCCCATGGTGCGATGTCCGCCGCCAAAACCCCATCCCGACACAATACGTTTGATAACGTCGCCCGCACTTTTCACGTACCCAACATTTCTAACACTCATGACAACGTTGTCTTCGAAAACTCCGGCGCAAACAACCCATTCGACATCTTCAAACTGAAGTAAGAAATCTGCAACTTGTGGTATGAGATCTTCGCGCTCGACATTGCCCAAACAGGTTACCAAAATTCCATCTTCGTGAGCAAGACTCTTGAGAGCTGATGCCAGCACAGGAGCAAAACGCAAGGGAATTTCGGGTTTTTCAATGCGCCTGAGAAGATTGTAATTGATGATGGGATAGAGCGAAATAAATGCATCGAGATCTGCATCAATAACTTCACGGTTTAGCAAAAGAGTGTCGGCTTTAATTCCGTAAAGGAGTGCGGTAGCGAGCCGCTGTCCGAACGTTGATGCCGCAGAGTGCAAATATTCGGTGAGAATTGTGGACGTGGCGCCATATGAGGGACGCACATCTCTATATCCCACTTGATATGAGGTTGTAACGGGATGATGATCGATAACAACATCCACCCGAGGAAGTACAATGTTTCCAAAGTGCGGCGGCTGAGTATCTAACAGAGCAACACGATCGAATGATGCGAGTTCTTCCGGTTTAATTGTTGTTACTTCAAGGTCTAGCAGGCGCATCATTGCGATGTTTTCGGGGCGCGTAACGCGACCAAACGAAACAATGGGAGTTGAAATGCGATTGCGTCCCAAAAGAGTGCGCAAAGCGAGTGCAGAGGCCAATCCGTCGGGATCGGGATCGGGTTGGAGGAGGAGAGCGATGCGATCGGCAGGATCGAGAATGTCGCGGATCGCTTTAACGTGATGTGCAGCTTGAATGTGACGAAGTTCGGCGCTCACAGGGCGTTCTAAAAGCTCTGCCCACGTCAGAACAAGTTCGCGGTCGTTGTCGAACATCCTGGGCGTCGCTTCGGGTGGCCCAAGCATAAGCGACAGTATTTTTGCTTCGGGAAGTTCTTCCAGAACAATTTCTCGCACGTTTTCGTGCTGCTCTTTGTCTTTGAGTGACAAAATAACGCAAATAGGATCGAAATCACCAAATTGATCGTAAAAGGATCGTTTGGTGGGATCTCCGCGAATGATTTCCTCGGAGTCTTTTTTTAAACTGCAAGCTTCAAGCACTTCGTTGAGCTCTGAGTTGTAAGAGCGAGTCACTGGATACCAAACCCGCACTTGCATTCCACGTGACTCAATATGCATGAGCGTGGATATGAGCTCACCGTCGTCTGTGATGATCAGAAAAAGACCGTTTCTCGGTTCCATTCACCCACCGTCGCAGGCCTGTCGGCCGTTTTTAGAGAATCGCCGTCGATCATACCATGTCCAAGACGCAAAGTGCCATGGCCGCAAAACTTCTTGGCCCTTTGGCTTGCGGGCCATAATTTTTTTGACTACTGTTCCGTTTAGAACATCACACGATTGCAAAGGCGGGACGGGGGGCCGGAAAAATCCGGAACTGGGGGCGAAGCGTTGCTTGAGATGCATTAAAGTGAAAAGTTTTCGCCGAGGTAAACTTGTTTCACGGAATCGAGCGATGCAACTTCTTCAGGGAGTCCTTCAGCCAGAATTTTTCCACCGGCCAAGATGTAGGCTCTATTGCACAGTCCGAGGGTTTCTCGCACGTTGTGGTCTGTAATGAGAACCCCAAGGTTTTCCTCCAAAACCAGGCGTTTTATGAGCTTCTGAATTTCGTCCACCGTGACAGGATCAATTCCTGCGAAGGGTTCGTCTAATAGCAAAAAGCGTGGTTTGATAATTAGGGTTCGCGCAATTTCCAATCGTCGGCGTTCGCCGCCTGAAAGTGAAACGGCCAAGGACTTTCGAATGTGACCAATGCCAAATTGTTCTAAAAGTTTTTCAAGTAGCATACGGCGTTCTGCATATGGAATTCCCCAAACTTCCATAATGGCAACAAGATTGTCTTCAACCGAAAGTTTACGGAAAACGGAAACGCTTTGGGGCAGATAGCCAATGCCTTTGCGTGCACGCTTGTGAATGGGGAGTGCATTGATGGGTTCTTCATTGAGAATAACAGTGCCTGACGTTGGCAACAGCAATCCTACCATCATGTAAAAACTTGTTGTTTTACCTGCGCCATTGGGCCCAAGGAGGCCAACAACTTCGCCTCGTTTTACGTAGAAACTGACGTCGTCTACAACAACACGGCTGTCAAATTTTCGAACAAGGTTTCGAGAACGAAAGGAATCGGTCATGCGGGCGCTCCTATTTCGCTGGTGTGTCGCGTTTTGGGGGCGGAGGACAAGTGCCACGGATGTTGCGGCCACTCACGTTCCCAAGGTTGAGGTCGTATTCAAGGATATCGCCAAGTATGGTGCAGTTTGGTCCGCGAGTGATGCGGGCGGCATTTTTGAGCAACATTTTACCTGTTTCTAAATTATACTCCATTTCGTCGCCCCAAGCCTGAACTTTGTCAGTGCCCTCAGGATTGGCAATTTTCACGGCATGCACGTTTCTTTTGGCTAAGATTTTTTTGGGTTTTGTAAGTTTATCGGCTGTAAAAATTTCCATTTCTTCGGAGGTTATTGTGAGTGTTTCTTGTATGACAACAACATTGCCTTTTAGAACAAAAATGCCTGTATTTCGCGAGCCCTTAAAATCGAGGGCATTCACTGTCACCGGGGCATTAGAGTTGTGTTTGATATCGCTAAAGGTTCCGCCTCCCAGAAAATCGCCGTCCATTCCGTTAGTGGGCGTTGCTGCTCCGGGTGTTGTAGCTGCTCCGGGTGTTGTAGCTGTTGCGGGTGTTGTAGCTGTTGCGGGTGTTGTAGCTGTTGCGAAATGTTGTGGTGTTGAAGACACTGGTGGTGTTGCAACTTGAGGAGATGTTGTTGTTGCAGAAGGCGATGCGCTGCCTGCGGTGCTTGGGGCCGTGTTTGAGGGAGCAATTGGAGTTGCAGCGCTTTGTTTAGGAGCAACTGGCTGGATGCTGCTATCGCCAAAAGAACGTGGGACTTGATCTGCGAAGTCAGCTGCGGCATTTTGTGACATAAAAATGCATACTGCATAAAGGAATGATGTTGCAAATATTGTTTGCAAAGTGGATTTCGTGGTCATGCGCTATTTCCTTTTCCCGAAAGATGAAAAGTCCTCTTTTGTGGGTAGAAATGTTCCGGAAACGGGGCCGCCAACACTAAATTCTCCGGATACCATAGAGTATTGAAACCCAACGCCGCCAAAGTTTCTATTGACCCCTTTCCACGAAACAGGTGCTTTAGACTCAACAATTTTTGTGTCGGGGTAGAAAAACACATTTTCGCCACGAAGATGGTCGGTACCCGAGACTGCGGTGACTTCTTGTGGAAACGAAACCACGCTCATACCATTGTTGGTGTCTAAAAAGCTTTTGCCTTCAGGAACAGGCTTCATTGTGCCCAATAATCGCGACGAGCGAACATCCATTTGGTGCGAGCCATCGGAGTTGATAGTGGCGTAGTGAACTTTGCCTATTGCTGAAACTTGCCCGTTGTTTAAAAACCGGGCTTCATTTGAGCTGAAGTGGTTTGTATAGGTTCCGCTGCGATATTCTTTGATATCCAAATTTTTGGCGAGTGCAAAGGGTGAGTTGGCTCGATTGGATCGTTGCTGCAGTTCAAACTCTTGTGAGTAAACTGACATGTAGGAACGCTGCAGCCACACGCCGTAACCGGAGAGCGCGATGAACAGCACTGAGTAAAAGCCGGGATGCATTATTGTGCCCCAAAAATTTGTGTTTTCGCCAGTCGAGAAATTTCATCTCGTCGAGGACTTCGAGTATCATACTATGAAACTGAGAGCTTGTTGAGGAGCACTGATGAAAACCAAGTCCGACATTTGCGCCGATTGGCTTCCCCGTTACACAGGTACGGCCGTTGATGGCTTTGCTGATTATATTTTGCTGACGAATTTTCAAGGCTACGTGCAGCTTTTTGCCGAACGTTTCGGGGTGGAAGTGCGAGGTCTCGATAGAGCCATGCCCAACGCCACAAGTAGGGAATCTAATATTTCCATAATTAACTTTGGTATGGGTTCGCCCAATGCGGCAACGGTGATGGACTTGTTAACGGCCCGGCGCCCAAAGATGGTCTTGTTTTTGGGCAAGTGCGGGGGGCTGAAGCGCAGTACCGAAATCGGACACTTTATTCTTCCTATTGCAGCAATTCGTGGCGAAGGTACTTCCAACGACTATTTTCCACCGGAAGTTCCAGCTCTCCCTTCGTTTAAAGTTCACAAATACGTGTCACAAAAAATTGTTGAAGCCGGTTACGAATACCGTACGGGTGTGATTTACACTACAAACCGACGCGTTTGGGAGCATGATGATGCTTTCCGTCAGCGTTTAATTGATCTCACGTGTATTGGTATTGATATGGAAACAGCAACGCTTTTTGTTGTTGGTCATCACAACGAAATTGCTCGCGGTGCATTGTTGTTTGTTTCCGACGTTCCGCTCACTCCCGAGGGGGTGAAGCGTGAGTCCACTGATAAGCAGATTTCTGCAAAATGGTCGTCGGTTCATCTCGATCTCGGTATTAAATCGCTGCGAGATATTGATAGGCATGGCGATCAAATTAAGCATTTCAGATACTAAATAGTGGAGAAGTTCTCTGGCGCATGGTCCTTTCGGACCCTGCAGTCATCTTCTCCAAAAGAGACGTCCAACACCCAGTGCAGCCTGTTTTCGATCCCCCAATGGCCACGTACTGTTTGTGCGAATCTTTCAACTTCGTCAAAAGAAAGAAGAAAATATCCAGTTTCTGTTGATTTTTTCCCGTCATGAAAGCTTTCATTCATCACCTTTCCAATGTTCTTGAGTCCAGCCCATTCTTTCGCTTGGTCCAATATTGCTGCCGACAGCAGTGAGTATCGGCGAGTTTCAATTCGGCCATGAGATTTCTCAATAGTTTCAAGAAAAATTTTTCGATCACTTTCATCCACGAATGTCGTATCAAATTCGCGTTCAATATCCTCCTCAAGCTGCTTATGATTGCCTTTAACTGGAAGAGCGTAATCTG
>CAIZES010000414.1 GCA_903932045.1 uncultured Silvanigrella sp. | reverse complement strand
GTCTGAAAGATCGGTTGGTAAAACAAAAACCTTTACAAGTTTGTCTGATTCAACGCGCCAAACAAAAACTTTTCCACCAACAGAATTAGATTCCGCGGCCACAGTAAGATAATCCTGACCGCCATGAGTAAAAAATGATAACCCTCCAAGCGAGCCTACCGAAGGAAAATCGACCGAATATTTTGGCGACAAACTCGCATCGCTTTCAATTTTATATAAGCGAATAGCTCCTTGTCCACCTACAAAACCAGCGGCAACGAAGGTGCCATTCGAAGCAATTTGCGTCCCATATAAAGGAACATCAAATGCATGCAAAAGTGTTTTCTCACCTGAGACCCCAATTGAGTAAGTTAAAACACTGCCAGCGCTATACTCGCCAAAGGAGGCTGCGTTAAGCACATACAAATAGTTATTTGCACCAACTTTAGTGGCAGCCAGTGAAAATGGCGCTACTAAACTAGAGCCCGCCTTTGAAGGCGGTGCCTGAGAGCAACCCAATAGAAGTGCAACAATAGCGAGAATAACTCGTTTCACTATTCAACCTCTTCGTTAGACTCGAGCTCGGTAACCGCGGTTGTATCGAACTCAGTTGGTTTTGAAACAGAAACAATAACTTCGCCTTCTTCCATGCGCTTCACAATTGTACCTTGTGTCACACGACCAACAATTCTAAAATCTTTAACATGGACACGAATCACAACACCCTTGTTTGACGTTAACATAACGTCCGAAGCGTCATTAACAGACAAAAGTGCCGCAATTCTACCATTTTTCTCGGTTACTTTAATCGTTTTCACACCCTTACCGCCTCGTCCCTGAGTTCGGTATTCTTCAACATCACTTCGTTTGCCATAACCCTTTTCAGTTACAACTAAAAGCTTTTCGCCTTGTGTTACTATCTCAGCTGCAACAACAGCATCATCATCATCAAGTTCAATGCCCTTAACGCCATGAGCAGATCGCCCCATGGGTCGAACTTCACTTTCCTCAAAACGAATAGCTTTTCCACTCGCACTGGTAATAACAACTTGACGTTGCCCATTTGTGATAAGCGTTCCCACAAGTTGATCACCATCATCAAGTGAAATAGCTCGCAAACCTGTTGCTCGAATATTTGCGAAAGAATTGAGATCGCTCTTCTTAACGACTCCCTTTCCAGTAACCATAAATATAAACTGATTCTCGGAAAACTCTCGAACCGGCAACATTGTTGTAATATATTCGTTACTCTGAAGGGTTAAAATTTGTGCAATGGATTTTCCACGTTGATTTGCGCTAGCCTCTGGAAGTTCATACACAAAAAAAGCATACACTTTACCCAGGTTTGAGAACATCAAAATATGATCATGCGTATGCGCTCTCAAAGTGAACTTTACAAAATCACTTTCTTTCAAGGCTGCTCCGGTTTTTCCTTTTCCACCTCGGCTTTGCGCTCTAAATTCTGTTTCCGCAACACGCTTCACATACCCCGCAGATGAAAATGTCACAAAAACATCGGCTGGAGCTATCAATTGTCCAAGATTTACATCTTCTCCCGGATCCAACATAATTTCTGTACGCCGAGTATCTCCATGCGAAGCCTTTAGCGCAATAAATTCTTCTTTTACAATAGTACGGACACGTTCACGTCGCGCAAGAATATCTTTGTAATCAGCTATCAACGCAAGAGTCTCTCTGTGTTCGTTTAGAATTTTATCACGTTCAAGACCAGTTAATCTTGCAAGGCGCATTTCCAAAATTGCGTTTGCTTGCCTCTCCGATAAACTAAATTTTGTCATTAATTCCGTACGAGCAACATCTGGACTCACGGCGGCCCGAATGAGCTGCACAACCGCATCCATATTTTCGACTGCGATCTTTAAGCCATCCAAAATGTGAAGCTTCTCTTCAGCTTTACGCAAACGGAATTGCGTTCTCCGAGTCACAACTTCGATACGATGATCGCGAAAATGCTCTAGGCACTCCTTAACGTTGAGTAACTTTGGAATTCCGCGAACAATACAAACAATATTGACACCAAAAGAGTCTTGAAGACGAGTTTTCTTATAAAGGTGATTTAAAAGAATTTCGCCATTTTCGCCTTTTTTGAGATCGATAACAACTCTAATTCCTTCTTTATTAGATTCGTCACGGATATCGGAAATACCTTGCAACTCTTCTTCTTTTACCAACTCTGCAATTTTCTCAATGAGGACCGCTTTGTTAACCTGATAAGGCAGTTCTGTAATAACAACCGCATCTCGGCCTCCCTTAATTGTTTCAACCGTTGCCCTACCGCGCACAACAATCGAACCGCGACCTGTACGACAAGCGTCGTTAATTCCCTTTGTTCCGCAAATGATACCTGCAGTTGGAAAATCTGGACCCTTAACAAATT
>CAIZES010000413.1 GCA_903932045.1 uncultured Silvanigrella sp. | reverse complement strand
TGGCCAGGTAAGCCAGCCCTCCTGCCTCAGCAAGCGTTCCAGCCTCGCGCAATTTAGTTTCCACGGTGACTTGGTCAACAAGCCCAATTGACTCCCATGCAGAAACGATTCCCCGGTAAACCACCTTGTGTTGAAGCGTATAAAAACTGCCTACCGAAATTCCCAGTTTTTGACACTCCGGCAGGCATCCATCTCGACTCTGAAGCATCGAACCAAGTGCCGCCGCCTCGTGTTTTTCGTCGTGTGGCGGCAACTGGTCGCCGGTCTTAGATGTCGGCTTCAATTGCCACCCCGCGTAGTTGTGAACTTGACTGGGCGTCTTTTTCTCAGGTAATCGGACATCGGCCCGATGCCCGGACGCCAGCCCTTGCGCCAAGCCCGGTCTAATTTGGCTTTGGTCGAACGGTTGAGGCGAACTGAGGATTTGCGGCTCACCGGGCACCTCCAACCAGACAAACCGCTTTTGATCGGATAAACTGGTCAAGCTCGGATTTGCTCACAAAAACCGCTTTTCCAATTTTGTAGAATCGCAGTCCGGCTTTATGGTAATTGCGAAGCGTGTTGGCGCAGACGTCGACGGCGTCTTTTGATTTGTTCAGCCGAAACAGATCAAATGATTCTGTTTGGCCCTTAATTCGTGATAATTCACTCATGGCGCATGCGAGCATGAACCGCATGAATGAATCCCAGAAGAAACGCTATGCTATAATGTTTACTCTATTTTGCGTCCCAAGCTTTTCGACGGCGGTAGAACTGGGCTTTAAAGCTGTCAATGTCCATTGCTGAGACTAATAATTTTTCCTTTTTCGCGAAGTTGAAAGCCTGCCCTGCGGAAAACTTTTGTTGCGCTTTCCGCCGTTTCCGATACTCCTTTTCAATTTCAATCCAGAGCTTAATTTTGCAGTCTGGGCGCGGCTCTTGCGATCTATCAAAAATGTGTCGAAGTTTCCGCACTTCAATTTCCAAGTCAACCATTCTGAGTTTTTCCCATGCCATCCCAAGTTCCAAGCAACACGCTCCTGTGCGAAGCATATCTTTCGCCTCTATAAAATCCTCAGCCTGACATAGTAAATGTTCAACTTCTTTAACCCGTTCAAGTATCCACTTTGGCGGCGCGTCTTTCTTTTCGATCAAAAGCCTTGGCTCACCCGGCATTGGCTCAAAAAACATTGCTTTGCATCGCAATATCTCCGCTTTCATCTTGGAAAGATTTTCCGTGAAGCTTGGGAAGTCGTATGTATTGATGCGCTTGGCAAATTCAGCATGCGGCAAATTGACTCGACCTTTCGATTTGTAAATACCAGTGTCAGTTGTGATTTCAGTCGAACCGTCTTCGAGTTGCTTCTTTGATACCCTTGGCCAGACCTTATTCATGCAACCTCCGATTTCTCAACTTTTGTTGTAAACTCCGGCAGTAAATTTATCGCTTTGGTTAGAGTGTCCGCCGGAAGGTGAGTGTAAACCGCGCTCATTGCGCTTGAGCCGTGCCCGGCCAGCTCCTTGGCAACGGAATCGACGGCCCCGGATATTTTCAGGTGGGTGACAAACGTGTGTCTAATGTTGTGGAATCCCAGGATTGTAGCCGCCCGTTTAGTGTCCCTGCCTTTGCCAGCCGACTTCTTTTTTTCATCGCGTGTTTGGACAAGTCCCGCGCTGGCCAATAGTTCGTAGAATTCCTGTGAGAATGAACTTGAACCGGCTCGCAGATAGCGCGCGGCTTGATCTGGCCAGAAATACCCGTCCTTGTCCTTTGGCCAGTTGCCAATCAATAAGGCCCGCACGGTAGGCCCAATGGGAATGATAACCTGCTTGCCTGTCTTGCGCCGGTGCATGGTGATCCTGCCCTGCTCAAGGTCAACGGCGTTTCGGCGCATGGTGATAATGTCCCCCATGCTCTGGCCGGTGTGGTAGCCGACCACGATCATAAACTGCCAGAACGGTTCCGCTTTATCGTGAAGCGTTTTGAGTTCCGCCAGGGTGAACGGACGCTTTCGCGCCACGGCGTCATCGGCATGCTTGCCGCGCTCCTTCGCCAAGGCAACGGGATTGCCCTTGATAAGGCCCCTGTTCTGAGCAAGTAGGAATATCGAACTCAAGATGCGCCGGTAGCCTTTGATCGTGCCCGGAGCAAGCCTCTGCCGCTTTTCGTTAAGAAACCCGGAAACATGCTCAGCCGTTATATCTTCCAAAAGCGTTCCGTTTTTTTCGGCCCCAATATGCTCGCAGAACTCACGGACAACCTGCCGATATTTATTCATGGTGGACGGCGTTGTCACTCCCTCACTTTCCGCCAGCCAATCATCGCAAAACTTGGAAACGGTTCCGCGTTGAATCTGTTTTCCGGTGGCGGCCCGATAGAAGTCCTCGGTTAGTGCCCCTGCTCGTTGCGCTGCCGCCAGTCGATCCAACTGCTCAAGCCGCTTTTTAGCCGCTGCCCTGTCAGTCTCGTTGGTCGATTCAAGGAATTGCTGCCCGTTTATCCGCCAGCCAATCCACCACTTGCCGCCTCGTTTGTATAGCCAAGCCATAATGAAGACAGGATACAGTGTATGTAAATTGTATGCAAATCAAAAGCGTTCATTATTGTGCATTATTGCTAAACGATTGTGGTTGCAACGCTATTTGAGCTACAGTGAGCGCTGAAATGGTCACGCTGGATCGAGTCCGCAAAGCCGCGCGAGCTTCAAAATGAAGCTCAAACTGTCGATTTCCGGG
>CAIZES010000412.1 GCA_903932045.1 uncultured Silvanigrella sp. | reverse complement strand
CGGAATACGAGATAACAAACAGTGACTGGAGTTAAGACGTGTGACTTCCGATCTCAATTGCAATAACGATTACACTAATAATCATTCCTGTGTTGTTTTTTGAAGTATTATTTGTTCCATCCATAAAATCCTTTTCGAGTTAATTGCTTGAGCATCATGCGACCCTTTTTCACTAAAGTATGTCGCTTGCCCTTGCCTTGTTTTATTTTATTAATAATTTCCTGCGATGCGTTTTCAATAGCTGTGTATAGGTCTGCATCCGTTATTTCAATGAAATACATATGTCCATGCGTATCGAGCGTCATCTCGGCTACGAATTCATCTTCCCCCGCTTTGTGATGCGCTGAACGCTTTCCGATTTGTACATATAAATATGCCTCATCTTTTATAAATTTTTCAAACGGTGCAACCCGGGTATACACCGCGTCTTTGATCGCGTCGGTTAGCTCTATACGAAGTCCTTTGATATTGATATTCATCATAGGTTTTGGGTGCTGGATTGATTAACCTTCCTGCATCCTTTTTAATTATACCACGAGAACCCCTCGTCTTCTCTACTTTTTACGGTCAATTTTCTCTAAAAATTACGAATGATGAGTTGCGTCAAGTGGTTGCAATTTTTCCGACTGATATAATAATGACAAATCTTTTAAAATAAACCACTTCTTTATGCAAACAGGAACTACTATCCCTTGGGATTTCCTGTTTGCAAAAAACGGGAAATCAACAACAGAATTTAAGGAAAATATAATCGAACTCTTGGGCAAGGAAGCAAAATTCTGCGATACCATTTCTATCTCTTTAGTACCAACAACTTCGAGTGGTGTGTACCTTTTTTACGATCAAGGGAAACCTCTTCGAATTGGAAAATCTACAGGAAATTTACGCGAAGCTGTCAGATTAGGACTCAAAAGGATTAATGGTCATGCACCAAAAACAAAGGTTGCCATCGTTCGACTTCCTCCAAAAGTGTTAGCGCTCGTCTGGGATCAGCTCAAGCTTTTGGAGCGAAGGAAACGTTTGGAAAACCCGCTTGCAGAAAAATTGATAAGTAAAGAATTCCCCACGGAAAATTTTTTACGGTCATGCTTGAACCAAGTACCGTTTCATCTTATTTGTTCTCGTGATGAAACAATGCCTTCAGGTTGTTTCGTACATCCCCTTCCTTCTGTAAAAATAGACAGCTCTGGCCCCTATTTTATTGAGGAACGCAACCCAGACGGTTCGAGTAATGGCATTGTGTACGCAGGAATCTCAAAAGCAAACCTTAAAAGCACCATCAAGGGGCACTTTTGGACATGCTATTCAAAGTCTGACTTTAATCCGGTTACCGGGAACCTACGAGGAGAGATCAAAGGCGACTGGATTCGGAAAGTAGCCGAGGAAAATTATTCCTACCATGTCGCAGCCCTTACCATGTTGCCCCCTATTGCACCGTCACACCTGCGCTCGTTTTACGACAAGTTGTTTCATCTGGAACGACTCTTTATTGAGCTTTTAGATCCACGAGACAACACACGCAAGAAAATCAATCGCGAACCATCATTAGAATTATTTGAGGAAACAGATTCTCCTTCAAATAAACCAAAGAATGAGGAGGCTATTGAAAAAGTTTCGTTTTAACACACCCTTGCCCAAACACTCTTACTACCAAGAGACGTTTTGGCAAGGGTTTTTATG
>CAIZES010000411.1 GCA_903932045.1 uncultured Silvanigrella sp. | reverse complement strand
TTGGTTGGATTTTGCGGGCATTCCGGGGTTGGAAAAAGCTCCGTTGTGAATTTAATGAAACCCGAGTTTGAACAAATTGTGGACGACGACCCCGAAATTTTTTATAAAGGACGTCACACAACCACCTATAATTCTTTGCTCCGCTTAGGAATTGGCGCCTACGCAATTGACACCCCCGGGGTGCGTTCGTTTGATACCGAAGTGCAGGATGCCATCACGCTTTCGGCATGTTTTCGAGAATTTGCAAACATCAAATGTCGCTATAGAGAGTGTTCGCACACTGTAGAACCCGGCTGCAAAATTGTTGAGGCCATGGAAAACGGCACTGTTTCGCAAGAGCGTTACCGCAGTTTTGTAGGAATGCTAAAAGGAGTTACCTTTCGCGAAGGTGATGCTTACGAACAAAACGCAGCAGAATTGGCCGATCTCAAGGCCCGCGAATTTGCACGCGATAATATGCAACAGGTGGAGCCTAGCGCTTCTCAGTCCAACCCAAGTAGCCCAAGTAGCCCAGGCACTCCAAGCATATCGCAAACGCTTCCTCCCGAGGCAGTTCAAGACGTTTCCGCAGATGCAGTTTCGCGTGCGGCTCGTTTGCGCATGAAGCGACAGCGAAAATCGTCTGATGCGAAAGTGGGAGATGGCCATGATTGACCTGGCTTTGTGGGCTGAAAATCCACTTTTGTGTGCACAAAATATTTTCGAACGAAACACACATGAAAAAAATACATCGGCACAAGGCTCGGCACAAGGCTCGGCACAAGGCTCGGCACAGGGCTCGGCACAAGGCTCGGCACAGGGAACCACCCACAGTGCATCTTCGAAACGAACGTGCCACACCGCAATTATCGGTGGAGGGCTATCGGGAATTTTGCTTGCCCTGCGATTGTCGCGCAACATCCGCATTGGCGAAAATATTGCTCTCTTTGAAGCTTCACCCACTTTGGGAGGACGACTCTTTTTTAGCACTCCGCAAAATGACGCCCCAGAAATTTCAGAGGCCGAAGCATTTTTGCAACGGCTCGATACGTGCCGGCGGGGCCGATCCAGTGGTTTTGGCTTTGAGTCGTTAAGCAAAAGCGCCGCCAAAGCCCTGGAGCGACACATACGCTCTACATTAAGCGATCAAGAGCAAGTTTTTTTGGATCAGTTTTTGTGTGAGTCCAATGCCCAATCGCCCGAAGATACACGGGAACGCAATACGTATTTTGTGCGCAAAGAACTCATTCCTTTTTTAAGTGTGCTGAAAGAGTCAACCGATCTGCTCACACGCAAAGAAGCGGAAATTTTAAACTCCTTTGTGCAAGATGCAGCAAATAGCGAAGCACTCAATAAGGTTGCCTGGCAAGATTATCCACAGTGGAAAACGCTGGCAAACCCACAAAAGGAAGCCCTTATTCCTGTCCTAGAAACCTTGGTATCCAAAGGATTTTTGGAATATCAAACTTCCACCGTACAGCATCATCTCAAAAACTTTGTGGTGGCTTCAAATGCAGAGTCTCATGGATCGTTTCGACGCACTTCAGGATTCGAAATGGCGTGTGAACTTATTTTGCGTTCGCGTGGAGTTCTTGTTTATGCATCATCGCGCGTCGTCAAACTCACCATACCGCAAGAGCGTTCGTTTGAAATTTCGTTCGTAAATTCTGTGTCGCGAAAAGATGCAAAAATAGTTGCACACAAAACGGTGTTAGCAGCTCCACTCATTTCCTGTATTTCTTTTTTGCCACGCGAATTTCTTTCCGGCTCGCAATCGAAATGTATTTTGCGCTCACCACCTTCGTCCTTGGTTGTTGCCGAATATTTCGACTTCAAGCAGTTTCAAGACGAAACGGTTTGTGAAAAACTGAAAATTGGTGATCAAATTCTGTTTGGAACCGATCGCGTTCAAGGAACACTCAATCGTGCAGGAAATCTTTTGCTTTCGGCATATCTCGACTACGAGCAATCGTTACAAGCCGCTGCGGTTCGCGAAGCTGTGGGCCGAATTCGACGAGCGGCTGCTCGCGTTTTGAAACCCGACTGTTTGAAATCGGTTTCGGGGCAAAATTTAGTGCATATGAATACGGGAATTAAAGAACGCATTGTTCTTATGCCCGTTGCGCGCCAATTTGAAATTCCCAGCACACCACTTCGCGAAGTGAAAATGGGGCAAAAAGGATTGTATTGCTGCGGCGACAACTTCACATTCGACCTCGAACCTTGGAAAAACATAGTTCAGTCGGTGCAAGACGTGGTTACCATTTTGAGCAAGGAATAACTTTGGAAAATAAAATGGGAAAATAAAATGGAGAATAGGAAACTTCTCAAATTTGCTTTAACAAACGTACTTTAACAAAATCACTTTGCAAAGGAATCCATTATGAAATGTTGGCAAAGAGCGGCTGCCGCGGGCTTTCAAATTCCAAAAATATCTGACGAAGCAAAACAAGAAAAATTTCCGGGCACCAACTGTACGGTGCTCAACGGCAAATTGGTTGCGTCGCTTATGGCCACACAGTGCAAAACATTGGCTGCTGGGCGCAAACAACCCAAGCTGGTTGCTATTCTGGCAGGCGAAGATCCCGCATCCAAAGTTTATGTTTCCAGCAAGGGAAAATCGTTTGCGGATGTTGGCTTTGCCTCGGAAACTATTCACATCCCATCGTCCGAGGCCACTGCCGAAAAACTTCTGGCAACAATTGATGCCGCAAATGCAGATGCCTCGGTAAGTGGAATTTTGTTACAACTTCCGCTTCCCAATGGTATTGATGCAGGCCCCATTACTGCCCGAATCGCGCAAAAAAAAGACGTCGATGGTTTCCTTGCTTCCAATATGGGACTGCTTGCATTGGGCGAATTTTCTAACGCAACGGTTGCATGCACTCCCTTTGGCGTTATGGCGCTGTTGGCTGCTTACGGCATTCCACTTGCGAGCAAAAAAATGGTTGTGGTTGGGCGAAGCAATATTGTTGGAAAACCCATGGCTTTGTTGGGTTTGTCGGCCGACGCAACAGTTGTGATTGCGCATTCTCGCACCGCAAATTTAAAAGAAGTTTGCCGAGAAGCGGATATTCTTGTGGCGGCAGTTGGGAAATTGGGTATCATAACCAAAGATTTTGTGAAGCCTGGCGCTGTTGTTATTGATGTGGGAATTCACCGCGGCGCCGATGGGAAGTTGGCTGGCGACGTCACGCGCGATGTTTACGACGTGGCATCGGCAATGTCGCCGGTTCCGGGCGGTGTAGGGCCGCTCACAATTTCTATGCTCACAATGAATACAGCCATTGCTGCTTGGACCTAAATTTTTAACTCAATTTAATATCTCGGCCTCATATCTCGGTCTGATAACCCGGACACCGCAACGCTCAAAATTCAAGGATTGACTTTTGTAAGTTTTATAATAGCTAGAGACAGTCTTCTTACGAGGATTTTTTTCCAAATCAATTTTGCAATTGAAAAAAGCTCAAACTAATTTCAATTGCACAACATTCGGGAGGAATACGTTGCCATGCCCTTATTTTATCGAACTGTTAGAATAAAACAAACTCATACTCACCCAATCC
>CAIZES010000410.1 GCA_903932045.1 uncultured Silvanigrella sp. | reverse complement strand
CGTCCCGTAATAAGAAGTCCAAGAATTGCACCAACAAAAGAGAGTGAAACAGAAAGCATAAGTACGAGGGGGGTCATATAGCTTTCAAATTGCGCTGCCAGAACCATCCAAACCAAAACAATTGCCAACAAGAGTGTGGAAGCAAAAGACTGCATAGACTCCGCCATGATGCGCCCTTGGCCTTCAACACTGTAGGTTGTTTCGGAAGTCATTCGTTTCTTGGTTTCAGCTTCAAGAACCTTCATAACTGCAGCCAAATCTTTTCCGGCGTAGTTGGCGGTAATCTGAACCGATCGCATTCCTGAGTAGCGCTCGATGCGTGAGGGGGCTGGAGCCTTTTCAATGTGCGCAATGCTTGAAAGCGCGATAGTTGAGCCCATAGGATTTGGAATTTGTAAGCTTCTTAGGCTTGCTGCATCTTGCGAATCAACCCCCGATAAGCGGAGCATGACGGGAAGCTCAAGACCGTTATCTTCATAAGTGGCAACCTTCTGACCTTCGTAAAGCGATCGAATGGCTTGTCCAATTTGAAAGGTGCTGAGTCCCAAATCTGCAGCGCGCACTCTGTCCATCACAATTCGGTATTCCATGGCTTGCGGTGGTTCTGTTGTGCTTGCGTCAACAACACCGGGAATTCCCTTAATGGAATCTTTAACGTCGGTTGCGATTTTTGCAATTTGAGCATAGTCGTTGCCCATAATAACAAGCTGAATTGCTTTTTGCCCACTGCCGCCTCCACCTTGTGCGCCTTCCGCAATATCCACGTTTTCTTCTGGCTTCAAAAATGTTCTTGCAATATCTTGACGTAAGCGCGAAGCAATATCCATTTGAGTAAAGTTACGTTCGTTTTTAGGAACAAGTTTTACAGTAATGCTTGCCTGATTGGGTTTTTTATCTTGGCTTGCACCAATGGTTGTAATGGTTGCCAACACGCCCGGATACTCACGAATCCACTTGTCAACCACAGCAATTTTTTGTTTGGTTGCGGTTAGTGATGTGCCTTCTACCAAGGTGTAGTTCACCGTAATTTCCGACTGATCTTCTTTGGGAAAGAACGACATGGGGAGGAATTTAGCAAGCACAAGTGTTAGAAACAAAACAGCAATTCCGCCTGCAACAACCTTCCAGCGGTTACGAAGTGCAACTGCCAAAACGCGGCGATAAAATTCGTCAGTGGCGTTCAGTGCACGTGCAATGGGTTTGAAAAAGCTCGGCGTGTGTTCGTGGCCGCCTTCTTTGAGAATGCGACTTCCCATCATGGGAGTCAGTGTGAAAGCCACAAAGAGCGATAACAACACGGCAACAGCCACTGTAATTCCGAATGACCGAAAGAATTGTCCTATAATGCCGGACATGTATGCAACCGGACCAAAAACAGCCACAATGGAGAGCGTGATGGCGAGGGCTGCAAGGCCAATTTCTGCTGTACCTTTGCGCGCGGCTTCTGCGGGAGGTTCACCCATTTGAATACGGCGATAGATATTTTCAATAACAACAATGGCATCGTCAACCAAAATACCAATGGAGAGTGTAAGGGCCAACGAGGTAATGATGTTGAGTGTGAAGCCAAACGAATAAACGAATGCTACTGTTCCAATAACTGCGGTTGGAATTGCGGCTGCACTGATAACAGTGGCTCGCCAGTCGTGCAAAAAGAAAAATACGATTACAATTGCGAGCAATGCGCCTAAAACGAGGTCGACTTTTACTGAATCCAAAGCACTTTCGATGTATTTGGATGTGTCGCGAATAACCTCAATTTTTACGCCTTCTGGAAGTGTTGTTGCTAATTCATCGATGCGTTTGCGAGCCATTTTAGAAAGAGCAACTTGGTTTCCGCCCGACTGCTTTTTCACTAAAAGAAGAAGCGACTCGTTTCCATTATATGATGCGTAGGTTTCTTCGTCGGCAATGGTGTTGGAAAGCGTGGCAATATCGCTGATACGTACTTTTTGTCCGCGCACGTTAATAGCAATGTTGCGCAGGTCCGCGAGAGTATTTGCTTTACCTTCCGTGCGAATGCGAAGAATTTCTTTCGAGTTTTCAATTTTTCCGCTGGGAAAATCCAAACTCTGACTTTGAATGGCTTGCACAACTTGCGTGGGACTTAGGCCGTAAGCCAAAAGCTTAGCACGATCCACATCCACGTGAATTTCACGTTCGCGCATGCCAATAATGTCAACCGAACCCACTCCGTCAACTTGCTCTAGCAAAGGCTTAAGGCGGTCGCGTGCCAAAGTTGCTAAATCGATTTTGGGATTTTTGCTCGACAAACTGAGATTCAGAACGGCTTGTGCTCCCATGTCAAATTTGAGCACAATAGGGGCTTGAGCGTCGGTGGGGAGAACAACTGTTCCTAATTTGTCGCGTACATCTTGAGCGGCTTTTGCTGCGGGCACTCCAATTTTGAACACAAGAGTCACTTGACCCAGGCTTGGGTATGCAACGGCAGAAAAACGATCCAACCCTTCAAGGCCGTTCAACGCTTTTTCCATAGGTTTAATGACATCTTGTTCAACCGATCCTGTGTCCGCACCTGGATAAACAACTTGAACCGAAATAACAGGAAAGTCGATGTTGGGAATAAGTTCTACACCCAATTTTGTGTACGAGAAAAAACCAAAGACAATCAGGACAAGATTGAGAATGGTTGCAAATACGGGGCGTTTGATGGAGACGTCGGAAAGAAACATAACTTGGACTCCGCTCAGTTGAGGTCGGCTTCAACAAATTGGCCTGGATAGATTTGAACGCCACTCTTAGTAAATTGTGCCAAAACTTCGAAAGTTCGAGTTGCTTCTTGAACAATGGGAACAACGCGCACTATGCGGGCTGGAGCTTTCACTCCTGTGGAGGGACACATAATATTGAGCGTTTTTCCCACTTGAGCTTTCTTCAAAAATGACTCGGGAATTCTGAGTGAGACTTCGGTTTCTCCAATTTCATAGAGTTCGTACACAGCAGCTCCCGCGGCAACCCATTCGCCGTCTGAGCGAACTTTTTTGGTAACAACTCCATCGTATGGGGCAGGAAGTTTTGTATCTTGAAGAGATTTTCGCGCCATTTCGAGATTCACTTGCGTTTGCTCCATAGCCGCTTTGGCAGCGGTGAAAGCATTGCTCATGCGTTCTAGAGAGGCAACTGACGTCACATTTTCTTTTTTGAGCTGTTCTTCACGCTCCAAATCGCGCTTGGCTTGATCAAATTGAACCTTGGCTTGTGATTGTGCTGCAACGGCAAGGCGCTCGCGAAATTCAAAATCAGAGGCGTCAAGAATTGCAAGTGTTTGCCCTTTATGAACCCTATCGCCAACGCGAACAATCATTTTTGCGATGCGTCCGGCAGGAGTGAAACTCATCATGCCTGCCTTTCCTGAAAGTACTGTTCCCGAAATTCTTGTGGAATTTGCAAGGTCTGATGGCGTTGTTTCTGACGCTTGATTTTGTCCGAGTGAGCTGGCGACATTGGCGAGAGTGTTTGTTGCGGTGCTATTTTGAGCCAATTTTTCGGAGGAATTTGTTTGAGTGCTTGCTACAGTTGTTGCTGGTGGAGGAATATTTTCGTTTAAGACGGGAACTGAGGGTGCCTTCCCTGCCTCTGGAAGTGATGCGGTTGGGGTGTTCTGATTTGGACAGCCAATAGCGAGTAACGATAAAATGGGAAGAGCAAAAAGTGTTGAGTAGAATTTTGTTTTCTTCAATTTCTTCTTTGG
>CAIZES010000409.1 GCA_903932045.1 uncultured Silvanigrella sp. | reverse complement strand
CTGACGCCTCGCCAATATTCAACGGAATAGACAATGCAGCACGCTGACCACCGCGACACGCGGCACGCTGACCACCACGACAGGCGCGGACGTTTACGCAAACGAAACCCGGAAATCGTGGCCTTCGACGTGCCGCGTGGACTTAGAAGTGATCGCCCCATGTCAAGCCTGTTTTAGATAAGACAGCCGTGTCATACAAACATCATTTTTTGAAAAAAGCGCAAAAGAGTGTATGTTGTAAAGTCGTTCACTGTGGAACAAAGAACCTCAATCTGGATGACAGCACATTTCTTCTTCAGAAAGGCCCCCTATGAAAAAAGCATCGTTTGTTTTGACGTCATGCACCTTGCTGAGTCTCACGGTAGGCTGTCAATTCTTTAGGTCTCAGAAATCGGATTCCTCGGCAGACACAGCTTCTCATTCGAATTCAAGCTCCCAAACCATTTCCACACCGAAAGCACAGGACGGCATCAGCGCCACAAACAGGGCGGCAAACACATTTGTGTATTCAAATGAAAATGGTGCCTGCATTCGCAGCGTCTATACAGAGCCCAATAAAGACTCAAACGGAAAACTTCTTCTCAAGCAACCAGCACCAGCGGAATACTGCAAACCTGAAAATGTTTCTGTCGATAACGGAATCTCTGTCACTTTTGTGCGCACAAGTGTATGGGACGAAAGCCCTGTGTTGCTAGGAATTCAATGCACAAAATTTGTGTATGACACAAATGGCGCTCAAAAAAATCGAAATGAAGGTTTGGTTGCCACAAGCTTCTGTGAATTCGCAGAATAACCAAAGAAAACAAAAATATTAAAATAACTTCTTTTAGGTGATGCATAATGTTAGAGCAAATTCAGGCCCTTGCAACGCAAGCCATTGACGTATTTTTCCATCTCGATGTCTATCTTAATCTATGGGCGGGAGCTTTGGGGCCATCGCTCTATGCACTTCTCTTTTTGATTATTTTTTGTGAAACCGGACTTGTTGTCACACCCTTTTTACCCGGCGATTCTTTACTTTTCGCTATTGGCGCTCTCGCCGCCATTGAAGGCTCCCCCCTTAAGCTTCCTGTTCTGTGGGTTGTCCTACCCATCGCATGTATTCTGGGCGACACCACCAATTATTTTATTGGAAATCGCATTGGACCAAAGGTTCTTAGCGCTGAAAAGTCGAAATTGCTCAACAAAAAACATCTTCTTCAGGCACAAGGTTTTTACGAAAAATATGGTGGGAAAACTATCGTTATTGCGCGATTTGTGCCCATCGTCCGTACATTTGCTCCCTTTGTTGCTGGCGTAGGTTCTATGCGCTACCGCCGCTTTATTGGGTTCTCGATTTTTGGCTGTTTGCTCTGGATCTTCGGCTTTACCGCCGGCGGGTACTATTTTGGAAACCTGCCCCAAGTGAAGTCGCAATTTCATTATGTCGTGGTCGCAATTATTATGATTTCCGTCATGCCTGCGATTGTTGAAATCACGAAAGAACATCTCCGCTCGCGCACAAAATCGAAGCCCGTGTAAAAATAGCAAACTTTTGTTTGCAAGAAAACACTCAAAACAGAAAATGCATCATTCTCACAATCGCAGTTATTATTGGAAAATATAGGTTTCTTGCTCTGCCTTCCGATTTTTCCATTGCTTCTTGAAACATAATCCTTCACAAGACATACCTCCGAGATTTCCGGAATTTTCTTGAGTCGCAAGCAAAGGATTCTATATGCAAAAGCGAACACGAATCGTCTGCACCATTGGCCCCTCGTCCGAAAGCGAAGAAATGATTCGCGCACTCATCGCCAAAGGAATGGACGTCGCCCGCATCAATTTTTCCCACTGCCCCTACGATGAAGCAGAGGCACGCATGGAAAAACTTCTCCGCATTCGCGAAGAACTCAATGTTCCTTTGGCAACCATGCTAGACACAAAGGGCCCCGAAGTGCGCGTTGGCGGTTTTTCAGGAACCCTCAGCCTTGCAAAAGGCGATCGCTTTTTCATTATTTCAAATCCCAACGGTACAGTCATTCCGCCAAGTCCTTTTGAGCGGCACATCACAACAAACCTTCCCGACATTCACACATTGTGCCGTGTAGGCCAACAGTTGCTGCTGCAAGATGGATTTGTTGGCGCCACCGTTGTGAGTGTAGACGCCTCACGCAAAGCCATATTAGTTGAGGTTGACGGCGACGGAAAACTCCGCGAAAAAGCGCATCTTGCAATTCCAGGCGCCAAATATCCACTGCCATTTTTATCTGAAAAAGACCGCCAAGATATTGAGTTTGGCGTAAAAACACGTTTCGACTATATCGCACTTTCGTTTGTACGTGAAGCAAACGACATTGAACTCGTACGTCGTCTCGTTAAAGAAGTTGACCCGAAATGGCCAATTCGCCTTATTGCAAAAATTGAAGATCGCCAAGCACTGGACAACCTAGACGAGATTATTGCTGCAGCAGACGGCATTATGGTTGCACGCGGCGACCTTGGGGTAGAAGTCAGCATCGAAAAACTGCCCATGCTTCAAAAGCAAATCATTGAAAAGTGCTACCGATCGGGTAAGCCTGTTATAGTAGCTACCCAAATGCTAGAATCCATGACCGACAAAACCTATCCCACACGCGCTGAAGTGACCGACGTCGCCAACGCCATCCACGACTTAACATCCGCTGTTATGCTTTCAGGTGAAACAGCCAACGGTGTGCACCCACAGCTTGTTGTAAACATGATGCGTCGCATTGTTGAAGAAGCCGAAAAAGGCATCAATTTCGAAGAAGCTTCTGCAACCAACCGCGACATCATCGACCGTTCCGATTTGAACAACATCATCGCCTACGGAGCCCTCACAACCGCACGCGAATGTGGTGCCAAAGCCATTATTGTTCTCACGGCAACCGGCCGAAGTGCACGCGGAATCTCAAAATTTCGTCCTGAAATTCCCATTCATGCGTTTACATTCGACAACAATGTTCGTCACCAACTCGCTTTGGCATGGGGTGTAATACCCCATCACATAGAAGACGATGGCTGTACAATGGGAATTCTTATTCCTCGCATTTTGCGCTATTGCTCGGAAAACGGCATCGCTTCAAAGGGCGAAAAAGTAGTCTTAGCAGCTGGCCTTCCTTTGGGAGAGGCTCGCACACTGAATATGCTTCGTGTTGAAACCGTTGGCGACGAAAATGGCTGGAAAGAACGCCGGACCAGCACGCCTCCAGTGACTGCCGCCGAAATGGACATCAAGCTATTCCGCTAAATTTTCATTCACAGCGCTTCACCCAACATTCTTCCCCGCTCAAAGTTGCTCACAGACTGCCAAAAAGATAAAGTTCGACGTCTACCGAACTTACATGCTTTATCTTTTTGGAGAACCCTTATGGAACACGTTTCCGCTTTTGATCGCACAGTATTCGATCGCCGCGCTGCGGAATTTCGCTACGTCATTGCCGACATGATGGGTCATGCTGGCTCGGGTCACCTTGGTGGCGCATTTTCAATTCTAGAAATACTCATCACACTTTACTGGCGTGAAATGCACATCGACCCCAAAAACCGTTTGATGCCCACACGCGATCGCTTTGTGCTCTCAAAAGGGCATGCCGGACCAGCACTTTATGCAACGCTAGCTTTTCGGGGATATTTCGATACCAAAGATCTTCTCACACTTAACAAAAACGGCACAAACCTTCCAAGCCACTGCGACATGCTCAAAACACCGGGAATTGACATGACCGCAGGTTCCCTTGGCCAAGGACTCTCTGCCGCAGTTGGAATGGCTATTGCAGGAAAAATCGACAAAAAAGACTACAACGTTTTTGCCATTATTGGCGACGGTGAAAGCAATGAAGGGCAAATCTGGGAAGCCGCAATGTTGGCTGCCCATAAAAAACTCGACAACCTTGTTGTGTTTACCGACTACAATAAGTTTCAAATTGATGGGCCCACACAAGAAATTTGCGCGCTAGACCCCTTAACCGACAAATGGAAATCGTTTGGCTGGGAAGTTTTCGAATGCGATGGCCACAGTTGGGACTCCATTTGGGAAACTCTTCAAAAAGCAAAGGCCGTTCAAGGAAAACCTGCAATGATTATTGCTCACACAATTAAGGGAAAAGGCCATCCCATTTACGAAAACAAATGCGAAAGTCACAACATTCGAATTCCCGACGCCAAGGCTCATCAAGAACTCCTAAACGCACTTCACGTTGAAGGGCTTCAATGGCCATGAGCGAGATCTTGCCTAAGATTCTAAATGAGATCTTAAGCAAGAACTAGAAAAGGAACTCTCACAAACTCTCACAAACTCGCACACACTTTCACAAAATAACGGAGACAATTATGTCACTGCACGAAAAAGAAATGCGCCAAGTTTACGCAGAAACACTTGTGGAAATCATTTCTCAAAACCCAAATGTCATGGTGCTTGAAGCCGATCTTTCGAAAGCCTCAGGCACTCCCCCTGTAGCAAAAGCACATCCTTCAAATTTTTTAGACGTTGGTGTTGCGGAAGCAAATATGATGGGAGTTGCTGCTGGCCTTGCTTCTTGCGGAAAAATTCCGTTTGCCGCTACTTTTACGCCGTTTGCAACAAGGCGCGCATGCGATCAGGTCACAATTTCTATCGCATACGCTAAACGCAACGTGAAAGTTATTGGAACCTCGCCTGGCATAACGGCAACATCAAACGGCGGCACGCACATGTGCTTTCAGGACCTAGCTATTATGCGCGCTATGCCCAACATGATTGTGCTATCACCTTGTGATGTGTACGAGCTCCGCTCTATGCTTCACTGGATGGCCGCAACCGAGGGCCCCATGTACATGCAGCTGCTGCGCATGAAAGAGCCGAAAATCTTCGACGAAAATTACAAATTTATTCCAGGCAAAGCTGTTCAAATTCGCGAAGGCAACGCTGCGACAATTGTAACCACGGGCTACACAACTCGCTGGGCAATTGAGGCCGCAAACGCTCTGCAGGCACAGGGAATTTCTGTTGATATTTTGCACTATCCTATGATTAAACCGTTCGACACACAAAGTCTTGTGGCTTCTGCCAAAAAAACAGGCTACGTCATCACAGTGGAAAATCAAAACATTCTTGGCGGCCTAGGAAGTGCGGTTTGCGAAACACTGTCCGAGCAGTATCCTGTGAAAGTAAAACGCATGGGAGTGCATGATGTGTTTGGTGAAGTTGCCACCGAAGACTATTTGCTAAACAAACATGAATTTTCGGCAAATCATATCAAAGCGGCAGTGCTGGAAAACGTGAAAAATAAAATATGAAACGCAAAAACCAAAATAAAAGTACAGCAGGAAGACCATAAAACTAAGCAAACGTAGGAAACAAAATTATGGACATCGCAATTGGCTGCACCCGCGCCGGACTCAAGCTCAAAGAACATCTTAAAAAATTTCTTGCAGAACAAGGACACCGGACCGAAGACTTGGGAATGCAAGACGGGGGCGAATTTGTGCCCTACCACATTGCCGCAGCAAACGTTGCCCGAGCAGTATCCGAAGGAAAATTCGCCCGAGGAATCATAATTTGTGGAACGGGCGCAGGCAGTGTTATTGTTGCCAATAAATTCAAAGATGTTTATGCAGTGCACTGCTCAAATCAATTTGAAGCCAGCAAGGCTACAGCCGTGAATGGTGCCAATGTTCTTGTTTTTGGCGAATGGATCACACCCGGCGAACATGCCATCGAAATATTAAAAACCTGGATGTCATCAAAGCTTGGCGACGGATTTACACCCGAATGGACCACATTCCTAAGCGGCGCACTGAGTGAGATTAAGGCCATGGAAAAGGAAAACTTCAAATGAAACTTGCCATACTTTTCTTGGGCCGCAAACGCCCCGGATTTTCGCCCGAATGGGGCGAAAAAATGCAGAATCAAGTTTTGACGGTGCTGAATAACGAAAAATACGATTTCTTTGTTCCCAACACCCGTGCAATTGACGATGCCACTGTGCGCATGGCCCTTGAAGAATGCAAATTAGCCAATGCCGACGTCTTGGTGGTTTTACAACCTACCATGAGCGACGGACGTCTGGCTGTGGTTATAGCGCAAGTTTGGAAAGCGCCACTTGTGCTATGGGCCACTCCCGAAAACCCAGAAGGCGACATGATCAGTGCGTGCTCGCTAGTAGGAACACACGCCTTTGCTGCCACGCTTCGACAATTTGGCCATCCCTTTGAAGTTGTATACGGAAACCACGATTGGCTTGAGGCCACATCACAATTGCAGCGTGCAGTTCGCCTTGCCGCTCTTGAAAAATCCGTTCGCAATTCCAAAGTGGGACTTATTGGATATCATGCTCCGGGATTTATTGACATGCATCCCGATCCATTTTTGCTCAACAAAACCTTTGGCATTCAGCTGCAGCACATGGGAATTGTTGAATTCATGGACACTGTGAATTCACAAAATCACGACAACATAAAAAAAGATCTGCAAGAGGTTGCCAAACTCGGCATTGGCAACAAAAATATCGATGCTGCCGATTTGGGCGTCAATTCAAAATATTATTTAGCTCTCAAGCAAATTATTGCAGCCGAAAATTTTGATGCCTTTGCACTCCGCTGCTGGCCAGAACTTCCAAACGTCATTGGACACTGGCCTTACCTGGCACTTTCGCGACTTGTTTCCGAGGGCGTTCCTTTGGCGTGCGAAGGCGATGTGGATGGTGCTCTTTGCGCACTTTTTGCAAAACATCTAGGCTTGGGGTCTGTTTATCTTACCGATTGGTTGGAACACAGCAAAAACCGTATCACTATCTGGCACGGCGGCATGGCACCCTTAGATTTAAGCCATTCGCCCATGCTTGCCAAACATTTTAACAGCCAAAAACCAATGGTGGTTGATGCTAATATCAACGAAGGCGAGCCCATTACATTGTTCCGTATTTGGAATTGCGACAATCAATATCACTTGATGTCAATGCAAGGAGAAACTGAAAAACCTGAACGCAAATTAATGGGCTCAAACGGTGTTGCTCGCATTGATGGGCGCAATCTTTTGGAGTTCTTTGCTGACCTCTGCCATTTGGGCATGCCGCATCACCTTGCCATTGTGCGCGGTCACCAACAACAAAGTCTTAAGGCACTTGCTCGACGCTTTCATATGAAATTTGTGGAGTAACCGTGGACACTTCACAAACAGCATATCCCAAACTGACAACACGACAACTTGTCAGTTATGGCCTTGGCGACTTTTATGGCGGCGGAACCTTTTTCATTATCGGACTTCTCTACCTATTCTTCATGACCGACGTGGTTGGCATGGAACCCAAAATTGCCGGGCTTATTTTCGTTGTTGGAAAGCTTTGGGATGCAGTTCTCGATCCTCTTGTTGGATACGTTTCCGATCACGTGCGTTCACGCTTTGGTAGACGCCGCATTTTCTTTTTGCTCGGACTCATACCTGCAGGTCTTTCGTTTTCACTTTTATGGCTTCCTATTTCCGCCAACAATCCAACACTCCGTTTCGCCTACTATCTTGCATCCTTTTTGTTCTTTACAACCACATTTGCAGCTATCATGATTCCATATTACGCCTTGGGAGCAGAGTTGCATCCCAACGATGCCGAACGCACACGCATTACGGGGGCACGCATTTTTTTCTCGCAGCTTTCGGTTGTTGTTGGTGGCATTGTTCCCAAACTCCTTATTGAAAAGTTTCCCGACCCCAAACAAGGCCATTTTATGATGGGAATTGTGTTTGGCGTTCTTTTCACTCTTCCTTGGATTGTGGTGTTTCTGGGAACGCGTGAAACAGGATTAGCGAAAATAAAGAAACACACGCCCGGCGATTTTTTCCGGAGCTTTGCCAGCGTCTTTCGCAATCGCTCGTTTCGCATCCATTTAGGCATGTACCTTTGCGCCTATGCCGCAATGGATTTGGTCATGGCTACATTGCGCTACTACATGAAGTATTCGCTCAACAGAGAAGACATCATGACACCGGCACTTGCAACACTACTCATTGCACAAATTGTTATGCTCCCATTTTACGTTTTTGTGGCAAACAAATTTGGCAAAGGACAAGCCTACATTTTAGGCTTGTCGGTGTGGCTTATAGCACTTTTTCCCACCGGTTTTTTGCCTCGCAACGTTGCAGCCAGCATCCTTATTCCCCTGTGCGGAATAATTGGAATGGGCCTCTCCGCTGGAGTGATGATCCCTTGGGCCATTTTGCCACAAGTGGGCGATGTCGATGAACTCATTTCGGGCGAAAAACGAATTGGAATCTATTCGGGAGTCATGACTTTTGTTCGAAAGTTAGTACAGGCTGTTGCCATTTATGGACTCAGCCTTTCCCTCGATTTCAGTGGCTATAAAGCCGGTGCAGTACAAACAGAAACCACTCTTTTATTTTTGCGACTCACGTACATTATTGGTCCTACCACACTCTTGGCGCTCGGCATTTGGTTTGGAACAAGGTATCCCATTACGTCAAAGGTGCATTCCATTTTGGCAGCTGAAATTTCGCGAAGGCGTGAGGGCGGAACAGCAAATGAAATGTCCCCTGAAGTTCGAAAAATCTGCAAAAATTGCACGGGATAGCCAAGTTTGTTTAGCGCCCGACCAGTGGAGAATTTCACCTATGCTTGAATTTCAAAAGGAACAGAATAGTTTTAAGCTTTCTTGGAATGGAATTTGTTTTCTAAAACACTCTTTCCACGACTCCGCGTTAGAAGTTGGCGAAGGAATTGGACATTACAAAGAACGCCACGGTAGTTTTCGAATCCGCAATATTTTTGTCAGAGGCATGCGTAAGCTAAAAACTTTTGACGTTCTTGAACAACGAAACGAAAAAATTGTTGTTTGCTTTGAAAACATCCTGACATTGGTTGCCGAAATTGTGAACAATCGTTTGGAACTTCGTTTCAGCACCGCCGACACTCGTCTGAATCGCATGATATTACACCTTTGCGCACAGCCAGATATTAAAAAATTCGAAAACATATACGGTTGTGGAGAACAGTACTCACATCTTAATTTAAAAGGACGCAAGGTCCCACTTTGGTGCGAAGAGCAAGGCATTGGCCGAAGTTGGGATCTCATTTCCATTTTATCGGAAATTTTTTACGGTGCCGCAGGGCGTTGGTATACAACCTATTTTCCACAACCCACATTTGTTTCTTCTCAAGGCTATTTTGTTCACTCACATAGCACTGCTTATGCGGAATTCGATTTTCGAAAAAAACAAACGCACAGTTTACTCTTTTGGGAAATTCCACACCGGATAACAATTGATGCACAAAAATCGTTGCCCAAAGTGCTCACGAGCCTCACTTCGTTGCTAGGTCGTCAACCCCGCTTGCCCGAATGGACCTTCTCCGGTGCCTGGCTGGGAATACAAGGTGGATTACAAGTTATTCAAGAACGACTGAAACAAGTTAAAGAGGAAAACACTCCTGTCGCCGCCGTTTGGGCCCAAGATTGGGAGGGGGTGCGAGTAACTCCATTTGGTCGGCAGCTGTGGTGGAATTGGCAGCACGACGCCGAACGGTACCCCAATATCAAACAACAGTGCGAGAATTTTGCCAACGATGGCATTCGTTTTTTGGGATATATCAATCCATTTTTAGCCTTGGAAAAAGACCTTTACAAAATTGCCCACGAACAGAATTTGCTTATCAAAAAAAACGACGGCACAGAAGCCTACGTGCTGGTTACAAGTTTTCCGGCAGCCATGCTGGATCTTACAAATCCAGACACCAAAATTTGGATCAAAGATATCATCAAAACAAATATGATTGGATGTGGACTTTCGGGATGGATGGCCGATTTTGGCGAATGGGCTCCCCCAAAAAACATATCTCTTTATTCGAAAGAAGATCCTGAAAAACACCACAACGCCTATCCTGTTTTATGGGCGCAACTGAACCGCGAAGCCATAGAAGAATCTGGGCGTGGCAACGACATTCCCTTTTTTACACGGGCGGGTTATTCTGGCACTTCGCGTTTTAGTCCCATTATTTGGGCGGGAGATCAGTTGGTGAACTGGAGCAAAGACGACGGTTTGGCATCGGTAATTCCAGCTGCACTCTCTCTAGGTTACTAAGGCATTGGAGTCACACACTCCGACATTGGGGGCTACACTACAGTTGCCTGGATAAAACGCAGCAAAGAACTCTTTATGCGCTGGGCCGAAATGGCAGCATTCTCTCCCATTTTTCGCACTCACGAAGGCAACCGACCCAACTCAAATTGGCAATTTCACAGTGACAGCGAAACCCTCAAACACTTCGCGCGCATGGCACGCATTCATGCCTCACTTAAAAATTACGTCGCAGAAGCCCTTGAAGAATACTACAAACACGGCATTCCCTTACAACGCCACGTGGCCATGCATTACGAAAACGACCCCACTGCCCATAATTTGCAATACCAATATCTTTACGGAAGAGATATTATTGTTGCTCCAGTGTATATTCGAGGTAAAAAAAGTTGGCGTGTTTATCTTCCCAATGACGTTTGGATCCATTTTTGGAGTGGTGTAGAATTCAAATCTGGGTGGCATACTGTTGCTGCACCTCTCGGTGAGCCTCCCGTTTTTTGGAAAAAATATTCCTCATGGAACGATACATTCTATAAAATTTCTCAGCAGGAACACCCATAGATTCAATAGACAGCAACCTCCGGCAAGTGCCCTGGCACGTGTCTCGGACTTTGTTCATTCCGTCACCGAATTCGAGGAAATTGCATGACTCAATCTCTTTTTCTGAAGCATACCGGTTCCGAAATTCCTGTCATCTGTGGTGCCATGTATCCTTGCAGCAACGCCGAGCTGGTTGCAGCGGTTTCTGCTGCGGGGGGCATTGGAATTGTGCAACCTCTTTCGCTGATCATGGGGCACAAACAAAATTTTCAAGAAAGTCTCGTCGCCATTCAACAAATGACAAAAGCCCCTATTGGCATGAACATCATTACTGAAAAATCCTCAAAAATATACCAGCAGCGCATGGAAGCATACCTCAACATCGCGCTTCAACTTGGCGTTCGTTTTTTTGTAACTTCTCTCGGAAATCCTCGCTGGGTAACAGAAAAGGTTCACTCGGTTGGCGGCTACGTTTATCACACTGTTGTGGAACGCAAATGGGCTCTTAAAGCGCTGGAAAACGGTGTCGACGGACTCATCTGCGTCAACAATCGTGCGGGTGGACACGCTGGTCACAAATCACTGGAAACACTCTTTGATGAATTGAGCGATCTCAAAGTTCCCCTTGTCGCCGCAGGCGGACTCTCCACTGCCGCCGATTTGCGTCACGCACTCCTTGTTGGATACCAGGGAATTCAAATGGGCACGCGATTTATTGCAACACACGAATGCTCAGCCCATTCCGACTACAAAAAGGCGATTGTTGATGCAAATGAATATGACATCGTGCTCACTGAAAAAATCAGCGGCGTTCCCGTATCGGTTATTCTTACTGAATCGGTAAAAAAGATGGGACTTCGCGCCGGACCCATTGCACGCGCTCTTCTGAAACATCCACGTTTTAAACACTGGGCACGCATGTTTTATACGCTGCGATCGTTTTGGAGTCTCAAACAAGCCGCTTCAAAAGGAGTTTCCTATCGCGATTTTTGGCAAGCAGGAAAAAGTGTAGCTGGCATAAAATCCATTCAATCGGTTCAAGAAATCATGAATGAAATGCGGGCAGCTAGCTCGACTTAGAGGCGTAAAAAACGAAAACCTGCATTCCATTTTTTGAAATCTTAAAAATTAATGAATGACGGGCCTATCGCTCTCAGAAGAACTCATTGGTTTTACCGCAATCCCAATTTGCGACATCAGGGCATTTACGACATCAGGGCATCACGATGCCACTGCAAAACAAAGCACAAAGTTCAATTCACATGAAAGCGGTACGATGTGAGCACAATGTACTGCGTTTCAACCGTGCCATCTGCTCGCGTGATGTAACGCACCTCTGGCGACAAAAAAACATCTTGCGAAACTTCAACGGAATAACCGATACTCACCGATGTAAAACCTTCGCTTAAATACCAGGCTTGCACAACAATTCTCTGATTTTCCCACTTATATTCGCCCCCCACAATGGCGCTCCAGTTTGAATTTGGAAAGTACGAATTTCCCGCCATATGAATTCCTTGAGCCCAAAAAGTCCAACCGCCATCTTTGAACACAAATCCCACACTCTGACGATCTTCATCGGGAGAAGAACCCTTTCCAGCATGCATAGCGGAAACTTGAAATTTGAGTTTATCGCTTAACTTTTTCGTAAGACGAATGGCACCACCATCAAAAGTGCCAATTTTCAAATCACCCTGACCGGTTTCAAACACAGAAGCATCAACCAAATCGAAAAAACCGACCTTCTCCAGCGACACAGTTAGCCCAATAACTTGATCATAAGATGAAACCGCAATGGAAGGATCACTTCCGGCGTTGGGAAGTTTCATAAGGGTTTGACCAAATGCAACGCTTTGCTTTCCAATAATAAAGGCAATAGGCTTTCCGCCAACATTGGTAATTTTGATATACGCTTCATACAAAATCTCGTCGATCTTTTGTCTTTCAACGCCCATTTTTAACAAATTCTGATAGGCCAAAATCAGGATGTGAGCGCGCACATTTTCGGATATCTTAGCATCGAGAACAACATCCCCAACACCATACGGGTACGCCGCACTTTTTCCGCCACTCATTTGGCTAAAGAATCCCTGCAAGGCAATGCTCCCATTAATGGTAATAGGCCCGCCCAAATCTGATGCTTTGCCTTCGGCATTGGCGCGAGCTTCCGCCAGCGCAACATCTTCTGCAGTTGCGGCAGTTGCGGCAGTTGCGGCAGTTG
>CAIZES010000408.1 GCA_903932045.1 uncultured Silvanigrella sp. | reverse complement strand
GTTCCATGGAAAACGGCAGTGGTGTCTCCAGTGGTGTCTCCAGTGGTGTCTCCAGTGGTGTCTCCAGTGGTGTCTCCAGTGGTGTCTCCAGTGGTGTCTCCAGTGGTGTCTCCAGGGGTGTCTCCAGGGGTGTCTCCAGGGGTGTCTTACTAAATACCCCCTTCGTAATGCTGAGGTTTCGCGTGCTCGTTGTGGCGTTGATTTCCG
Organism: uncultured Silvanigrella sp.; assembly: GCA_903932045.1. Lineage (GTDB taxonomy): Bacteria > Bdellovibrionota_B > Oligoflexia > Silvanigrellales > Silvanigrellaceae > CAIZES01. The sequence continues at coordinate 10,943 of CAIZES010000408.1, read as the reverse complement.
TCTGGCGTACCATTGTTTCCTCCTTCTGAGGCTCTTTGGCCTCAAAAGGAGGGTAGGTTGGTCGGGAAGTGCGAAATTAAATTGAGTTCACGATCGCAAGGGATCGATACCGTTAGGATCGATCGGAGGTTTTGTGATTTTGTAAACTTGCCATAACCAAGGCTGGTGCTCTCAAGAAGGGCATATCCTCGATGTGAGCGAACCGAACAATACGGAAAAAAACGCGTTGACCAGTGCGCTGTAATTCTCCAAAGAAGCAATCGCACAGCTGCCGCAGTGGAAACGCTCTTGAAATCAGATGTCGAACTTCCAAAACCAAAATCCAACATTGGCGATGAGCGTGGTTCCGAGAAGCGATCGAATCCAATCGTTGCTTGGGGGGGGTGGAGCTTTGCCCGAGAAAGTGTGAGTGCGAAAGAAACCGAATGTGCGTCGCCACACCGGGAGCAGCAAGAGGTAAGCTCATATGGCTTGAAATTTCCAAACATGTAGACTAATATCTACGTATATTTCTAGATTGCACGAATTTTACCGACGTATTGTTCGTGGCATCCCCTTGGGAGTGGCTATATGTACCGACTATTGCAAGAGGAATTGAGTTCCTGGCAAAAATCTCAGTCGCGAAAGCCTCTCATCCTCAAGGGAGCGCGCCAGGTAGGCAAAACCTTTCTTCTGCAATCGTGGGGAAAAGATGCGTTTGCGAAAGTTCACTACATTAATCTCGAGAAAAACACCGATGCAGGCCACTCTTTTGATCGTGATTTCGACGTCGCAAGAATCGTAGGAGAATTATCGTTCATTCTGAGTTCCAGTATCAACACAAACACCGATCTTATAATTCTCGATGAGATTCAGGCATGTCCAAAGGCCATCACCGCATTAAAATACTTTTGCGAAGATATGCCACGGCTTGCAATAGCGTGCGCGGGATCGCTGCTGGGTGTTAAACTCTCTCCCGAGCCTTTTCCCGTGGGAAAAGTGGACTTTTTGAAGCTCCATCCTATGACTTTTGTAGAGTTTCTGCTTGCGGCCGACCCTAAAAAAACTCTCGGTCACTTGCCAGCCGTATCCCTTGATGCCCACATTCCGGCAGCAGCGCACCTCCATTTATGGGATATGCTCAAAATATATTTCGTGACAGGGGGAATGCCCGAGGTTGTTGGATCTGTTCTAGAGTCGAAAAATACAGGCCCACTTGCCTCACCCGAAGCGCTCGAGAAAGCACGAAAAATTCAACGCGCGATTGTCACAAGCTACGAAAGCGATATTGCCAAGCACGCTGGCAAACTAAACGCCACGCACATCCAAGCTCTCTACCGCAATATTCCTTCACAAATTGCCTCCGTGCACGACGAAAGTATTCGTCGGTTCCAGTTTGGCGAGGTCATGACAGGAAAAAAGGGATTTGCAGTTTGGGAAGGACCCATTCAGTGGCTCAAAAATGCAGGGCTCGTGCACCAGATCAAAATTGCGAACAGGCCAGACTTTCCGTTGGAGCACTTTACAAAGCCAAACATGTTCAAGCTTGTTCCTCACGACATCGGCCTTTTGGGGTGTTTGCTCGATTTGCCGCCCGCCGTCCTGCTGCAGCAGGATTTTGGCATCGCCAAAGGCTATTTCGCCGAAGCATATATTGCGCAGTGTCTTGCTGCCATAGCGCTACCTGACAAAGAAGAGCAGCTCTACTGCTGGCAGGAGGGCGAGGCAGAAATTGAGTTCATTCGAGCCACTGGCACGGCCATCATTCCAATCGAAGTCAAGTCGGGCACTCGCACCAAATCACGCAGCCTGGGCGAATTTATTTCCAGATATCATCCGCCCTTCGCCGTCAGAATATCCGCAAAGCCAATTTCTTTTGACCCCACCAGAAAAATCTTGAATCTGCCTCTATCGTTGGCGCACTGGATTAAATCGTTTGATAACACGTGAACTCTAAGCAGTGCTCCTCGCAGTGGCGCGGCGCGGCGCAGCGCACCAGAGCATTCTATACTTGGCGGATTTTGTGGCACCCCGTGAAAGACTTCAATCGGGAACCCCTCTTTCAAACGACTCTCATTACGGGCCGCGCAAATCAAAAAGATCCCCTGTCGCAAATTGCATTCTACCGCACCCAGTGGATAAAAAATGTATTGGGTAGAGGTCTCAGAAGTTGCAAAAGGCTGGTGCAAGAGATTTTTCGGCCTCTCAACTATTGGCATGGGATTGAATTTTAAACTTATGGTCATCAAACCACTTTCGCATCTCATCTTTTGTAACTTGCCCATTAGCACATGCTAAAACCTTATCGGCAAAAGCATTCAGGTTTTTCTCTCTATCAAAGGGAAACTTTAGTTCAAACCCGTTGATTGCTAAAAATGTAGCTGCGGCGATGGCTTCTGTGCGCTTATTTCCGTTTGAGAATGCATGAGCCATGACGATAAAGTAACATAAAGCCCCTGCAACTTCGGCAATACCACCATTAGCCAACGGATAAATACCAGGATAGAAAGCTGCATGTACCGCACTTTCTACGCGGCCGCCATCCAAACATGTATAAGTTACTTGCTCTCGCAAGCCTAATTTTTGATTGATACGAACAATGTCATCAACTGAAAGTAGTTTAATAGTGGGAGGTCGCCTTATCACTTCAGTCTTTCCAGCGTATCGGCATGCTCGTGAATCATCATATCAACAGACTGGTCTACTTCTTCTGGTGATGCTTGCATAACCACAGCCTCAAGCGTATGAGGCTTTGCCAGAAATTCCCGCAGAGCCATGTTGCAAACAGTGGTTCTATCTAAATCGGGGTGTTTTGCTAGCCAGGAGTCGAGCATACCGGCTATTGTGTCGTTAAGTTTAAAGTTGACGTGCTTCGGCATACAACCTCCCATTTACTGATTGTTACATCGTATTCCATTGTATTACGCATCGGTAGATTGTCAAGATTCATTAGCAGCCAGAGACTTCGTGCAGTTCGTGCAGTTCGTGCAGTTCGTGCAGCGAGGGTGACTTTTGGTAAACATCCGTGACCGTTGGTGACTGTCATGCAATTTGTATTGTGTTAATATGTTTAAGTTTCTCTTATGTGACAATAACATCTCAGAGGCGCTTTCCTAACCCTCTCTCTCCGCTAGATTCACGAGAAACCCGCTCTAGTAGCGGGTTTTTTTGTATCTAAATCCAACTTGCGGCCATTTGAGCCATTCAAGCACATCCACAACGTATGGATGCGTTTATAGAGTGCGAAGTGGTGACCGTCTTTGCCGAGGTCTATTACCTTGGTTTGAGTATATGAATAGTTGCTAATGCCATTATTGGTTGTTGTGTTCTCCATATTACTCCCCCATGCGTGAAGGTGGACTTGCGGGTGCCACCCATCAGATAAGCGGCACGCAAACTGCAGCCAATAATCCTACACTTTTATGGATGAATGCTTTGTGGAAGGCTTTTGAGTACAATAAAACTCTCGGTGGGCACAAAGGGCGTATCAATTTGAGTTTTGATTGGGAGGGAGGGCCTTCCAGAGCTTCGTGACATGTTATTTCAGGTGGATTTAAGTCTTGTGCGCACGCCCGAAGAGCTACTTAAGCTTAGCAATCTCTTCTAGCAGCCAGGTTCGATAGGCGCGCACATCAGTCATGATGTTCATTGAGGAGGCGCAGCCGCCGCCATCGTCTCGCGCATTTCGGGGAGAATGGCGTCATCAAGGGTGCGGCCATAGCCTGCTAAAATAAGTAAGTCGCCATCTTTTAAAATAAGCCACCTCGTTAAATCGCGCCGCACGAACGGGCGCGAGGAGTTTTCCCTTCTCAGCCTCTTCGCGTTCAGTCACAATTGCCGCAAGAAGTCGTCGCACTTCGTCATCAGAAAGCACCGCGCTTTTGGGTTGCGTTGGCACACGCGGGCGTTTCACTTTGGCGAGGGGTTGATTGATGGAAACATGACCGCAGATATTGGGCAAATGCTGCCCAATATCAAAGCTTTCTGAATCTCCCCATGGCTAAAGCCAGGGGGTCATGTTCGGAATTCGCCAAAAAAGCTATCGCGCTTGTAATCAACCTTGCCTTGGTAAAGAATATCACTATCTCTGTTCTAAAAACGGAAAGGAGCCTTAGGTGAAAATTTTGTACCCTTTGTTTCTTAGTGTGGCGGCATCGTTAGCGAGTTTTTCTATGTCAAGTTGCAAACTTCATCCTTTGGACAATAGTGCTACCAATGCCTATTCTCCGAAAAAGGTTGTAAGCCAGACTAATTCCACATTCGTGTTGAAAAATTTGAGGGCTGCTTTGGAGTCTGCGGGTATCATCTACAGCTCTGTTGTGAAGTCGGCAAGCCTTGAAGTGTTGTCCTCTGGCCCTGACAATCCGCGTGATGCCACCAATCTCTCATTCAGTTTTGGCATGCTGGATGAAAAAACTTGTGAAATTGTGAAAAAGGTTTATGCAGACGGTGCAAAGGAAGGACTGTCAGGGGTTGATTGTAAGAGAGATGCTAATAAACGCAACTTTTCCTTGATCGATTTTTTGTCGCCCTTGATGCAGGCTACCATTCGGCAGGGCTTTATTCCTGAAGCTACATACTATGATGACAGGCCGCTTACGCCTGAAGAAAAGCAAAAAAACAAAATTACCGAGCCTCCCGGAACTCTTATTCATAAAGCCGTTCTTTTTCCAAATTGTTGGTCAACCGCCTACGAACTTGGTCGGCGCAATGCCAAAACATTCACTGTTCATGTGATAAGCGATGGAGATGCTAGCAAGATTTTTAACAGTGACAAATATACGGCGTTCCTAAATGCACCTGGCAAAGTTCCGTCCGATGCACTGATGGCTTGGCTTGATAAAAATCCTTCGCGCTATGGTGATATTCTGATTCTCTCTAATGCCGATGGAATTGTTCATGCAGCCACCTTTATTGATCAGGGCTTGCTTTTCGAGCTTGTAAGTGGTGCTTCCAAAGAATATCCCTATCGAGTTTCAGAGTTGAAAGATATTATGAGTGCCTATCCACGTGCACAGTTTGATGTTCGCAGGGTACTGCAGGATTTTCCTCACATCAGCCAAATCGGTGCGTCGTTTTCAAGTGAATATCCCTCTGACAACGCTATGCTAATGAAGACAGATATTGCCTGGCGCGACGTGCAACTTCTTAGCGATCCTGTTAGCCTGCTTGCAAAACTTCCGCCCGATGCCTTTCAGACAACTTTGCCGCTGAAAAAGTGAAGCGTGGCATTGATGATCAGCTGATGGTGGAGTTTTGAGTCGTGCTAGTTCCTAAAATTTTTGCTTCCGAAGTACCCTCCGAGTTCAAGGTGAGCCATAGGGCTTGTGCCCCTCAACGCCTCAGGCCGCATTGGCTCCTTGGGCAACTGACCGTGCTGTTGTTCGCTATGGATCGCGGGAACTTAATGGAGAATACCTCGTCGAGATCAATTCCCACCGGAACTTTTCTAAACCCTGACTCGCTTTGCTCCGGTTTCACTGTGAGTTCTTTGTTCCAATAGTCGGGAAGGAACTGCTGCTGAAGATATCGATTGGCGTCGGCTTGCGCCGAAATATTGCGTAGACGAAGCTCAGCAACAAGCCTATCTTGCATGGTGCCCCACGCCCTTTCAATCCGGCCCTTCGCTTGGGGAGAATTTGCAAAAATGATTTTGATCCCGAGCTCTTTGCAAGCTCTCTTGAATTGTGAAAACTCCTGTCGTTTATGCCCTCCGTAGAGTCCCGCCCGGTCAACATAGAGAAACTGAGGGATGCACGACTCGGCTAGTGATCACTTACAGTGAAATTGGAATCCTATTTCCGAAGCAATGATCTCGCGATCTTCATACGTCACTTTCCGTCGAGACCGTAGAGAACATTGCATCTATCACAATGATGGCAACCGTTGCGCCTGCGGCGTGAAACAGCCACGCTATCATGTTTGACCGGTAACGAATCTAATTTTTCCCGAATAGGAACCTTGCCAGTGTCACGCGATCCGGGGGTGTTCTTTCGAGAACACCGTCAACCGTGCCTCCAAAATCCTCGACTTTTACGTTGCTGTTGGATGCGACAAATATGGGTAAATGAACGCGCTGCTTGAGTTGACGGGCGAACTCATGGCCGTCAATAGCGGAAAGATCTCCAAAATTGAGGTCCGTCACAATGCAAGCCAAGGAGTCAAGAAAACCAGAATTTGCATCCACATGTGACCAGAATTTCTCTGGCGAAGCAAAAGTAACCAGTTTTCCCATGGGCCAATCCATCTCCCAGCTCATCCTGATTGTTGCCACATCATCAACAAACACCGAGACCATAGAATTTTCATCTCTTGAAGTCGCCTCAGTCGATTTATTTACAGTCGTAGGCACTGATCCAGCAGCTTTTGATGATGACAAAGTCGGATCGACCAATCCCAAACGTTCCAATGCCTGGCAGAGAAGCTTCAAGAGATGGGCTCGACTCATGGGTTTGGGCAGAAACGCATCGGCACCCTGCGCGATTGCTGTTTTGCTATCGGATGCAGAAATTCTGTTTGAATGAATGCAGACAAAACCTTCTTGACCGCGCTTTCGCATTTCTTGCACAAGTTCAAACCCGGAAAGCGATGTGGGACCGAGATCGACATCGACGATTGCAAGATCTGGACTCGACAATGCGAGTGCGCCATCGCTGTGCTCCGCACTCACGATTTCTAAAAGTGAAGCCAAATCTTGGTTTCGAGTCAGGCTTTCTGTGAGTGAATTTCTATAGATGTTTTCGTCATCCACAATGAGAACAGACAAGCGACGACCGAGATCAGGAAGCAGGTTCTTGAGCGATATTTCGAGCCGAACCTCTGCATCGTCATCTGGTGTGGCATCTGCAAATGCCTTGAAGCGCAAGCAGATCTCTTGACTGTTTTTGGCAAGTGCACTGACATCGGGGATAAGTTCTGGCTCAATCGCCGGCAGCGTAAGATGAAACTCCACTCCAATACTAGGGGATGATTCACACCAAATTTTTCCACCGTGGGCCGTCACAATTTTATGGGCGATGGCGAGCCCAAGGCCTGTGCCACCCTTCTTTCCACTCGTAAAAAAAGCTTCAAATAGCTTCGGAAGGTGTTCTGCGGCGATCGGTGGGCCGTTGTTTCCAAAAACAAATAGCACATAGGCCTGACCGTTTTCTTCGATATTTGAAGTCTCAATTCGAACGATGCCTTCCAGATCCATTGCCTGCACGGCATTGCCAAGGATATTTGCAAACACGCGCAGTACCTTGCCACTCTCAACATTGACATGTGAAACATGCTTCAGTGCATACGAAATGGACACATTGGCTGTTGGTAAGCTTTGAAAAACCTCCCCAAGAGCTGCTTCTAGAAGTGTTTCAGGCTTAGTTGGAGAAGCAAAAACTTCGGAATTTGATCCAATTTCCATAACATCTTGAATAAGTCCGTTCACCGAATTCATAGCGCGAATTGTTTCTGGAATTCCTTTTGATGCAAATAGCTTCATCTGCTCCGGAGTTTTTGTCTTAGATATTCCTTCCAGAAGCATCTTTAGCATTGAAAATGGGCGCCTCACATCATGCGCGAGCATTTGCACCATGCGGGCAATAGCGGTCGTGGTTGCAAGTTGTCGTTGCTGCTCTTGGTAAAACTCTAACTTTTTCGTTGTTGCCTGCAAATAAAGCCCGAGATTCCTCAGAGGTCCTGTAAATCTGAAAGCAGCACTATCCATCTCAATGCCCTTGGCCATGCCTTCAAGTGCTTTTGAGACTTGCCAAAAGGGTTTGATAAGATAGTTTGACAGAAAACCGAATACAGCGCTCATTGCGCCTGCTAATATTACGAACGAAAATACTAGCTCCCAGATGTCTACTAACACTCTCCTGTACGCCAATTCCTTTCTATTGGCTAGCTGCAAGGAAAGTCTATGATACCCGCCAACATCTTTGCGTGTCCTCGACTCGATTTCGAATTGCAACGGAAAGGACTTGCTTCCTAAGACGTTATTCTGAGACCTTTCTGTCATGGCTCGTTGCGTATTTACAAATAGTAGGCACGTAATACGTTTATCTCCATTCGTATTCTCTTTTATTTCTCTAGAAAAGATGATGTGTTCTTTGGTACGAGCAAAGCGAATGGGCTCGCCTTGATTAATACTCGATTCAGCAAATGGAAGTCCACTTATTAGTCCCGAACTAAAATCAAGAGATTCCTGCTTAATTAATGGGGAACACAGCGATGCTGTACAATAGGATGCAAAAATTTTAGAGTCAACAATCACGATAATTCCATCAATGAATTTCGTTCGTTCTTGCTGCAAATATTCTTGCATTACAGATTCCACTGCAGTACTTGAACCGAAAATGACACCATTCGCAAAAATAGACAATGACGCTAAAAAATCAAGGTCATGCGCTGAACTGTTTTGTAAAGCTAAAAAATCCCTCCTCTGCGCGATTTCTACATTGCTAAAATCTCTGTCTATGTGATTGAGTTTAATAAATAAAAGACCGCCCAAGATGATACAACTAATAAGAATATAGTAAGCATAAATGCTACAGATATAACTCTTGAAATAAAGGAAAAGTTTTCTCATATCCCTAATCACTCTCTGTAAATTTTGCAAATCCTAAAAATTCCGTTGGAATTGTCATCTTCAAACGACGAGCTTCCGATGCATTAATTTCGAGATTGTAATACATTGAGGATTCTACATCAATTTGATAGATGGATTGCCCTTTTAGATAACGAATAATCTGCTGTGCAGCCTGTTTTCCGATTCCTTCGGCAGTCACACTCAAGGAAATCAACTGACCCATTTTGAGATTGATTGTACTCACGCCCATCGTAGGTATTTTGTACTCGCTTATGAATTTACCTAGCGTGAGCGGCGGCACTTCATGCCCTTCATCATCCAAAACTTCATAAGGAATAACAATCCAAAGGATGTCGGATTTTTTTACCAGCTCGGATAGAAAATATTTCCATTTTCGCAAATTTTTAGCATACTCCACGGCAACTATTTTTATTTCGAACTTAGATTCCAGTCTATTGGTCTTAATGTCTTCGATTATTTGGGATGTTATGATGTGTGAAGTTTTGCTATCCGAAGTCAGTAACGCTATTTTTTTTGTAAATGGAACGATCTTTTTTAGAACTTGTAAGGCGTTGGATGTCGGAAAACGCTCTAGAACCCCTGTTTGAAATTGTCGAGAGCTCCTTTGCCACCAATCAGCGCGTTCTATATCCTGATTAACCCCACAAAAAAAGTAGGTATTTTCCTCTTTACAAATTCATGCATTAAGCCATCAACTGCCTCATCATCACAAAGTAATACGGCATCCGGATTACTGCGGCTAACCTCATTCGCAATAGCTAATGCCTCTTTTCGAAAGAATCCAACACCTTTTCGCAGCAGCTCTTCACCATAAAAGTTTTTTTCCACTATTTCTGCGGATAGGTTTTCTCTCTTGAACTCGACCTTGAAAGCCTTCGAGATATTTTGTCGCCACAAGCTCTGCTCTAAATAACTATGAATGATAACAACTTTAGGGTGGCCATTTGCACGATGCATTTCCGCTTCTGTCGCAACGGGAAATATGAGCAGCAATAAGGCTAATTTTATAGCATGCAACTCTGGGTTTCCTTATAGTTCAGAAATTTTCTGATGCATCGCACTCATAACGATAGTCAGTAAACTAACTTTCAGCTCGTCGCAAGCATAAGTTAAATGCACCTTCTGCTCTTTCAATATCTGAAGAAGCTAAAAGCATTGTGAGTTTGGCGGTGACATTCTGCAGTTGCTCACAGCCAACAGAAAGATTGCTTATGAATTCTTCATGTGGAGGCTGCGGACCATCCACTAGATTTACGATCACCTTCAGTGCCAGAAATGGAATCTTATAAAGTGAGCACACCCATGCAATAGCTGCAGCTTCCATTTCAACCGCATTCCCACCAAGGTTTCTTATATACTGTCGCTCTGCATCGTCATGAGCAAAAGAGTCTCCGGTTGAAATGACGCCCACTTTTACGCCAAGCAAGTGAGCGATGTTTTCAGCAGAGATTGAGGGGTAATAACCTATTCCATAGGCTGTAAAGTGGTCGACATCTATCCGCCTCCCGTGATAAATAACAGGAGTTTTGCTAATAAATATATCATTTACTTTCGTACCTTGAGAAGTGAATCCGCCAGCAGTGCCAACACTCAGCACGATGTCGGGGCTAAATTCCTTTATACACAGAAAGGCTGTTAACGTTGAAGGCTGAGTTCCAATACTATCGACTCCATAAACAGCATCGCTACCGTTCCAGGCAAGAATGATTTCGGTGTCAAGGATCGAGCCCTGGTAGGTAACAAATGTCGCAGGAGAACCGAAATCGCAAACCATCTGTTTAAGACAAAGTTTTTTGCAGATCGGCAATGTCTCACTTTCCATAGCAGTAATTATCAGGATACGTTTCATAACTAGCGTTCACCCAAATTTGCAGTGTTAGAACTATTGATAAAAACAAGCATAGCTATTTTCAGATTCCATCAAACTTGTGATTGATTTTGATCCCAAAAATAGACACTTGGTTAAGCGACACATTTATCATGCTACTCATACTCCTTTAGCGACAAAAAGACAAGAGTAAAATGCGATCTTGATCGGTAATGAGGGAAGTTGTCTTATCAAACCGACAAAACCATGACAATCTCAAAAATCCGAGAATTGATCGTCAAAAGTTGGCGAGGAGTCGAGATATTTGGCCACAGCCTCATCGCAGATCCCGCCTCACACTCGAAATGCGCGCGCAACAGAATTCTCACTTGCAAGGGACTCTGCAAAAGCTCGTAAGAGCGACACAAAAAGATATTCGCGAATAAGAGCTCGCAAGATCTAACCTTGGATATCCTGGACCAAAATCGAGCCCTTGGATATTTGAAACCCATTTCGGATAGTATTGAGCAGGCGTTTCCCAAGATTAAGCAGCTTCCTTCCTAAGTT
>CAIZES010000407.1 GCA_903932045.1 uncultured Silvanigrella sp. | reverse complement strand
GTTGTCGCAAGATCGATCCCTTACACTGGAGCAAATCCGTGCCGTAGTTGCTCGCGAGCGTGAAGTTGGAAAAAAAGTGGTTTTCACGAATGGATGTTTCGATATTCTACATGCGGGTCATGTAAAAGTGTTACAACAGTCAAAAGCATTTGGTGATATTCTTGTTGTGGGTTTAAATTCTGATGCCAGTGTGAAACGCTTGAAAGGACCGACGAGGCCTATTCAGTGTGAAAGCGATAGAGCCGAAATTCTCGAGGCTTTGGCTTGTGTCGACTTTGTTGTGGTGTTTGATGAGGAAACACCGCAAAAGCTCATAGAAACTATTTTGCCTGATGTTTTGGTTAAGGGTGGAGACTACAATGTAGAAAATATTGTCGGCGCAAAAGAAGTGATTGCTGCTGGGGGACGGGTGGAGATTGTTTCACTTGTTGAAGGGCGCAGTACGACTTCAATTGTGAAACGTTCGGTTGATGGTGGCACTCCTTGATTCAAGGACGGAACGAGCCCAAAAACATACCGAGCTTACGAGGTGAACGAAAGCAAATTTTGATTGTTGATCCGTGCCTGATTCAACCTGAAGTGGATGCGTATAATTTGCTGAATCGAATGGTTTTCGATTTGTCACGTTCCGAAAAAAGTTCTTTATCAGCGTTGCAATTTTGTCTTCCCAATTTGGGAAAACATCGTATTTGTGACGTGGCTGACAAAATGGATGTTGCCGGTATTATTGCGCTGGGCAGCTATGCCAACGTGGCTGACTCACATTCTTGGATTAAGGAAATGCGTTCCGACCTTGCTCCTTTTTTGTTTGAAAAGAAAACTCCCTTTTTGGGCATTTGTTTTTCGCATCAATTGTTGGCCGATATGTTTGGTAATGACGTTTCATTTTTGAGAAACAGAGCTTTTGTACCAGAGGGTAAGTACACCGGTTTTCGAAATTCCAAGATTGTTCATCCCAAGATTGCCACTCTGTTTGCTAAAATGAGTGATGCAGATTTTTGGAGTGACAATGAAGTTGATAGAGAATTTGCATTTGCCGCAAAAGCCATGAGTCAATGGGACCTTCAAGATTGGCGTCAGTTAGAAAAAAATGATGTTGGCCAACGGTATGCACGGTTTTTGAAAAAATACACCCCCTCTGAATTTGTTGCTGAAGTGCGTCACGAGCAGGAAGTGCTGTTGCTCAAAAATCCCGATCTTCTGTTGGGTGCAACAAGTGAGGAGTGTGTTGTAGATGCGCTTGTGCATCGATCGTTACCAATTTTTTCGGTACAAGCACATCCTGAATCAGTTCATGAAAGTTTTGACGGGTGGCGGTTTCTTAAGAATTTTATCTATTTTTGTTCTTTAGTAAATTGAATATTTTTGTGACATAAATGGTATTCATTTTTATCTCGCAGACAAGCACGGCTAGTAGAATAAAGAAGCACCCTATGATGCCTCTTTGTGTGAGGTGCTCTCCCAAAATTATCCAGCCGAGAACAGCAGCAAACAAGGACTCAAGGCTCAATAGAATTGCTGCGTGGGCTGGTTTAGCTGCTTGCTGACCCACTATTTGCAAGGAGTATCCCAGTACAACAACGATGCCGCCGCTGTACAGTATCGACTGCCATCCCGACGTGATGCCGGTCCATACACTTGTTTCAAAAATGCACGCCATTAGGAGGTTGAGAAGGCCGCAAAATAGGAACTGTGCACCTGCTAGCACAAAAGCGGGAACGCCTTGTTGCAGAGTGCGATCGATAGCAAGAATATGCGCAGCCCATGCTATGGCTCCAATACAAACGAGGATGTCCCCTGTTTCGAGGGAAAAAGTGTTCGTTATTGAAAGCAAATAGGCACCAATAGAAGCTAACAACGCTCCTATCCAGTGACGTCCTTCAGGAGGGCGTTTCACAAAAGCACCTAAGAATGCGACCATGACAACATAGAGACTTGTTAAAAAACCGGCTTTGCCCGCAGATATAGTGACCAAGCCCGCCTGTTGCATTGTGGCGCCGACAAAAAGAAAAAGACCTACTGCTACAATGAGTTTCAATTGTTTGCTAAATATTGAATTGCCACTGTGGTGCTGTTTTCTGATCCAGAAAAAAACAGAGGGGAATAAAATAATCCCAGCGAGCGTAAAACGTGCCGCATTAAAAGAAAATGGGCCCATATGACCCATGCCAAGTCGTTGAG
>CAIZES010000406.1 GCA_903932045.1 uncultured Silvanigrella sp. | reverse complement strand
CGCGGCACGCTGACCACCACGACAGGCGCGGACGTTTACGTAAACGAAACCCGGAAATCGTGGCCTTCGACGTGCCGCGTGCCGCGTGGACTTAGAAGTGATCGCCCCATGTCAAGCCTGTTTTAGATAAGACAGCCGTGTTTCCTTCCCCTACTAGATATCCCTCGGTCTTTCATTTATGTTAGCCTCAGTAATGCCCACCAAACCACAACAACTCGTTGGAGGCTCTCTAAAGCATGTGCAGTTTCAACTCAAAAAACCCGCTTCGATTGCAGATTTTGCTAGGAATTTTTGTTGTCGCCACCCATCTCCTTTCCGGCTGTGGTGTCAAAGTTGCCCCAACTCCATTGCTACCATCAGCGCCCGTGCGGATTGTTGCGCCAAAAACAACCCCAAGTTCAACACCAACACCAAGCCCAGCGCCCGTTCCGAGCTCAACTCTTAAACCTGCTCAATAAATTTCCACTGCACATCCAGCGTTGATATCACAACATATTTCTTAAAAAATTTTCCTTACCTCAAAAACCACTAGGGCATCATTTGCACCTCGAAGGAACAAAATTACCGTCCTCAAACACATCACAACCACACACAACACACCGATATCGCTGGATTTGATTATTTTTTCCCAACGTCAGAATCATGAACGACTCGTACGGGTCGAAGAAGTGGGTGCAGAAAGTTTCCTGCGCCGGTTTGTTGAACGGTTTTTCAGCTTCCGGTTAATGAACAGCCTTTCAGGGAGGAATCGCCATGGGTCTAAGGATTGCGACAAACATTCAGTCAATTAATGCTCAGCGGAACATGACAGCCAGCGTGGAAGCGAACCAGCAGGCCATGGAACGCTTGTCATCGGGCTTTCGCATCAACCGCGCCGCAGACGACGCTGCTGGATTAGGTATGAGCGAAAAAATGAAGGCCGACATCCGTGGCCTCTCAATGGCTAAGCGCAACGCAAATGACGGTGTTTCAATCATTCAAACTGCTGAAGGTGGTTTAAATGAAGTTGGCAACATTCTTGTACGTCTTCGTGAACTTTCGGTTCAAGCCGCTTCCGACACCGTGGGAGATCAAGAACGCGGTTTTATGACGAAGGAATTTTCACAGCTTCAAAATGAAATTTCCCGAATTTCTGAAGCAACAGAGTACAACGGGAAAAAGCTTTGTAACGGACCAACTGCCGACAACGACAAATTGCTCGAAATCCAAGTTGGCAAAAACCACAATGCCGACATCGACCGTGGCGAGTCACCCACAAACGTCATTCGCCTGGACCTAAGGCAAATAAATATTTCCGCCGGACAAGAGGGCCTCAACCTCGATGGCGAAGTTGGAGTTAGCAACAAAGAAACTGCTCAAAATTCCATTAACAAGCTAGACACAGCAATTGGAAGAGTTTCCGAAAATCGTTCTACGCTTGGTGCTCTGCAAAATCGTCTCACATCAACCATGGCAAATCTCGGAGTTGCCATTGAAAATGTTGGTGCCGCCAATAGCCGCATTCGCGACACGGACTTTGCCGACGAAACTGCAAAGATGACACAGTCCTCAATTTTGAAACAATCTGGTGTGGCTGTGTTGGCTCAAGCGAACAGTGTTCCAAGCGCCGCCCTTCGTTTGCTGAACGGCTAATTGATAAATTAGCAAGCAACGAAGATGAAATTGTTGCGACAGTAACCAACGAACTGAGAAACCAAGTTAACTGGCCGGCCTAATATTGTTTTTTTGATCTAGGCCGCTTGCGCGTAACTGTCAATTGGACTATTCTCGCCCGAGTCTGGAAGGCAGGTGTCTCCAGGCTCGGTGTATTAATTCGTTGGAGTTTTTTATGTCAGGCAACTTTAATCCGTTTGAAATGGCCCAACGTCAGTTCGACGCAGTCGCTGCAAAACTCAATCTTGATGAAGGCACACGTGCTCTTTTGAGAGCTCCTCGTCGTGAATATCACTTCACGATTCCTGTCCGTATGGATAACGGTCAGGTTAAGGTGTTCCAAGGATTTCGCGTTCAGCACAGTGATGCTCGCGGTCCTGCAAAAGGCGGCATTCGTTTTCACCCAGATGAAACTGTAGACACAGTTCGCGCTCTCGCAACATGGATGACATGGAAAACATCCTGCGTAGACATCCCCCTCGGCGGCGGCAAGGGCGGCATTATTTGTGACCCTCGCCTTATGTCCGATGCAGAACAAGAACGCCTCTGCCGTGGCTACATTTCGCAAATTGCACGCGACATTGGCCCCTTCCAAGACGTTCCAGCTCCAGACGTGATGACAAACGGTCAACACATGCTTTGGATGATGGACGAATACGAAAAAATCGCAGGCGGACGTTTCCCTGGTGTGATCACCGGTAAGCCTGTAGGCGTTGGCGGTTCTTTGGGCCGCACCGAAGCCACTGGTTACGGAGTTGTTTACACAGTTCGTGAAGCTCTCAGGCGCATGAACAAAACCATAAAGGGCTCTACAGCCTCCATTCAAGGATTTGGCAACGTTGCTCAATACGCTGCAAAACTCTTCATTGAGCTTGGCGGTAAAGTGACATGCGTTTCTTGCTGGGACAACACCGACAAGAAATCCTACACATTCAAAAAAACCTCCGGAATTGACGTGGACTTCCTTATGTCCATCACCGACAAATTCGGATCCATTACCAAGGGTCGCGCAAAGGAAGCTGGCTACGAAATTCTCGACGCCAACGCCTGGATCGAACAAGACGTTGAGGTCCTTATGCCCAACGCCATCGAAAATCAGGTTACAGCTGAAACCGCTCCCAAAATTAAGTCTACAGTGAAGATCATTGCTGAAGGCGCAAACGGCCCAACAACTCCCGAAGCCGACGAAATCGTCAAGTCCAAGGGCATTGTCATGATCCCCGACTTCTTGGCAAACGCTGGTGGCGTAACTTGCTCGTACTTCGAACAAGTCCAGAACAACATGAACTACTACTGGACTAAGGAAGAAGTTCTTTCCAAGCTCGATCAAAAGATGAGCACCGCATTCAACGCAGTTGCTGACCTTGCAGAGCAGAAGAAAGTTTACATGCGCGACGCCGCATACATGATCGCCATTGAACGCGTTGCGAATGCTTGTAAGCTTCGCGGCTGGGTGTGATTCCCTTAGCCCAACAGCGCACAAACACCGATATCATTCTGTGTGAGTATGACTGAACCCAAAAGGCCGACCATTTCTATGGGTCGGCCTTTTTGATAGCGTCAGGAGTCCGACGCCCATTTCTATCGCGGTGCACAAGAGCAGGTAAACTGTACTGTGTCAGCTGTTACTGAATAGAACTTTGGGGGTCCCATGCAGTCCGAGTTAAACGCTTCCACCGTAACTTTTAAGGGTGTGCTCGATGAAAAATCTTCAATTGTCTCCATTCGCGAAAGTGTAGAAAAAGCTCTCGCAAATTCAGCAGACGGCTCCGTGCGGCTGGATTTTGGAAATGTTCGCAGAGCAAACTCCATTGGCATTTTAGCTTGGGCAAAGTTTGTGGATAGCAGCACATTTAAATTTATTTACGTCAATGCACCAAAGTGGTTAGTTGAGCAATTTAACCTTTGCGGGCTACTAAAAATAGACAGCAAGGTTGAGAGTTTTCAAGCTCCATTTTATTGCGGAGAAGACGACAAGCACGAGGTTGTCACTTTAGTTGTTGGTCGGGATGTTCCTCTTCAGGAGGATTATTCTTCGTTCGAAATTGTTTGCACCGGCACCGATGGTTCACGTCTTGAAGCCGATTTTGAGCCAGCAGAATATTTTTGCTTTCTCTCTCGAACAATTCAGACAGCAAAGTGAGGGAACAAAAAATGACTACGGAATCACAGCAACTCGACGCCACTATTGTGAATACAATTCTGACCAATGTATCGTCGGCAATTGCAATATTCGATTCTCTTGATCAAAAAATGTTATGGAACAATGCTTTCTTCAAGAGACTCACTTGGTTTGGAAATGCACCCGGAGGCAAAAACGCAGCCGAAGTTTCGCTGTGGGACTTCTTCGATGACAGAGATTTCGACGTGATCAAGGACCTCCTTGCAATTGGAATAGAATACGGCCGTTCCTACGACTTTTTGCGGAGAGTACGACGCGGCACAAACGGTTTCTTTCCGGCGGAACTCTATTTTTATACGGTGGGCACGGGAGAAAATGGTGCGCCGCTAGTGTGTCTTGAGGTGGTCGATATTTCTCTCTATAAATCCTATGACGAAGCGGGTGACAGCCGTATTTGAGTCCACCCCAAACTCCGTTGTGCAACCAAACTCCGTTGACAATTATTTTCCTTTAATTTAATAACAAGAACGCATTTAATGTGTGCACAATATGGACCGACGAAAAGTTACAACTGAAATCAGAGGAACCAATGTCGGCCGAAGTCGCAATTTCAACGCAAAATCTAAAGTCAATCTTGATCATTCAGCTTCGCCGTTTGGGCGATGTCCTCATGATAACACCCGCAATTCGCGCCCTGCGCTTGGCTTATCCCAATGCCCGTATTGACGTCCTTACCGAGCGTCCCTCACAACAATTGCTCGAAAATAATCCGTACATCACTGAAATCATCAGCGTTCCGGCCAAACGCACCCTGCGCGAAAATTTTGCACTTACCTTGCGCCTGAGAAAAAAACACTACGACCTCGCTATCGATTTTAACGGTCTTCCCTCAAGTGCCATCTTAAGCAAAATCAGCGGAAGCAAACACACCCTAGGAATCAATCACCGTGGTCGCGGGCTGCTTTATTCGCTTCGCATCCCTTTTCCTGCATCCAAGTATTCGGCACAAAACAAAATAGATATGCTTTCTTCACTTGGAATTTCAACGTCCCAATGCGGGCTCGATTTTTTTGTGTCGCAACAAGACAAACAATGGGCAAAACAAACACTCTCTGCTTTAGGCGTACAAGATACCGACTTCTTGGTAACACTCTCCCCTGTTTCACGCCAACCCTACAAGGTGTGGCCAGCACAAAATTTTGCCGCCGTTGCCGATTATCTTGTTAAAAAATTCGGTGCACGCATCCTTTTTGTTTTCGGACCAGGCGAAGAATGTTTTGTAAATGACGTCAAAAAGCACATGCACACCAATGCGTTATCAACAGATTATCCCATGCCATCGCTAGGCCAAACAAAAGCTCTCTTTGAACATGCCAAACTTCACATTGGCAACGACAACGGACCAGCTCATTTTGCCATCGCGGCCGGAATTGCCGTTATTACAATTTTTGGCGAGCCCAAATCCGAGAACTGGACTCCACCCAACAATCCTAAAGTGTGCGCGCTGGAACACAATCCAGGATGCAAAAACAACTGCACTTATCCAAACTGCAAACTCGAATGTTTAACAGGAACCTCAGCTGAAGCTGTTTGCCTCACTGCCGAAAATCTGATTGCACAGGAGCACCTTGTTTCATGATAGTATCGGTATCAATTCCACTCAATGTCGACGAACTTTTGCTTGTCCAACAAAAACAAATTGAGGATTGGCATAAAACCCCACACACACCAGGCGAACCTGGCGATCTTCTTAACCGCACGACTCTTCTCAATCACTTCAATTTTGCGCTTTGGCACCAAGAAGATCTCGCTCGCGATCCCATTGCTTCCGACGCCCTCATTGCAAAAGTTAAACGCGCCATCGATAAACTCAACCAACAACGCAACGACATGATTGAACGCGTGGACGAAGCTCTTCTCGAACATTTTTCATGCGTAAAACCCAGCGACAACGCTCGCCTCAATAGCGAAACCCCGGGAAGCATGATCGATCGACTTTCCATTAACGCGCTCAAAATTTTTCACATGACCGAAGAAACCGAACGCGAAAGCGCAACACCCGAGCACAAAGCCAAGTGCGCCGAAAAACTTGCGGTGCTTCGCATCCAACGCGCCGACTTGGGCAACTGTCTGCACGAAATTTTGGCAGATCTTGCCAACGGAACCAAGTATCTCAAAGTCTATCGACAAATGAAAATGTATAACGATCCCACGCTTAATCCAGTGCTTTACGCGCAAAAAAGCAAGGCTCCCTAAAATTATTGTTTTCCCCCTTGGGATCTCTTGCCTTTTGCTTTCGGGCGGGCTATATCCTCGGTGCTTTCGAGGGTGCTGTGGCGGAGTGGCTACGCAACGGTTTGCAAAACCGTACCACGCCGGTTCAAATCCGGCCGGCACCTCCAGTAACTCTCTGAAAATCCCTACAAAAAAAACAATAATGTGAAAAAGTCTCGAATGGCTACGCGCAGCAATGCGCGTAGCCAGGTACCTAAAGCTCAGTACCTAAAGCTCAGTACCTAAAGCTCAGTACCTAAAGCTCAGTACCTAAAGCTCAGTACCTAAAGCTCTGTGCGTTCCCTCCGATAACCAATCACGGAGGCCGCCATGACAAGTACGAGAAGTGGAAAAGGACAACCACGTCAGCAAATGAAAACTTTCATCGCACCCGACTCCAGCTACCGCGTTGGGCTTTGTAAAGTCTGCGTTGTTCCACCACGATTTCGGGTCACGCTTACAAAACTGCACAAACAAAATTTCGCACACCACCGAGTTTCTCGACAAACAGAGCGCCAAGCTCTACTTCAACCGACTTGCATTGGGCGGTCCTTCGCAAGCGACGGCGCTCGATGGTATCAGCGCCATTGAAGACTTGCTGCAAACTGCACAAACACTGATTAACGACCCCAAGGCCCTCAAAAACGTTGAGCGCGATTTGTTTCTCGCATTCGCCATCGACAAAGTTCAATCACCCGAAGTTTGTCACTCCTCAAATCTCTACCGCGAAAACGTGGCACGCATTCTTTCGGAATACCGAAAGCTCCCAGCGTCAGCGGAAGACGCTTCAACGTGGGCAGCCAACTGCATGCGGCTCATCTCAGCCCCACGCGAAGGCGAAGGCACCCTTTCAAAATCAACCGTACGCAACCGCGTCGGTTTCTTTCGCCGTGCACTCGACCAAGTTGCCGCCTACTCGCTCATTTTCGGTCGCGAAAAATCTTCAGCGGCACCTGGTGCCAATTTGCTTGTAAAAAATCTCATTCGCAATGCTGTTGTTGCTAAATCCAACGACATCGAGCATTACGCGCCGCTTTCTAAAACAGAAATCGAATCCTTGCTAAATGCGACAGAAACCGTGCAAGACAAACTCTGGATTCTAAAAAGCCTTGCGTGCGGCCTGCGCCCCACTGAGGTTAATAAGTTACAGTGGGAGCACATTGAAGGCGGCAAGGTGAAATTGGAGCGCGTAATCACCAAAACACACACCAAAAAGCGGCCTCCCGCTTCAACTGTGTTAAAATTAATTCTTCAGCTCGAAAATCGCTTCGACGAACCCACTTACAATCTTCCCGAAGGTTTTGCTCGCTACCAATTTAGAACAACGGCGGCCACACACCTCGTGTACTGCGGTGTCGACCACAACGGTGTTGCCGACTTTTTGGGCCACAGCACAGCGACAATGGCACTAAAAGTGTACTCAACACAGCGGCCTCCCGGAGCGGGCGACGTTCCAAAGCTATACTACGGAATTTCAGAAGTGCGCGTTGGTGGAGTTTCGGTGGCCGTCGACGAAACCCTTTATCATAAATGGCTTCTCAAATTGGCGCTCGAAACACTCATGCCCCTAGCCGATGCTCAAACAAAACGCTACATTCAAAACATCGTCACGCCAGAATCAGCCATCGACACCACACTGCAAATGGTTGCAGATTTTTAGAATTCAAAAATTAGAAAATATTGCGTGTGTAGAATTGGAATGATTTTTTTGAGGAGGAGTGGTGGTTTGGAACGAGAAAAATGGTCTGGCAGAAAAGCTTCTTAGCCAGCCAGCGCTGCTTGCAAAGAGCCCTCAGTATCCAGCTAGCACGATTTGCGATGCAATAAGAATTACCATTGTATACGGCATCTTACACCCTTCACAAGTAGTAGCTGCGGTTTGCGATGTAATAAGAAAAACCTAAGCCCAAGTAGGAACGTACCGAGCGTAACGTCTCGAGTCAGGGGCATTCGGGTCGCCTTTAACCAGCCCCTGCTCAACAGCCGCTGTTATTATTTGGGTAATCGTGTTGGCACTATTTTCAGATAAGCCAAATCTTTCGCGCAATGCGAGATTTTGTCTTTGCAGCGCCGCTTGGGTAGCAGTCCAATACTAACCACTCCGCTTAACGCCTCTCCAAAAATTTTCTGATAAAAGGGCTAATTTCTCTCAACTCAGCTGGAAGGTCTGGGTTTTCGTAAATAAATTCTATCAGATTCTCTCTCACCATTCTGTCCGAGGGAAGAAGCACAAGAGCCTTTTCCCAAGCAGCCTTCGCCGACTTTAAATCGTTCAGGTCGTAATAGACTGTCCCGATATTATTGTAGACCTCATTGAGTTGATACCGGCACTCAGCTGGGTAGTTTTCAAGTGCCTTATTGTAATATCCAAGAGCTTCATCGTATCTTTTCGCAAGTCTAGCGTCGACCCCACAAATGAAATTCGTTCTTGGATGATTAGGATTCGCATCGAGAGCTCTCCGTGAATATTCAGCACATTTTTCTTTATCGAAAAACGACCAACAAATGGCGTAACGGCAGAGCACCTCAGGTGTGGCGCCAACTTTAGCCTCCGCTTCTTTCATGTACCGCATTGCCTCATCAAGTTTTCCATCCTCCGCAGCGCACATGGCAAAAGCTAGTTCTCGAAAAATTGGCTGGCAACAAAATCTGAATTTCTTTCCCGATGCGCAGGTGCATGGCGAATAGCTGTCTGGAATGAACGCCTCCAACTCCTCTTCTTCCTCTGACGGAGTTTGGCGCGACTGAGCGCCAGTAATGGCCTCTCGAAATCCGCTCGAAAATGGTTCCACATACTTTTTCAAATCTTGCGGCGGCAAGAGCGTCAGTGCGATTTTAAGCTCCCGACAAGCGGCGCTCAAAGTTTCGAGATTGGGATCCTTTTTCGAAGCAATAACCGCCTTGGGCCAAAACAGAGCCTTTGAATAGGCCTCATTGAACACGGCCAAAATCTCCACTTGCGTTGGCAATTCCACCGACGCCACCTGTCCAAAGCAAAACGCCGAGTGGGCATCCAAAAGAACAAAGATATTGCAGTAGCCATCTTCAGTTGTATAAACTTCTTCTCTATGAAAAATCCAAGCATCATTTGGCTTGGAAATCTTCAAATTCAATTTGCTCACGCCCGCCCCCTATAAACCAAAATGAAATTTCATTCCAATTCCAACCCAAAAACGGCTTACATCATCATCGCTTCGGCCAATTCCACCGTGGCTTTTCGCCCTTCCAAAAGCAAATACCAAAAACCCCCGCAACGAGTCCAAGCAAGGAAAGCCAAAACTGCACGGAATTGGTGCCGTAGGATTTCGACACCATGCCCGGAACGACGGTAAGAGCTACAACAAAAACACCAGTCACGCTCCAGCCCTGCCAAGTACAAGGAGTCCAACCCCAGCCATACGCTTTGTTTTTAAACCAAATTTCTTTCGCCATCTCTAACCACCTAGAGCAAAATTATTTCAATCGGACACTCGCGACGTCGGAATCAGTTCCCGAACTCTTGCCCACTCCATAGGCCGCTTAGGGATAACGGCTGTAAATGAGCTTACATCATGCTCATTACCAATGCTTGACGAAAGAAGAATTGGACCTTCGTAGCGAACTTCACGCAATTTCGCCACGAGGCCGACATCAAGCACATTTTCTTTGCCAAACCAAAAATCGCTAATCACGCAAACAACGCGATTACAAAACGCCTGACTACTGGCCATCTTCTCTACGACCGCATTAATAGTGTCGAAGGTTTTAATTTCAACCTCGCTTCCGATATCCATTTCCCACCCGAGAAGCACCAGCGAGTCGTCATCAACAACAATTACGACCGGCTTGATTGATGCTGCCAATACAACCGACGACTTTGCAACTTCCACCTTGCCCAGCGCAGAAGCGATAAACCCGAGAAGATGAGCTCGGCTCATGGGCTTTGGGAGAATTAAATCAGCACCAACGTCCAATCCCTTCTGCGAATCCTCAGCCGACGAACGATTACTATGAATGCAAATCGCTCCCTGAAACTGTTTTCGCCTAATCTCTTCAACAACGCTAAATCCATCGAGAGAATCGTTGACGGCCAGGTCGATATCACACACAACACAGTCTGGCTTCGTATCATCATCGAAAGCTTTCAAAAGAACTGTTGAGTTTTCGTAGGTGCTAATCTTGATTGCCTGCAAAAGCTCATGTTCTGTCCCAATCAAATTTTCCAAGTCCGTTGAGTAGAGAGAGGCTCATCATCAAGAATTACCACCTCAATTCTGCGACCACTCGCCGCTGCCGCTGCGACTATTTTCCTTTCGAACTCAGCTTCGCGCGGATCCGCCACAACTTTCCGTTCAGACGATTGTGTTCCACGGGCGTGCGTTTCTACAATGCTTTTTACTTCTTGCGAAGTTGCGGGGAGATGGGAAGCATTGCTTCCGACCCCCTTATCTCCCATAGGCAGAGTGAAGACAAACTCAACGAACTTCTTGTCGGATGTAAGTTGGCAACAAATGCAACCACCGTGCGCGGTCACAACCTTTTTCGCAATAGCGAGTCCAAGTCCTGTGCCACCTTTTTTACCTTTAGAAAAAAAAGCCTCAAAAAGCTTCGGCAAGTCACCTTCCGGAATAACAGGGCCACTATTGCCAATCTTGAATTCAATAAATCCATTTCTCTCAGAAGTGGCGAACCAAATGTCCCCTTGCTTGTTCATCGC
Source organism: uncultured Silvanigrella sp. (assembly GCA_903932045.1). Classification (GTDB taxonomy): domain Bacteria; phylum Bdellovibrionota_B; class Oligoflexia; order Silvanigrellales; family Silvanigrellaceae; genus CAIZES01. The sequence continues at coordinate 11,081 of CAIZES010000406.1, read as the reverse complement.
CTGCACAGCATTTGCGACGATATTCGAAATGCCTCTTTGAACCTTGCTTGCTTCGACGTTAAGAAGGTGAGTGTGGCCAAATTGATACGAGAGCGAAATCTTAGCATCGGCAAAAACCTGAAACACTTCGACGAGTGACGATTCAATGATCGCCTCTGCGCTTGTCGCTTCTGTTTTTGGCTTTTCAGCTCGACCGATTTCCATAATATCGTCAAGCATACCATTAACGGATGTTAAGCTTCTCTCCACCGCCGGCCCAATAATCCGCATATTCTTCCGCACGTCATCGATAGTGGTTGCATGACTAAGCACAGAGATAGCGGATTTCATCAGTGAAAATGGTTTTCGCACATCGTGCGCCATCATCTGCGTTGTTCGCGCAATGGCCGTGTTTTTCTCAAGCTCTTTGTTTTCTGAAATCAACACGCTAATTTGTTCAAGAAGTCTTGTGAATTCCACACTCGCAAACTTGGGAACCGCATTATCCGTTCGACCTACTTCCTCTGTGTCGGACTTTCCGAAGGGAAATCTCCGCTGAATCCATCTAAGTCCAGCGTCATACTGTTGCCGCATTAAACGCACGCCAAACCACTCCGATAAAGCAACAAACAGCAACAAAAGAATCACAACTACTAAATACCATCTATCGTGCGCCAACACGCGTTTCACGGTCTCGTCGCGATTCACGGTGACCGTAACATTGCCAAATTTTCTCCCATTAAACTCAATCTCGAAAACGCTCGTAGAAACACCAAAGAAACTCTCAGCGTCTCTCATCGAAACATTTTGTTCCAATAAAACTTGGCCACTATGGTCTTTGAGTGAAAGGAACACTGGAGTTTCATCAAGCGTGCCGAGCACACTCCAATAGAGCGAAAGGTCGTTGCTTCGCACTTGCGGAATAATTGCATTCAAAGTTGCAACGCGCTCTTCAATAGTAGAAACCATAAGACGCGTTTCTTCATCCACGCGCCTCGCGAACACCGCCACCACGACAAAAATCGCGGCAGCAATTGCCAAAGCTCTAAGTACGATGTTTCTCTTGTTCATCCCTATTTCGCCTTCAAATCGCCAATGTAATAACCATTGAAACCATCAAATGATGCTTCCGATGGATATTGGACGCGTTTGCTCAAGTATCTTGTCACTTTCGCCTCAACAATAGGAGTGACATATCCTTCGTCGAGAAGGAATTTAGAAGCATCACCTAAAAGCTTCGTTCGCGCATTCCAATCCATATCCACAGAATCCCTTGCGCGAAATTCTGCAGATTTCGACGCAGGCACTCCGGTGAGGGTTTGCCCCTCTGGAGCCGTCAAGAATCGCTGCATGTAGTAAGAAAGGCGATGACTAGCAATCATCACCAGCGCAAAATCATATGTCTTGGAAACGCTTTTTGTCGCCTCCGCATATTTCACTTCATCAAGACCCTCAATCTGCACTCCAGAAAACGGAAGTCTCATATCTGACAGCGCACGAATTAATCGCTCTTGTAGCCCAGGATCCGACTTTCTCTGCTTAAAAACAACTTTAACTTGCAGCTCCGAAACTTGAGAATCACGACATGAAGCGGACTTCGACGAACCCGAACTTAGTCCAAACCACGAAGGAAAAAGGGATTCCATCTCTTTGACTTCGTCATTCCCTAAAAACTTGCCTCCGACAGCAACGCGATTCAAGCACGACTTCATAATCTTTCGCGCCTTCGTCGAAGCGCGGCCAGCTGCCAAATAAATTCCAATTGGCGCAGGCAGAGTACTGCTCACAAAGCTTTTTCGCGTCACAGCGTCTTTCCGTTCTGGAGTGCCGAGCATCGCAATATCAATTGAGTGGTAAATCGGAACATTCCCCTCAGAGAATTCCTCGAATACAATTTTCGAAAAGCTCACATGCTTTTTTGTCGCACTGCGCTCAACAAGCGTGATGCGCTTGCCCGCCTCGAGCGAATCCAAAATATAATCCGTTGTTCCAATTGGTGTCGCTTTATCGAAACTTGCAGGTTCACGAATAGCGGTATTCAATTCGGATAATGTCTCAGGAAGCGAAGCATATTCGTGAGAAAATTGGACCACAACACACCCACGGTTCGTAACCACAACCGACACAGGAGGAAATGCCAAAATATTTTTTTGTGCGAACAGTTTAATATTCTTCTTCAGCGAAATGGCGTCGAAACTTGCTCCGCTTGTGAATGTCACTCCAACTTGTGGGCAGAACTCAAATTGTTTATATCCATCAATTGCGCTCCAGCTCCTAAGAATTTTACGATTATGAACCCACGTCCCTCGCGACGGCTCAAACATCACATCAAAAAGTTGCCGCAAAACAAAATTGGCCGAAGAATCTTGAAAAATATCTGGGTGCACTGCAGATGGCACCGACTTAAGTGCTACTCGAAAATCTTCTGCAAACGCGACCACAGACGAAAGACTCGCTGCACACAATGCAATCGATAAGAACGAGGCAAACTGAATTCTACAGTTTTCTAACCATAATCCTGTGAAAGACAAAATTATTTTTCGCCAAATATTCAACCACACCTTCTGCTTTGGGATTTGTGGTTGCTTCAAGAGGTAATCCAGATGAGCGAAAAAACGAAAAGGCCTTTGCATGAACAAGTCTCCTGAGCTTTGCCGGCAGAACTTCGCGATTAACCCAAAGATCGATAACACTAATTGGTGTGCCAGTTCTGAGCTGCGATGGTCTATTATCGTGTCTCGGGAAATGCCCTACAATGGAATTTCCTCGCCTCAGAATTAGCTGAGCTTTACAAGTGAGAATGAGACTAAGATTTCGTTCAATGAGATCCTGAATGGAATTTTCAGAAAGCAACTGAGAGAAGACTTTTGCGCCATGCGAACGCCAAATAGTTTCAATCTGTGAAGCGTCGTCCGTAGAAAGAACACTTTGCTCCTTCCAATCGAATCCATTTTTCTCCAGTTCATCACTTTCTTCCTGTTGCGGGATGAGAGGCCGCAAATCCAAATTCTCTGCAGCAGTCATTGAAACCAAACAGCTATTTCCAACAAGTTTGACAATCTCTTCTTTAACTAATTGAATCGAGCTTGGAGACTTTGCCTTTAGCAAAAGTGCAGTCGACGAAGTCTGCGACGACCCATTAAGAAGATTAGATACCGCCGGCCTTGAAGATTCAACCCCTGAAATAGCCCGATACAAAATACCGCGGCCTTCGTCCAACCAAGATTCACCGTCGGGATACCACGACAAAGGTTCGCCGTTTACTATAAGCACATCCCCTTTGACATCGAGATGAGGAGCGCGCCCGTGCTTAGACTCAGCCATGCTTCAATCCTTGCCAATAGGTTTTACAGATTTGACAATTATGCAGAGGCTTCTCTGCCATCGGCAGCATACTCGCAATCATCCCCGAAAACGATAACGCTTTCATGACAGCAAGAGCAGGAACACCATCAAGCTCCTCAAGTCGTAATGCAAAAAACTCAGAATCCATCTCAGGGCAATCGAATGTCACGGCCGAGCAACAAAAAGTCCATCCGCGCTTGGGAAAGTAAACTGCTTTTTCTGTAGCGCTACACTTGCCAGCAAGGGCTTCAGGAATAGTGCGTACATCCTCTTGCCACGACAGTTTTTCCGCCATACCACGTGCACGCCCAAATGGCGCAATCTTTCCAATGGCAATCGGAATTCCAAGACTAGGAAGCGAACGGAGCAGCACAAGATCCATAGGATTGAGAGCGGAAGCATTTATCGAGCATCTCACCCCATGCGCCATCGTCCACGCAACTATGTTCTCAATTGGAGTGACAAAGTCCGAACTTCTATGAAGGTCATCGAATGAAATGCGCACCGATGCCAAATTTGGAATTTGCGAAAGAGTACTCGCGCAGGAACTTTTTGTATCAGCAAAACGAGCATTGGTCGTAATCTTTATCGCTACTTCGGAATTTCTTATAGTGGCGGCTTTCGCTAATGCAACAACGGTATCAAGATACAAAAGTGGCTCGCCGCCAGTAAAAGAAAGACTTTCAACAACAGAATTTTCGAGAGTCTGCGCAAGTGTTTGGATTTCGTAAGATGAAAGTTCCCGCGCATCATTCGGGGAGCTCGAAGAAATACAGTGCATACAGGCTAGCTGACAGCGAAAGCCCGGAATAATGGCAAGAGAGAGCCTTCGAGTGGCTGTCATATCAATTATTCAACCCAATCCCGTCGAACGAAATCGCTCCGCGAGTCAACATCAGTATCTTGGCTTTTTTCTGCCTTTTGAAGCACTTCCACAAGCTCCTTTTGCTGCGAGCTTGAAAGAGTAGATACATATGCCGTCGCGGGCTCATTAGAGGAAAAAAGGCCAAGCGACAGGAGTAACGAAACTAACATTGGTTCCATAAAGATCTCCTTAACCTTGCATTTGTTTCAGCCAGAAGGGAATGCGTATCGGAGGGTATGGGGGTGGTCAAGAAACTTTTTTTCCACAGGGTCGGAATGACTAAAATTCGCAATTTTGGACCGCTTATGCATAACTATGACGTTCATTTGGTAAAACATGCGAGCTAAGCGCTCCATCGCGCGTATTCCGGCCCAAATCGGCCGATGAAGATGACTCATGAAGAACTCCACGCAGCCGTAAACCACACATCACAAACAACAAAACATCTGGCCATAGACCTCACACGTTCAGTAAGAAATCAGGCAAATACAATCGTTCAATGCCACTGGGGTGTGTACCCCAAATTTTGTCCATTGAGAGAACCACCTTGGGAAAATGATCGGGCACAGCAACAAGAGATGCAAACTCGCGCTTTGTAACATCTTCGCTCGCAAGCAAATAACACACCTGAATATACATTCGCTTTCCGGCGCGCTCGGCAATAAAGTCAATTTCGGCATCACCCATTTTTCCAACACTCACTTCGTATCCACGCTTCTTGAGCTCAAAATAGACAACACTCTCCAGCGCTGCGCCAATATCGTTCAGGCTGCCGCAAAAGGCTCGCAAAATTCCGAGATCGGCACAATACAGCTTTTCGGAAACCTCCAAATGCCGTTTACCTTTCACATCGTATCTCGGCACCTTGTGCACAAGAAATGCCGATTGCAGATGAGCTATGTAGTTGTATATAGTTTCGGCACTCACCGTTCGCTTTTCTTTTTTGAGATAATTCACAACGCTGTTTGCCGAAAACGTTTTGCCCGTGTTGGCCACGACAAACCGAAACACTCGCCGCAACAAATCGACGTCTCGAATTTGAAAACGCTGAACAACATCTTTCAAAAATACGCTATCGAGCACGGCCCCCAAATACTGCTGCACAACGTTTTCGTCGCGCTCAATGTGATGGATGCCCGGCATGCCACCCCACTGCAAAAACTCCTGAAACAATTCATCACTAGCGGCCACACCCCGAAACTGCACAAACTCCGCGTATGTGAGAGGGTAAACCGGAATTTCAACGTAGCGCCCTGTGAGTTTGGTAGCCAGCTCCGAGGAGAGCAAGTTTGCGTTCGATCCCGTGATATAGACATCAAATTGTCCGCTGTTCAAAAACGAAGCCACGGCTCGTTCCCATTCGGCGATATCCTGAACCTCATCAATAAACAAAAAGCACTTGCCCCCCTCGGAAGATGCGCCCTTTTGTTTTTCCTTCACGTAATTATTAAGGTCTTTAGCAGTTTTGATGTGCGAAAAATCAAAATTTTCCATGTCTATGAAAATAATATCCTCGGGCAAAATCCCGTTTTCCATGAGCCTGGCACAAAAGAGTTTCAGCAAGGTGCTTTTGCCAGCGCGCCGCATACCCGTGAGAACCTTAACAAGAGGAGCGTTTTTAAACTTCTCCAAATTCACCAGGTATGACATTCTTTTTTCCATTATAACAGCACCTTATTATGAGTTTTTCGGTATATCGAAATCAATACGATAATACCACACCAGTTTTCGCCATACAAGAAACGCCAAACAGAGCTGGTGCTGAACATCTTCCTCCCGTTTTCGCCACCCGCCATAATTCAACATAAAAACAGCCCGCTCCACTACTGGCACGACAATTGCTGTGAGCCAACCTGCGGACCCGTAGTGCGTCCGCACCCAAAACCAACGGCCTTAGGCCTCTCTTGTTAGGAGAATTTTATGACTTCCGAAAATCAAAACAACCACGCCCCGCCCTTCACTGAGCTCGAATCAGGCTTTTGTCGCGCTTCAGAGTTGGAGTCGGGGTTTTGCCGCGCGCCCGAGCTTGAATCCGGGTTCTGTCGCGCGCCCGAACTCTAATCACAACCCCTAAGAACAAAGCGAGGCAACATTCTGTTCGAACTTCACTCCTATCGGCAACCCAAAATCAACAGTCTTGTGTTTAAACTCACTGAGTACTGCAACTTCGATGAACAATGGGCAAAATTCTTCGCAAAACACAACTTTTACGTGGGATTCAGTGTTGATGGGCCGAAAGACATTCACGATTTGTACCGCAAAAACAAACAAGGAATGTCCACTTTTTCTCAAACCGTTTCCGGGATTGAACGCGCACTGGCTCACGGCATTCTAACAAACGCCATTGGAGTCATCACGAACGAGTCCAGTAGACATGCCGATGACGTCTATTTCTTTTTTAAAAAGCTTGGAGTGCGAAACATCGATCTTATCCCTTGCTTCGACTACAACAGCGAACTCACACTGCGGCCCGAAAACTACACCCGTTTCATGATGCGAATAATTGAACTCTGGAAAAACGATAACTTTGAACCACTCAAGATCCGTTTTTTGAACGATATTAGAAAGCGACTACAAGCCACGAACAGCAGCGGGCCACAAACGGTTGGTTGCGAGCTTGCTGGCCAATGCGGTCAGAACTGGTCGGTTGGCGGAGACGGGCTCATTTTCCCCTGCGAATGCTTAACGCCGGTTCCTCGATTTCAAATGAACAAAATCAGCGAAACAAAGTAAAAGGACCAGCTGTGTGTACCGGTCTCAAAGGTGCGCTTGTCGATTCTTCCGACGAAAAAGGAGGACGCCTCGATGGTGGTTCAAAACCATCGGGGAATCGATTTGAAGGACATATTGATGCCATGCTCTCGTTTGTTGATCAGCCCTCATTGGGTTACCCAGGAAAACAAATCGACTCGGCTATGCCGCGTCTGCGCGGTGTGGGATTTTTAGCCCAGGCCAACGTTTATCCAATGGCTTTTGTGGGAAATAATTTTATCAACAATTTGTTTGGCGTGGGCTTCGAATTTTCGTACGCCTCAGTGTTCCCCGAAAGCGAAATCACAGCAGCCGACGGCACCGTTGCAGGAAAACTTCAACAACGCTTACCGATATGCGCGTAGACATTATTGCTCGTGCCTTGTACATGAAAAACAAAATGAGCACAGAACTCCGTTTGCTGCCGTACCTCAAACGCGATGTAAAACAGACGTATAAAGGCGAGTCTACCGCCGATTCTCCGCTGGCAAACTTCGCTGCAACGGGAATGGGCGTTGCAATCACGCAACGTTTTCGCGTAGCCGATAACTTTCGCATCAGCGCGGAAGCGCTATTGCCAGTGAATTTAAAAGACACAACCGTTGATAGCTCAGGCGGAACCAGTGTTCCTTTAGCGCAGGTTTCGGGTTATTGAGCTTGATCTTGGCTTCGACTACGGCGCTTCCATCATGAAATTTTATGGAAATTTTAGAATGGAACAATTCAGCGGCTCGGGCTATTCACTTGATCCTCAAACCAACGCAGAGTCACCATACAAACTTGCTGCCAATAAATATGTGGGACCAATTGGAGTAGGGCTCGCTCTTTAGTTTTATTCTTCTATTGCGACGCAATGCGACACGCAAGCGCAGAAAAAATGATCTAGCAATTCTTCCAAATCAGGCTAGTCCAGACTCATATTTATATTAATTGGAACTCATGCGCCCAAAGTTTTTTCAAAAACACATCAACCGGATAAAACTCTATCCCTTCTTGCATACGAGGGAGTGCTTCCAGGCAAACAACAATTCTTCGCATTTTGGGGCAGTCGTCGGCTATAGTTACCAATCCAGTTAAGTCTTGCAGGCGAACATTATTTTTTGCTTTTACTTCTATGGCAAGGCTATCACCAACAATAAAGTCAATTTCGAGTTTAGTGCGTGTGCGCCAGTAGCAAAGTTTGGATGCGCGCTTTTCGTAACTAAGATAGCTGCGAAGTTCGTGAAAAATAAGATGCTCCAAGCGTTTCCCTAAATTTGCCGAATCTGTTTCCAAAGATAAATCATTACGAAGAAAGTTCGCAACTCCAACATCAAAAAAATAGAATTTTGGAGTTGATACGGGCTTTCTCTTTGTTGTTTTTTCGTATACGGGAAGCAGCGATGCAATTTGCGTATCTTCCAGGATTTGAAAATAATCTCGCAATGTGCGCGTAGGAAGCTGAGCGTCACTGGCCAGCGAACTAAAGTTAATTTGTTCGCCGTTACACATTGCTGCAAACTCTAAAAACCGGGCAAAAGCGCCTATAGAACGAGTTAGGCCTTCAGCTTGAATTTCTTGTTGCAAATATGTGCCAACATATCCCTTGAGTTCTTCTATAGGAGATGGCGACAAAATAACTCCGGGCAAGGATCCCCAACAAAGACGTTTTTGAAGATCAAAATTTGGAAGCTCCTTGCTTACCAAGGGAAAAAGATAGCTGGTCCAGGCTCGTCCTCCTAACAAATTCGCATGCCCTCGTTTCAGTTTTCTTGCGCTACTTCCCGTCAAAATAAAACGCAAAGTCTTGTTTCTATCAATGAGAAGCTGAACTTCGTCCAAAATTTCAGGCAATTTTTGCACTTCATCAATAATAATGATCGAATGTTCGGACGTTAACCGTTGTCGCAAGATTTCTGGTCGGGCTGCATAGCTGCGGAATGTATCGGCTTCCAATAGGTCGATATACATGGCTTCGGGGAAAAGATGTCTCAGCAGAGTGCTCTTCCCGGTTTGCCTTGGTCCGATTAGGAAATGCGACTTATTTTTAATAAAACTAGCTAGTTGAATCGTTCTCGTAAACATTGGCACCTCTTCCACCAATATTACATCATTTCGCGTGAAAAAGTCACCCAGACGAGGTTATTTTCAACTTGTAGAGACGATATATTCGTATGGTTAGTACATGCTTTTTCTCCTTTCTTTCCTGGCTTCGTGGAACCACTTTGTCAAAAATGTCTTGATATTCAAAAAAAAATGCCGATAACAATTGCAGGAGCAATAAATAGGTTCTATGATTGTCACAGAAAGTGGGTGTCGTATGAGACAGAAACTTACAACAGAAGTACCGGATAGTGAAAAAGTGCTGGCGAAAGCCTTTCTGCGAGCTTCTGAGCACCTAGGTTTGAATGGTGTCCAAATGGCAAATATATCAGGATTAAGTGAGAGCTATGTTTCTCGGATGAAACAGGGAAATGCCTTAAGTGCTAGCACGAAGCAACGTGAGTGCATCATTTACTTTTTGCGCCTATATCGCTCACTTCTTCCCTTAGTGGGGGATCATGAGAATGCGCGAATATGGCTGAATAGCAGCAACAAAGCTCTAGGCGGGAAGCCAATTGAGTTAATTGGGAGCATTGGAGGGCTTGTGAATGCTGTCAGCTATTGTGATGCAATGCGTGGGAAGATTTGAATTTGTTGAGAAGAGATTCACAGGATGGCGATGCGTAGAAGGACAGCATACTGCACCAACAATGGATCTCGTAGACTCAAATGCTGAACAAGACGTGCTAGAGAACATTCTTGATAACAATAAGCCACCAGTTCCCATTGACTGCATTGGCCTTGAACTTCATTATTTACTCTTCACTCCGTTCCGTTACCCTCCGCTGAAGCATGGTTCCCGCTTTGGTGATACGACAGAACCTAGCCTCTGGTATGGATCACTTGATGAAAAAACGGCGCTAGCAGAAACCGCTTACTACAGAATGCGCTTTTTTGATGATTCAGATGGTGATATGCACATTTCATCAGGGACGCTCTGCACATTTTCCGTCGATTTGCATTCCTCTGCTTGTATTGATCTAACAGTTAAAGCCTTCGATGACTATCAAGACGAAATACGAAATCCTTTGTCTTACTCGTTCACACATGCAATTGGGAAGGAGATGCGCAAAATTAAGGCTGAGATGTTTTTGTTTTTTTCTGCACGATGTATTGGTACTAATTTTGCGCTGTTCTCTCCATGCTGTTTCGAGAATAAAGTTCCAACTCGAACGAACCATTGGAGCATTTCATTTGGGAAAAGTAGGGTTATTTTGGAGCGGAAAAACGGGTTAAATAGTCGTGATTGTCTAACTTATCGTAAGAGTAATTTCGAGATCAATGGTGTTCTACCTGAGCCCTCATAGGGGCGATACTCCAAAAGAGATATTGTCAAATGTTGTGGATGATGCATAAAGTGGCACCTCAGGCGGCTTTCCGAATTGCATCTACAAATTTCACTTGCTGAACAACATCCGATAATTTTTCTACTCCATTAAATGTCCTCCATTTCTTTTCTGCACACAGCATAAGTTTGTAAGCCATCGCGAGTCCAGCTGTCGCACTTCCAGAGCCTTTTTGACGATAAGTGTTGCTCGACCACTATGACAATTGCGCTACTTATATTTTCTCTCTTGCAAAGAAAGCTTCGCCTCCTGCTAGAAGCAAAATCAGAGACCGTACCAAATCAGAAGAAGCGCCCAACAAAGAAACCTACAATGAATTGGGTGAATCTATGTTTTGATGGCGTCGATGTTATTCGAGAACAAATCGAAAGAAAATATGGTTACACTTTTGTTCGTGCGGACGAATTCGTTAGAAAAGTACTCAAAATACTCGGCCCCGGCTATGAACATAGATATTCGGAACAGTTTTTAGACTCTCCAGCCTGCTGAATGTGGGATACATAGCTAGCTAAGGTTCATTTTCGCTGGAAAAAACATTCCCCATCATCATGACACCGTTTCACTCAATTTTTCACTCAATTTTCTCTACGAAACTCCGATAAAGCTAATAAAGGTTTTAAAACATGCTTATCGCACCCAAGGCGTCGCGAATGCTTTGCCGCTCGCAGCGCTTACCGAAGGCACCACTATTCGCTACCGCGTCCGAGTCATGG
>CAIZES010000405.1 GCA_903932045.1 uncultured Silvanigrella sp. | reverse complement strand
TTGTCCCTTTAGGTGGTGCTCGGGGTTACCTTGCAGGAAACGGTCACGGAAGAATGCGCGTTAGTCTTAAAATATGAGAGGATTCTGCGGCAATGAATATGTACTTTGATAATATTGTATTTTCGCTACAGCAGAACGGCGGAGGCTCGGTATATTGGTATGAACTGATGAGGCGAATGCTCAGAGACTTTCCGCAAGACTGTCGTTTTTTTGAGCTTCCAAATGCTCAAAGTAATATTTGTCGAAAGCGTCTTGTGATTCCTAAAGATAATCTTTTAAAGCACTCTTTTTTTCCAACGGCGCTTCAGCGAGTGCTTCCAGTTTCTATTCCGAGCGCAAATTCAATTTTTCACTCTAGTTACTATCGAGTGCCATTCAATAAGACAGTCCGCTCTGTTGCCACAATTCATGATTTTATCCCCGAAAAATTTTCGTCTCCGTTGCGAAGAACGTTGAATATTATTCAAAAAAAACGATTACTTTCAAGTGCTTCTGGGATTATCTGCGTTTCTGAGAATACGCGAAAAGATTTGCTCACATTTTTTCCTGAATTTGCGGGAACACCAATTAAGGTTATTCATAACGGTGTCTCTGAAGTTTATCTGCCGTTGGATGTCGATAGTCGACTCAAATTACGAAAAGAGATACTTGGGGACGAAGAGAAATGTCTTGTGCTTTTTGTTGGACACAGGCATTCCTACAAGAATTTTTCACTTGCCATAGAGACTGTCGGAAGGCTCGGGAAGCGTTTTGTTTTGGGAATCGTGGGGGGAGCTTTGAGTGAGGCGGAGCTTACGAAACTTAACAATGCCAACGTAAACTTTTCTTTTTTCGGCCGAGTTTCAGACGAAAGACTCAATCAGCTCTACAATGCTTCGTTCTGTCTTTTGTATCCATCTTTGTATGAAGGTTTCGGTATTCCTGTTCTGGAAGCCATGCGCGTAAATTGTCCTGTGATTGCTATTCGTTCTTCATCAATTCCAGAGGTGGTTGGGGATGCTGCTCTTCTTACTGAGTCCGCGACTGCGACAGCCGATGAGCTTTCGGCACTTGTGTTGTCCCTTCTGGATTTAAAGTTACAAGAGAAGTTGATCTTGGCTGGAGCGCATCGGAGCGAGAATTTCTCTTGGGAAAAGTCATATCAAGAAACGCGAGAGTTTTATGACGAAATTGTTTCGAGCTGAGTGTGAACACGGTGGACAATTGTCTCGAGCCATTGTGTTTCGGTTTTTTGGTTTTGGTTGCGAGTCTTTTTTCCTGGAGTCGCTATGATTTCTTTTCTCGAAAACGAGTTCTTTTCGAAAGTCATGCGTTTCCTTGGAATGGAACCGAGCGAAAAAGTGTTACAGCACGATATTCAGCGCAGTTCAATCAGCCTTATAGCAATAGGTGCTGCGTTGTGGTGGTTACTCTTGGCTGTTTGTAGCAAGATTCCTCTTTCGAAGCTCCAATTGACATGGTCGCTTGAGTCTTACATTGTTTTGTGGTTGTTTTGTCCGATCTGCATTCTCTCTGGCTTAGCCGCAAATTCGAGTTGCTCTCCAGTTGTTCCCACTGAAATTCGTAACGAAGAAATATACCCGCGAAGCAGCCGAATTGTTTTTTACCTTTGTGTGATGGGATTTTTGATTCAGTCTCTTTTCCGTCTTCCGCCCGCTCTGGCTCCTGATCCCAATGAAGCCAGGTTGCTCTGGGGTTTCAAATACCTTCATGTTTCCACCGAAATTCTCATACGAACAACGGTTCTTATTTGCTTAGGCAATGTGCTGTCCCGAGGAAAGGTTCGGCTGCATGATTGGGTGCAAGTGAGTATCGCAATGCTCTATACGATACTGGTAGTTTCAAGAAGCTTTTTGCTTGAGATTTTCTTTTATGTCGGCTTAACTTCATTTTTGTTGAGTTTTCGTTTGGAAAAAAAGGCACTCATTCTTGTTAAAGTTGCAGCGGGGCTTATAGCCGTCATTGTTCTATTTGTTGTGTATGGAGAGTGGCGACAGGGTTCCTCGTTCAATATTTCTAGTTATGGCCAAATGTTGAATCAATCGCGCTCTGTAGCATGGATTTTTGGTTACTTGCTAGTTAATTTTGACAATCTTGCACTCATTATCATGGATTCTTATAAAAATTATAGTCTCACAAATGTCTTTGGCCCATTGCTGCAAACCCTTCAAATTACGCCGTTTCAATCCCTAAACGATTACCCCTATGTTGGTGCTTTTAATCTCGGGACGGCCCTGCGCTCGTATTTTCTTGACTTCGGCCCTTGGATAGGTGCAGCAATCTTTGCTGTATTTTGGACCAGCACACTTGCACTATTCCGATTTTCGAGAAGCAAAAGTGTTCTCGGCTCTCTTTTTCTATTGGTTGCTTACTTTGCATTTTGTCTTCCCATTACGGAGCGCCTTGAGCAGCCCCCATATCTGTTTCCGCTGCTGCTCATTTTTCTGATTGGTCGTTTGGCGCTCGTTAAGAACGTCAAATTTCGCTGAAAACTTTAAGAGATTTTTAACGTCCCAGGCTTTTCGAAATCGGAACAACATGCGCTCCCGTGCTTGTCGTCCCTTCGACGGCTTGAATGTCCGATTCGTATCTGCGAACAACCGAAAATAGCGTTTCTTTTGCCGCCAATTGGTCACCCATGAATGCTGACGAAAGCAGGGTGTCAATCTGTTCCATAAAATTGGGTTGTGGCTCAGCAACGCGAACGAGCTTAAAAAAGTCTTCGGTGACCGACTGAATATTTTCAGTTTCGAGTTGCAGTTCTTCGTAAAGTTTTTCGCCTGGACGAAGTCCCGTGAAGGCTATTTTGATGTCGTGATCGGGGCGCTTGCCCATAAGGCGGATGAGGTCCCGAGCCATGTCCACAATTTTAATAGGTTCGCCCATGTCGAGAATAAAAATTTCGCCAGAAGCGCTTGTTGTGGCAGCCTGAAGCACAAGGGAAACAGCTTCGGGGATAAGCATAAAGAAACGAGTGATATTGGGGTGTGTGATGGTCACGGTGTCGCCGTGTCTGTTTTTGTATTGAGAGTTGTGCTCCCAAGCACATTATCTTCAACAGGTAATGCCGCTTTCGATTGTTCTACAGTGACCGAGGTTCCCCAAGGAGAATTTTGCTAAAGCTTGACGTTGGTGGATGGGATGTCTGTGTGCCCAAACTTTGGAAAACTGACCGAGGCCGAAAGTTCGGGATTTAAGTGGAAGCCTTGAGACAGTGCATCTTTAAGCTCAGCCGTTGATTTATCAAAGCGTAGTGCCGAACGTTCCCAGAAGCGTTGGGTGAAAAATTCCGAAAAATTAGCCCAGGAAATTTGCGTGGAAGGATTTTCTGCGTGTGCCGATACTAACAGAAACAAAAAAAAACGCAAGAGCTTGGTATACATAAAGAACGCGATACATTTTCATAAGCACATCTCTCCAAAGAAGGAACGCGTTGCGCAATTCCCGCTTGTCCGTTCTTTTTTTATCACTTATTTTCTTAGAGGGGAAGCACTCTGCTTTTTTTCGCCTTGTCCCCTATTGTAGCAAATTCGACACAAGGTGTAGCCCTGACATTCAACCCCTATTCTTTGACACGGGGTTTTCGCCTCGTCGGATATTGAAATCTTGCTTTCTTTCGTGCATAATTCCTATGAAATTCTCTTTTTGTGTTTAATTTTTGGAGTAAGGCAAACTTCTTGATATAACGAAAGCTTGTTAGCCCAAGATCGTTTTGCTATCGATATTAATACCGCTAAAGCCTATGATTTTTCTGTTCCTGACAAAGTAACTATTCGCGATGGCAAAGGCAGTATCCGAACAATACAAACGCACACTTATAACGATGACTTTAATTTGGTACCTACCAATAATCCAGAAGATGTTATCAAGCTTCTCGAATTCTATGGTTCACGCATTCATCTTGTAGGCCTCATGCAGCAACAAAACCTTCTTTATGCTTCTAGCGTTGAAGAAGTGTACTTAAAAACACAGCCCGACAAAAGCGTAACCATCACAGATAATGGACTCATGTGGGTTGCCGCCGTGCATAATGTTTATGAAAACCCTCAAATCCTTGCAAAAGGATGCGCGGATAATGGAAGTGCTTATGCGTGCGTACAACAAGCGGTCCGTTTTATTGGGTGCATCCCTTACTCGGATTCAGATAGCAATTTCGAAGCTAACGCTAGCGAGGTTAAGCAAGCCTTTCTTTATGGATTGGTGTCCGACCCTAATACGAAACACACTTGGGGCTCGTTGAAGAAAGAAATAGTCGATCGCTTTTTAAGCAAGTTTCCAAATGCCCGCAATAATCTTAGTAAGGCTTTCACTTACTATAGATATTATGAACATTTAATGGCTTACTACGGCGATTGCCGAGGCCAAATACAGGATCGGTACATTAATTTCAGCTTGCCCCAATATCCGAAAAACAATCCCTACTGCTCTATTCAATAGCTCCACTCGGAATCAGCAAATATTCAAAATGTCGTGGATTCCACTAAGCCTGCTATCTTTCCACCTATCTTGGAAAGAAAAGTGCCTAAGTCCACAATTCGTGCAAGAATTGGCGCCAGGGCAAGATTTCAATGTCGCCGCGTTTCTCCGCTTTTGTAAACAGACAAAGCACTACCCGCCTGGAAATTTGTGTTTCCTCACCTATGGCGCGTAAG
>CAIZES010000404.1 GCA_903932045.1 uncultured Silvanigrella sp. | reverse complement strand
TACACACGAATCCTTGTTCTCCAAAGCTTCACGCATACCCCGAACAATGTCGTTTGTATCGGTGGGATCTATAAAAATTGCTGCGTCATGCATAACTTCTGGCAGTGACGAAACCTCAGACACGACAACAGGAATACCACAAGCGGCCGCTTCCAATGGAGGAAGGCCAAAACCCTCATAAAGAGAAGGATAAACAAAAATCTTTGCCAGAGAATAAAGTACTGGAAGATCTTTATCCACAACAAATCTTATAAAGAATATACGATGCCTGCGATTGTATTGTCCCGCAATTTTCAGCAACACAGGATCAAATTCAGTTAGCAGGACCAGGTCTTCGGAAAAATTCCCTTTACACCAGGCTTCAACAAGACGTGGTATATTCTTATGTGACTTTTTATTTCCAACCGAAAGAATGAACTTATCAGGAAGCTCGTATCTTTGGCGAAATTCTTCCTTTTCTTTGACGCACAAGCCTTCTCTGCGCACAAAATTTGAGCTAATTCCATTATAAATAACGTGCACTTTTCGAGAATCAATTCCAAAGTAATCCACCAATTCGTGCTTCGAAAACTCAGAAACGGTAACAACAGCCTTTGCCTTCCGAATTTTTCGCGACAGAATATGTCTGTAATACAATTGATGAAAAAAAGTGTATTCGTTGGACATTTTCACATGAATGAGATCATGGATTGTTGCAACAAATGGAGTTGAACTGAAAACAGATACGACGAAACTCGGAGAATGAAAGAGATCAGGTTTTAATGAACGCAGAACTAAGGCAAGTTCAAATTGTCCCCAAGGCGTTAACCAGCCCCAGCGCATTTCACGCAAAAAAAAGTTTTTGGGAAGGATGTAATTTTTGTAAGGACTATTCTTGTGGACAAGCAACGTAAACTGCATGTCTTGCGGCTGGTTTTCAATCAGATGTTCAACAAGTTCCGCAGTATGTCGCGCAATGCCATGGCTCTGATTCGTCACCACCGTTCGGACGTCAATAACGATGTGCTTAATGAATGAAGACGTCATGTTGCGAAAGACCTTTTTTGAAAAAAGAGACATTTAAGATATTCGGAGGCTGCCTGAGTTGTGCCAACTGTATGGTCTGGAGACTGTTCGCCGCGATGAATGAGAATCCACTCGGAAGCCAGATTTCGAACGGCAATATCCCAAAAATTTTGCGCATCCATATTCTTGCTACAACTACACAAAACGAGAACGCCGTTTGGAGCGGAAACGCGAGCAGCTAATTTTGCAAGTCGTGCATAGGCCCTCGATGCTTCAAGCAAATGTTTCTTATTCTTCGCGAAGGCTGGAGGATCTGCTACAACAACATCCCAAAGTCGATTCTCTGACTTTAATTTTGAAAGTTCCTCAAAAAGATCACCGTGACGCAATTCAATCTCGAGATCACTACCCCTAGCCTGTGCATTAGGCGAATTTTGTATGATATTGCTGCGTGCCATTGATAATGCCTGTGCATCAGCGTCAATCAATGTGAAAGATTCAATTCCTGCAGAAGCACCTGCGGAACTCCAAGCACCCGCATAGGAACAAATATCCAGCATAGATTTAGGCTGAATTCCCTTATGACTTAAAAACCCCGTCAAAAACTCCAAGTTTCGCCGTTGATCCAAAAATAAACCAGTTTTCTGGGCTCGCAAAGGCTCGAACTTTAACTCCAAGCCTACAAATGAAATACTTACTTGCTCCACCTTTCCACGAATCCAACGCGTACGCTCGGCGAGTCCTTCCATCGCACGCGCCTGTCCAGAGCTTCGTTCCAATATGGGACGTTCATCGTGAAGCTTAAGTGCCTCAATAACATGCTGAAGCAAAAATTCAGCCGCGGCACACGAACATTGCAGGGTTGTGAATTGTACATAATCGTCAACAACAATTCCGGGCATACCATCGGCGTCGCCGTGAATCCATCGAAAACATTGGTTTCGAGTAAACGGGAACGTGCTGATTTTGTTACGGCGCACAGCTCTGAAATGTTCATCAACAATTCTCGTAAACTCTGCTTCCTCTATCTCGTTTTTATCCATCAGTTTTGCTGCAAACAATTCAGGAAGCAATCGCACAGAAATAAGCGCCGATTTGTTGTAAATTCCAATACGATTCAAATCGGTGATTCGTACAAGCGAAGTACGCTCTTTCGTAAGAAGAGAGTCCTCAAGGTGACACACCTGATTACTGAAAATCCAAGGCAACCCACGCAGTTCATTTTTTGCTACACTCAAAGGAACATTGTGAATACTGAGCATGGGTAGCCCCCTCCCTGCGAAAAAAGACAACGTCTCTGAGGGTTGTCTAGCCACGCACCTAGAAAAAGGCAATGCCATACTAACAGAATACTGCAAGTCGTCACAGAAAGAAGAATAAACTCCGAAAATGCCGTGCGTTCTTAAACTTTACGCAACTGGGTCTTGCTTCCGCTCAAACCAAGCAGCGTCAGGTTTTGCCAAAAGTTTCACCCCCCCCGCTTCGAATGCGAATCACGTCAACACCTCCAAAATGCAGACCACGCCTCCTCATGATTGGTTTTCAGGTATTTTTTCCTTTCTGGTCCTCCTGACTTCCGCGCCTAAAAAACAGGCAAAAATTTGTTTTCCTTCTCTCATACAGAAAAGTCAAAACTACCCCCTCCAAAAAGTGCCTCGGTAGTGCCCACATCTCAGCAGAACCAGTTTTTTTTGAGCTATGCGTCGACCACTATGTTTATTCGAACTAAGTGCAGCAAGTCTGGCAACTCACATCGCGTACAGATTGTTGAATCCGTCAAGGAAGGCAAACGCACTCGCCAAGCCATTATAAAGCACATTGGCTTTGCTCATAGCGAGGAAAAAGCTGCATCGTTGAAGAAAATCGCGATTGTTGAGATAGAGAGAATTAGAGAATCGCGTGCTGGCGGGTGTCTTTTTGTCGCGACCGACATTCTTCTTGATAGAGAGCAACTATTGGTAAATAAGGACAAGATCAACGTGCGCGATCTCGCGATAGAAAAAGTGATAGTTGAAGGGCCTGAGGCTGTTTACGGCAGAATATTTGACGAACTAGACTTTAGGACACTACTTGACAACCAGCAACTGAAGTCTTGCGCACGGTAGTTTCCCGGTGAACCGACGAACCGGAAAGCAATCTCGCACTTTCGGAACGGATTTCGGAAAAGCAGGACGATGATTTAAGTGTTGATCAAATATATCGGCCTCGTCACCAGAATCTGTGGGTGAATTCCGGAGTGGGTAAATCACCAAGTGAATGGTACAGCGCAACTTGAATGCCTCGAAACGTTCGAAAACCATACGCCCGTTTTGTGCACACTCTTCCCTTGCCGTTTAAACCTTC
>CAIZES010000403.1 GCA_903932045.1 uncultured Silvanigrella sp. | reverse complement strand
GTGCAGGGCTGTGAGCCGGTTTGTGTGTGGGCTTTTGTGCAGGGCTGTGAGCCGGTTTGTGTGTGGGCTTTTGTGCAGGGCTGTGAGCCGGTTTGTGTGCGGCCGTCTTTTTTGTGCGAAAGTTGATGTGTGCTTCCATTTGTTTTTGAGCAGCATCGTCTATTAAGGGATGGTCGGTGACGATTTCTGGAACAACTTTTGTTGTGCGCTCGATGTCTTCAAGGAGCCTGAGCTGATCGGAAACGCAAAAGCTCCATGCTGCGCCTGTTTTTCCTGCTCGCCCAGCGCGACCAATGCGATGCACATATGTTTCTGGAACCTCGGGAAGATCGTAGTTGATGACAACTTCTACGTCATCCACATCCAATCCACGTGCAGCAATATCAGTGGCCACCAAAATGCGAACTTTTCCTTGTTTGAATCCGGTGAGGGCGCGAACGCGTGCGTTTTGTGATTTGTTAGCGTGAAATGCTTCAGCAGAGATTCCGTCTCTCATAAGTTGCTCGGCAACTCTATTGGCAACATATTTCATGCGTGTGAACACAATGGCGCGCTTCACTTTATTCTCGGTAATCAGATGAGTCATCAGTTGTGAACGTTCTTTTGAACCTACAAAATAGAGAGATTGAGAAACGGTCTCCGCAGTGCGGAATGCGGGAGTGACTTCAATTCTTTCGGGATTGCGCAAAATACTTTTTGCGAGATTGGCAATTTCAGTTGGCATTGTAGCTGAAAAAAGCAGTGTTTGACGTTCTGTTGGCAGTTTTGCAACCACCTTGCGAATGTCGTGCACAAATCCCATATCGAACATGCGATCGGCTTCATCCAAAATAAACACGTCAACATTGGACAAATCGACGTCACCTTGGCCCATGAGATCCAGAAGCCGGCCTGGCGTGGCTACCAAAATTTCGGGTCTGCGTTTGAGAGCTTCCTTTTGAGGGAGAAATCCAACGCCACCAAAGATAACGGCCACACCAAGATGTGTTTTTTTGCCGTAGGTGCGAAAGCTTTCTGCAACTTGCATTGCAAGTTCGCGTGTGGGTGTGAGCACCAAACAACGCGGGCCTTTGCGAGGTTTTGTGTTTGTGTGATTTTTTTTGTCGGCAAAGTAGCGGCTCAAAATAGGGAGCGCAAAAGCTGCGGTTTTTCCGGTTCCGGTTTGTGCCAAACCAAAAAGGTCGCGACCTTCCGCAACTACTGGAATGGCTGCGTTTTGAATGGGGGTTGGAGTTGAGTACCCTTCTTCTTCAATCGCTGCGAGAAGGGTAGAATCGAGTTCGAATTTTGAAAAAGACATGTAAAATTTTTCCAATCGGGAAAGGTGAGCTGTCAGAAGTTGCGACCCTATATGAGCTTTCCCGCGGAATCAACAAAAAACTATCCCAGAGCGGCCAGGCTTTCTTGTAGCATTTTCAGCTCTTTTTCGTTCTCATGGAGTTGTCTGCGTGCGCCATCGACAATGTGGCCTGGGGCACTACTCACGAATTCAGTATTGCTCAAACGTTTTTGTACCCCGGCAATTGTTTGTTCTACTTTCTCGACACGCTTTTCAACGCGTGTGCGTTCGGCGGCCATATCTACCAAACCGTCGAGGTCTACGAACACTTCAAGTCCACTTGCCATTGATGCCGCGCTCACTTTGGGGCGGACATTGGCAAATGTGAATTTGGCTTTTGCCAAAAATTCCATCATGGGCAGCATTTCACCAAACTTATCGGAACCTGCGTTAACAGTAACTTTTAATTCCGCCGCCGGGTGAATGGTGTATTGACCGCGGACTGTGCGAACGGCGCTCACAACATTTTGTACTTCACGCATATGGTGAATTGCAGCTTCGTTTAGGGTGTTGGCATTGGGAGTAGGAATGGGTTGAAAACCGATGGTTGTGGTTTCTGCGGGATTTGCAAAAACATTCTGCCAAATTTCTTCGGTAATATAGGGAGTCAGTGGATGCAGCAAGCGCAAAACGCCCTCAAAAATTTCCAAGGCGGCTTCAAGAGTTTCTTTTGCAAGGGCGGCATTGGATGGGTCGGCAAAGCGGGGCTTCATCAGCTCAACAAACCAGTCGCAGAACACCATCCATGTGAATTCGTACATGGAGGAAGAATATTGCGCGAACTCGTGACTTTCCATTGCTGCGTGCGATTTGCGTACCACATCAAAAAACTCAGCAATAATCCAGCGAGTGAGTGGATCGTGAGTTTGTTCCATTCGTGACGCGAGTTTTTCGCTGTTGTGCTGACCAGGAGTGACTCCGAGTTTTTCGCAGTTCATAAGCAAGAAGCGCATGCAATTCCAAATTTTGTTGGCAAAATGTTTGCCAACTTCACAGGAATCGTCATCCCATATAATGTCTGCACCTGTTACAAGCTGATTGACTATGGCAAAACGCATGGCATCTGTGCCGAATTTATCGGTGATAGTGAAAATATCGGGGCTGTTGCCTAACGATTTGCTCATTTTGCGACCTTTTTCGTCACGTACAATTCCGGTGAAATAAACGTGATGGAAAGGAGTTTTTTTCATGAAATATTCGCCGGCCATTACCATTCTTGCAATCCAGAAGAAAATAATGTCGGGGCCGGTGACAATAATGTCGGTGGGATAAAAGTATTCCAAATCTTTCTTTTGTTCTTCGGTGGGGTTTGCCCAGTTGTGCACGCCAAATGGCCACAACCATGAGCTTGCCCAGGTGTCGAGAACGTCGTTGTCTTGTGTGAATGCAGTGTGTCCGCATTTGTCACATTTTGTAGGAGTGGTTTCGGAACAGTGTTCTTGCTTACATTTATCGCAATAATAAACCGGAATGCGATGTCCCCACCAGAGTTGACGCGATAGGCACCAATCTTTGATGTTAACGAGCCAATGTTCCCAAACTTTTTCTGTGTGTGCGGGAATCAGTGTCAGCTTTTTAGTGCGTGTGGCATTGAGGGCCAGCTCTGCCATGGGTTTCATGTTGAGGTACCATTGCTCACTCAAATAATATTCTATGGGAACCCCGCCGCGTTGAGAGATTCCAACCGAATTCTTATAAGGTTCAATTTTTTCCATCAAACCTAGAGATTCCAGTTCGGCTACGAGCTTTTTACGCGCAACAAAACGATCGAGGCCGCGATAGTTTTCGGGAACACTGTCGTTGAGTGATCCGTTGGGATTCATGATGTTCATAAGGCCAAGATTATGACGTTGTCCCACTTCAAAATCGTTGGGATCGTGCGCCGGTGTAATTTTTACAACACCTGTGCCGAACTCTTTTTCAACATAAGGATCGGCAATAACGGGAACTGCACGATTACAAACAGGCACAATGACATTTTTGCCAATAAGATGTTGATAGCGTTCGTCGTGAGGATTAACGGCAACCGCTAGGTCACCCAATAATGTTTCGGGACGTGTTGTGGCAACAACGATATGTGCGCCAGATTGGCCTTCAATAGGATAGCGAATGTGCCAAAGTGATCCATTTTTTTCCTGCATTTCCACTTCTTCATCGGAAATAACGCTCTGACTGAATGGACACCAATTAACGAGTCGATATCCTCTATAAATAAGTCCATCTTTATATAGTTTTACGAAGGATTTTGTAACGCCTTGAGAATAATTTTCGTCCATTGTGAAGGTTTCACGGTCCCAGTCGCAGCTAATGCCGAGCGCTTTGAGGAGCCCCACAATGCGGTTGCGGTAGGTGCCCGACCATTCCCACGCGTGCTTTAGAAATTCTTCACGGCCGATTTGTTTCTTATCAATGCCCTTGCTGGCAAGAGCCGCTGTGACCTTGGCTTCTGTGGCAATACTGGCGTGGTCGGTGCCGGGAATCCAGCATGCGGCCCTACCATTACCGCGATTCCAGCGGATAAGAACGTCTTGCAGGGTGTTGTTTAGCATGTGTCCCATGTGCAAATCGCCCGTCACGTTGGGCGGCGGAATCACAATTGTATAGGGCTTTTTGTTGGGATCCCGCTTTGCACGATAAAATTTGTTCTCATTCCAGAAAGCGCGAAGCCTCTGTTCTATTTGGGCGGGTTCAAAGGCTTTGTTGAAAGCGTCAAGATTGCTCATGGGGATCTCCTTTTCCTATTGCGACGTAATTAGATAACATTGAAAAAGTGGTACCTCAACGATGCCAGTCAGGAGATAGCAATGAGCACGGTCTCGGGATGGAGAGCGAGCGGTTTTGGCCTTTCCCACGTTGGAAAAGTTCGCCAACGCAATGAAGACTCCTTGGCTATAGACGGCGAGGGTCGCTTTGTCCTTGTGGCCGATGGGATGGGGGGGCACAAAGGGGGGATGGAAGCGAGCCGCATGACAATTGATTTGGTGTCGGAAGCGCTTGATAAGCTTCATTCCAAAATGGACACGGCTTCCGATGATAATGTCCGAAATTTTTTGCGAGAGTTGTTTCAAAAAACGTCGCGACAAGTGCACGACCGTGGCGCCAAAGATCCTCTTTTGGCTCATATGGGGACAACTTTGGTTGTTTGGATGATTTGTGGCAATGAATTTAAATTGGCCCATGTTGGTGACAGTAGAGCCTATCTTGTTCGTGATGGTGAAATTTTTCTGATTTCTATGGATCATACTTTTGTTAATGAACAAATTGCTGCAGGCGCGGAACGAGATCAGCTGTTTGGCGGAAGCAATTATAAGAATGCAATTTTTCGAAATATTGGCATGATGCCTCCCTCCGAACCCTCCATTGTTTCTGGAGAACCTTGTGAAGGTGATTTGTGGATATTGTGCAGTGATGGTTTGTCTAACAAAATGACAGGTCGGGAAATGTTGGAAATTGTGAAAAATCACCTTACTTTAGAAGAAGAAAGGACTCAATTTTTTGCTGATACTTGTCGTGATCTTGTTCAGCTTGCATTGGATAGGGGCGGAGAAGATAATATTTCGGTTCTGTTTTTTTCTGTCTTGAAAGATGAAAAAAGTAACTAAAAGTAACTAAAAGTAACTAAAAGTAACTAAAAGTAACGAAAAGTAACGAAAAGTAACGAAAAGTAAAGAAAAGTAACGAAAAGTAACGAAAAGTAAAGAAAAGTAAAGAAAAGTAAAGAAAAGTAAAGAAAAGTAAAGAAAAGAAATTCTAAAAATGGAACTGCGGGAGTAACTTTGTTTCAAAAATGTTGGACTCTTTTGGCTTGTAGTGCTTTTGCAGCATTGTTTTGTTTGTCGTGCAAATTGAAATCGACAAAGGCGCAAATTTATCAAGAAACGGATGATAGGCTCACAAGCGAAACAAAAAAACTTGTTGATGTTGGTTCTGTTTTTGAAAGTATGGTGAATGAGCGTGTGAATGGTGTGCGGAAAAAAAATGGCATTGTTAATGACCAAATTTCCGAAGAGATTCGAAAAAAGTTTCTTGATGAAGTCGGCAAAGAGTTGGGAACATATGTCAAAGGTACCGGAATAACTCCTCTCGACATTGTTCAGAGCACGAATCTGGAAATAGATTTTGTAAATGAGTTATCCTTGTCTAGAAACGAATATTTTCAGGCAACCTACCAAGAGTCTCGGTATCACAATAATCCAGTAGGAGGTGTTCCGGGTCTTCCTGGTGTCGGTGGTGTTTTGCCGTCGAATATGAATACAAAAATGGCGGATCAGTCTATTGCTGGTGTTGTGAATTTGAATGGTGTGATTGTTGGAATCGACAAAATTGCACATTTGTTTGCTGTTTCAAAGAAATTTTTTAATCTCGATTTGTCTGATAACGACGCATGGAACCTGGGTATGTATCTTGAGGGTCATCCAAAACTTCCAATGGGTGAATGGCCAAAATACGCCTTTTTGGGACTCAGGGCCGACAAAGCGTGGGGTGTTTTTGGAGTGTACGGCACCTTGGTTACTGGTGTGGCATCTGAAGCGGATATGTGGGCGAATATGTTCGGACTCCGTTTTTATCAGCTGTTGAGCGTGTCACCCGCAAGTTATCGGTTCAATTTTAATTCTTTGTGTCGGAAAACAAATCCATGCCTTTGGTATTTGAACGAGCAGAACGTTCCCAATATTTTTGTGAAAGGATTTAAAGTTGACGATTCGCAGTCTTCCCCAGCGCCTTGATTTTGTCATTGTGTTTTCTAAAAACAACGAGGTTATTCGGGGTGTTAAAAAAGAAACACGGTTATAGTGTAATCGAGTCTAGTTTAATTTCTGTTTGGTTTGGCTCTTGCTTGAAAAGCAAATTGATCGTTTCAAATCCCTTGGGTGCTGTGATTCAAGGAACTGCTTCACGTGATGCGGTGTTGGACACCTTCCGTGTGAGCTGGAGCTGTATTTTCTTTCAAGATTTTTGGCATTCAAATTCAGTATCATCACGCTCCCAGTACCGAGGAAAAAATGAAAATAATTGAGACAATCAGCCATGCAGCATCAATTATTTAACCTCGCACCCATGTCATCGCAGTTGTTTATGGAATCTTAAGCTCCTGAAATAAGTTGAGTTTTTTGGACGCGGCAATCGGGTTTCTGAT